>CAMDUB010000026.1 GCA_945878575.1 Phycisphaera mikurensis NBRC 102666 | reverse complement strand
GTGTTCGGAGTGCTGCTTGACCCGAGCGCCGCCTTGAACGCGATGAAGTCAATGATGTTCACATGGCCGTCGCCGTCGTCATCAAACTCCACTCGCCCCAGCGAGTTCAGGAATGAAACCAGCAACACCTTGTCGCCTTCGGAAAGTTGCGCAAACGCATCGGCGCTTCCCGCTCCTTCTCCGTACGGGCCGTGCAGTGCAATGGCGGTTCGCACCCGATCAGAGAACAGGCCACCAGCAGCCGCACCGTTGTGGAGCATGGGGTCGCGCGTCCGCAGATTCCAAAGCGTGGGCGTCCGCAGTTCTGTTTCCAACGCATAGCCGTCGGAAACCCCGTCGCCTTGCAGACCCATGTCGTGCAACATGAAGTCGGCGTAAGGGCGAATGACTTTATTGCGAATGGCATCCTCTAAGCCAGGTGTATTGCCAGTGGTCCACTCTGGCACGTGACACTTGGCGCAGCCGACGTTAATGAAGATGCTTTCGCCGGCCATGCCAGACTTTGGCGTTTGCGGCGGCACAGCCAAGTAGCGCTGAAAGTGAGTGACTCGGTCAATAAATGCCAATCCCTGCTGGTCATTGACGTCTTCCGGCTCAGGCATTGGATCGCACTGTGCGAGGCGGGCGTTGTCACCGTTTGGAGCATTCTCTTCCATCAGCAATCGATTGGTGATGCCCATTTCGTTGCGAGTGGCGTCACCGGAGAAACTCAGCACTGTTGCCACTTGTGCCTTCCATCCGAAGCGTCCCGCGCGGAGCGGACTGCTGCTATTCGTTTCTTCAAGTGGTCGAACCCAGTGGATTCGTCCGGACACGCCGTCGCCGTTCGCATCAGTGGGGTCTTCTAAGAGTGCAATGGCTGCGTCCGGCACAGCCTCAACCATTCCAAAGGCCATGCTGGAGTTGGTCATACGGATCGCTGTAAAATTAGCGGTGGCGGGAATGATCTCCATGCAGAATTCGCTCACGCCAAATTCCTGCAAGAGACTCTGTGACTCGCCCGGAACCATAGTGAACGAACCCTTGTCAGAGATTCCAAACTGCGTGACGCTGGCGTTGCCCCAACCGCCGACTGGGTTGGAGTGGCACGACTGGCAGTTACTCTTGTTGAAGATCGGTCCCATGCCCGCGGTAGCCGGGATAGGTGTGGAGTAGAGGACGCGTCCAATGTCGAAGAGGTTGCGCTGCTCGGCAGTCAGCTCGCGTATGGGGTCGCCGGCGCGAGGCTGTAACTCAAGAGTTCCGCCATCAGCGCACAGCGCAAAGCACGACGCTGTGATGACTGCGAGAGTGGCGATGCGCGTTCCGGGGGTGATCCGCATGGGGTTCTCGTATGTGTCTGTGCAGCGTGACGACGGCGTCGGTGCAGGATATGTCTGATTTCGGTGACGATCACGCCGCGAACGACGTGCGCCGTGCGTGGTTACCGTACGCACCGATTGGCGTCCTCGCACCGATAAACTCACAATTCTGCCAACAACACAATGTAACCTCCGTTCGGCTGGGTGCCACCTGAAGGTCCGTAAACACACCTATACTTTTGTGAATGCACGAGTTGCGGACCCAATGGACGGTGGCGGCAGGCGGAGCGATCATTGGCCTTGGAACGCTTATTTTTGACCCAACTCAGGGTGCGAGCGCCGGCGTAGCGAATCCGACCCCGGTGACTACCCCCACGAGGGCTCCTGCAAACGCCCCTGGCGCTCCCGGAGCGAGCTTCCCGGGCGCTCCTACCACGGACCCGCCTGCGAGCACCCCCGTTCGTCCCCCGAACCCGGCCACAGCCGCCGCCCCCGACCCACGCTGGGAGGTGGTGCGGAAGTTGCTTCGAAGTGCTCAGTACCCATCGGCCGAGGCGGTGGCGCGTTCCATGGTGAAGGAGCGCCCCGATGACCTTCGTGCTGGGTTCTACCTTGGACTGGCGTTGCATAAGGAGAAGCGGCACGGCGAAGCGCTTGCGTTTTTGGAGCGTGCCGCTGCTGCGCCAGTGGATTCATTTCCGGAGGCCGCGCACGCGGTGCATTACCTCGGTTGGTGCCGCTACTACTTGGGCGACCTTCCGGGTGCGCGCGTTGCTTTCACCACTCATGCGAACGCGTTTCCAAACTATGACGACACGCAGTTTGCGCTTGGACTGATCGCCTACGAAGAAGATCGGGTGATTGACTCCGAAGCTTACTTTCGTCGCGCGCTGGAACTGCTTGGGGAGCAGCAGGGCGCGGCGCGCGAGCGAGCCAAGAACTTAGCGCGCCTAGGCGACGTACTCCTGCGTCAAGACCGATTGCCGGAAGCAGAGCAGTGCTATCGACAGGCGGTTGAACTTTTTGAAACTCACGGCGAGGCGTGGTCCAAATTGGCGCGTGTCCTTGACCGACTCGGTCGCGCGAGTGACGCAGCCAATGCGCGCGCTCGTCAGGCTGAAATCAAAGCGCGCACCGAAACTGAGAAGCCATCGCCATGAACATGATCATCATCAACACGTTTGCATTTGCATTGACGCTGGCTGCGCCGCATCCGGGCGCGCACGCCCAGGCAATCCCCGTTGCGGCTTCGCCTGCCTCCATTCGATTTGAAGACGTCACTTCCGGCAGTGGCATTGATGCCGTCATGACCAGCGGAAAGCTGCCATCCAAGCAGATTGTTGAAGTAAAGGGCGGTGGCTTGGCGCTCATTGACTTCGATGGCGACGGCGATATGGACATCTTCATGCCCAATGGCGCAACGCTTGCCGACCCGGAGCACGGACCAGGAGCGCGACTCTTTGAGAATCTGGGTGGGCTGAAATTCCGCGATGTCTCCGAACGCATGGGCGCACGTCCCACGCGTTGGGCATTCGGCTGCGCTACCGGTGACTACGACGGCGATGGCCGCGATGATCTGTACATCGGTTGCTTCGGTGCGGACATCCTCCTCAAGAACATGGGTGAAGGACGATTTGCAGATGTCACCGCCCAGGCGGGACTCGGCGATCCGGCGTGGTCCACCAGTGCAGGATTTGCTGATCTGGATATGGATGGAGATTTGGATCTCTTTGTTGTCAATTATTTAGATTTCGATCCGTCGACGCCACCGCCACCGGCTTCCTTCAAGGGCATGCAAGTGATGGCGGGCCCGCGTGGATTGCCTGCACGCGCCGACATTCTCTATGAGAACCGCGGTGATGGAACCTTCCGCGATGTCAGTGAGTCGGCGGGCATTCGTAAAGCGATACCTGGATACGGGCTGAATCTTGCCGTGGTTGATTTCGACGCCGATGGACGGCTCGATATCTTCATTGCCAATGATTCGGAGCCAAATTCGCTGTTCATGAATCGCACTGAGCCCGGAGGTCCATTGCGATTTGAAGAACGCGGAATGACTTCGGGCATCGCCACCAACATTGACGGCGCGGGGCAGGCCACCATGGGCATTGCCATCGGTGATGTCGATGGCAACGGGCGGCCGGATGTGTTTACCACCAATTTCTCCAGTGACACCAACACGCTGCACCTGAATCTAGACGGCAAGTTCTTTGATGATCGCACCGCGCAGTTTGGCATGGGCGCGCCCAGTCGTCCGCTGCTCGGCTGGGCCACATCATTTGATGACCTTGATCATGATGGAGCCGAGGACGTGGTGATCTTCAACGGCCACGTCTATCCACAGGCGACCAAGCTGGCCATGGATTCTGATTACCAGCAACCACCGTTAGTGATGCGCCGCGTTGGTGCTCGCTTTGAAGTGGTGGCGGATCCGGGTCCTGGTTTGCGTGGCGCATACCGCGATCGCACTGCGGTGTTCAATGACCTTGACAACGATGGTGACATTGACATCGTGGTCGGGGAGCTGAATGGCCCGTTGCGCGTGTTACGCAACATGCATGACCAGTCCAACGATTGGATCAAGGTGCGCTTGCGCGGCCCAACGCCGGGAACCAGTCACGGCATCGGTGCCTGGGTGGAACTGTCAACACGAACACCCGCGCCCCGTGTGCTGGCGAAACGGTGGATATGGGCGGGCGGGCCGTTTCAAAGCACTGCATCAACTGAAGTGCAGTTTGGCGTTCCCAATACGTGGAAAGACTTGCAACTGGAGGTGCGTTGGCCGATCGCCAAAGGCTCGACGGGATTCGCCCCCTATGCGGAAGTGAAGTACCCGGTCGCTCCGGGAAGTACGGTTGAGTTTGTGCATCCGTGACTTTCAGTCATGTCTACGTCCATGACCAAGCGCGGTGCTGGATGTTCGGACATGGTCACAGCAGTGGCGACATCAAGTTTGCCAGATTCTCAGCAAATCTCGGCAGAACCCCGCGCTTGTTCCACGCATGCACATCAAGTCGATCACTGGAAGCGATGTACGACTGTTGCAATCGGCGCAGTTGCGTAGCGAACACATTGTCGTACACGATAATGCTGGTCTCGAAGTTGATTTCATAACTGCGTCGATCAAGGTTGGCGGTCGTCACGATGGCCAACTCATCATCTACGGAGATGGTCTTGGAATGCAGGAAGCCGTGCCGGTGTTCCCATAGTTCCACGCCAGCGTCGAGCAATCGACCGTAATTGGCACGGCTCGCCAACGCGACCAGTTTGCTGTCGTTGGCGCGGGGAACAATCAGTGTGACGCGTAGCCCGCGTCGCGCGGCAACTTCAAGTGCGGCAAGGGTGGCGCTGTCCGGGAGAAAGTACGGAGTTGTTAAAACGATCTCGCGGCGTGACAGCTGAATAGCGGCTTGGATGAGTTCGGCCACCATATTGTTCTCAAAGTTCGGGCCAGACGGAATCGCCTGCACTGGAACACCGCCAACGTTCATTGGCGGCTCATCCGGCAATTGTCGTGAGCCGTGCAGTCCGGCATCAAGACCCCAGTCCTCTAAGAACAGAATGTGCAAGTCGCGCGCGACTGGCCCGCGAATGCGGATCCACGAATCGATATAGGCGCCCACTTTGCCGGATTCGTCGCCTTTGAAGTCGGGGTCGGCCACGTTGCGGCTGCCAGTTTGGGCGATCTTTCCATCCACCACGATCAGTTTGCGGTGGTTGCGAATATCCACACGTTTGAACGGCATGCGCAGGATCGAAGCCGGAAGTGCGGCGATGACGTGCACTCCTTGTTGAGCCAGTTCCTTGCGCATACGACTGCGCAAGAAGGCGCGCGAACCAATGTCGTCCAACAGAAGGCGTACGGTGACCCCGCGTTGCGCCGCACGACCGAGCGCATTGGCAACGGCAGTTCCGGTGGCGTCTTGCTCAAAGATATAGAACAGGGCATCGACGCTCTGTTGTGCGGCATCGATGTCTTGGGTCATCCACCGCAGCTGTTCGTCAGGGTCGCCGCTTAACTGTAGGAGATTCCCATTGAGTACTGCGGGCGCACCCGATGTTTCGCCAAGATGTGCCATCTGCGTATCGGCGGTACTCATGTTGGACGCCAGCACGCGCGGGTCGGACCATGCGGCGCTGAGGTTTGCGACTTCTTCAACAATGCGTGCATGGCGACGACGGCGAACAATGCCGATTCTATTTTCACCGATCACCAGATAGAGGATCAATCCCACAATTGGCAGCGCAAAGAGCGTGGCGATCCAGGCAAGTGCCGCGTTGGGCCGGGAACCCTTGACCCAGATGATGCGCACGCTCAGCCCGACGTTCAATACAAACGCAAGCGCCACCACCCATCCGAACACGCTAGCGACAAGCGGAAGCCCGAGAGTCTCGCGCAGGAGTTGATTGATGAGATGATCCATCCGTCAGTCCCGGGGTCGCGCAGAGGTCAATCGCAGATCTCAAGGATCTCGAATCGCTTCTCGCCCTTGGGCAGATCAGCGCGGACCGTTTCACCAACGTGTGACTTCATCAACGCCACTCCGAGCGGACTCGAAGAGGTGACCTCGATGTAGTCGCCGTCGTCGTCAGTTGGATTTCCAACCAGCTTGAACTTCTGTTTTTTGTTGGTGGTCGTGTCGCGGAGCAGCACGGTGGCGCCCAGGAACACCATGTTCTTTGGAACCGCGGAATCGCCAGCCACTTGCGCGGTACGCAGGCGCCCCTCGAGTTCACGAATCTTCGCCTCGATCAGACCTTGCTCCTCGCGGGCAGCGTGGTAGTCGGCGTTTTCCTTGAGGTCTCCGTTGGCGCGCGCGTCCGCGATACGACTGGAAATGATCGGGCGCTGGGCAAACAACTCTTTGAGTTGCTGCTCCATCTTGGCGTGATCGGATGGGGAGATGATCTCCATGGTCGCTGTCGCTCCGTGAATGACTACTGCGGACTACGTGCGGAGGCGAGGACTGTCCTCGCTGGTGCGCAGATTCTAAAAACGGCATGCGGCGGGGGGACCCGCCGCGAGGCTCTTAGAGGTTAGCCGGGCTTGGCGCTCGGGGCAACCGTTTTGCCCCAATGAGCACTCCCGCCCAGGCTGCGGACGCCAGAATCCATGGCCAAATGGCCACGGACCACACCGGAAGTGCCGTGGAATCAGTACGTTCCGGCGTGAGACGCAGAAGCGCGGCATATGGGCCAGCCAGTTCAGGAAATGGTGCCTGCAACCCCAGCGCGTCCAATACCACGCCGGCGACAATCACAGCCATCCATGTCGTGCACCACACCACACGCCGCGTACCCGTCCGGATTGCAAGTGCAATCCATGCGCCGGTAGCAGCAACCCATCCGCACAGCAAGAGGTCGATGGCCATCATTTGTGCCGCCGTCCAGTAGGTGACCAAGTGCAACGGCCAGAAGATGGCATGGAACGCAACCATGATGGTGATCATGTCCAGTGCGACGCGCGCAGGAGTCCACGCGCCGCGAGCGTAGGTAATGCGTGCCACTGGCCACAGCAGGCATGCACCCACCGCAAGCAACGCAAGCATGGCACGAACGGAGGGGGTGTAGACGCCGCTCGTCGGTTGAATGGGCGCGCTCAATCCGATCGTTGCTGCGAAGCAGGCAATGATCCAGATGAAACTGCACATGACAAGCCCGCGAGGGAGCGGCATAATTGCCATGCTATCGCCGCGGAGCGTGGGCGCTGTGAAAGTGAGTTGGTGTATCAGCGCGCGCAGGTGAGGTCGCCACGCAAATCAAGCTCAGCGGCTCCGGTGTCAACCCGCCCACTTTTAGCGAATGCCAACTCTAACACAGCGAGTTTCTGCGTTGCAGGGACTTCCGAAGCGGTTTCCTTGCCCGGTGCGCGTCCCCAAATGATCTTGCAGTTCTTGTTACTGAGCACTGTTACGGTGCCGTCCGTGGTCCACGAACTCACGTCGACAGCCGCAATCTGCGATCGCCACTTGCGCTCGGAGAAGAGCGTGGCCATGGTGAGTGCAGTGGCAATTTCATCGCCAGTCCACTGGGCGCCGATCGTGGTGGGGCGCGGCATGGTGACGCCGTTAATGCGCAGCAGTTTCGGTCCGCGACCAGTTGGATAGGTGCGGGGCAGCAGTCGTCCGCGGGTATCAACCAAGTGTTCGCCGTCAGCGTCGCACACCAATGCACAGGGAATGGCCCAGCTTCCTTCAACAATCACTTCGTCCACGTTGGCGCGATGCACTTGCTGCACATCGGAATACCAGCCGCAGCGAGTCGCAACATCTTGTGCGGCAATCAGACCATCCCGATCAAACGGTGACGATGCCAGAGACTTGATGATTCCGCGTTCGATCGCCGCGCGTTCATCTTTCGGCAGCCATGTCGGCTGACCACTGAGTACCACGCGGATGGGCGCGGGCAGGGTGGCGTTGGCGGTGGAGTTGAGGAGCCGCGGTACGGTCACTGCCAACGCAATGGCAACCCCGCCCAAGCAAACGCTCCAGGCTGCTGTGGGAAGCCACGTCGGCAGCTGCGTTGGGGATGTGCGTGGTGCGTCGGACGCGGACTTCGATGACTTCGCCATGCGAACGGTTTCATCGACCAATTCATGGGCGCTTCATCAGCCAAGTCACGGGCAGTTCACAGGCCCCGCCTTGCCAGTGCGCAGCGGAACGGAAGGGCAGTATGCAGCGGAAAGATCAGGCAGCCACGCGGCGAGCGCAGGCGCGTGCCAGGGCGCGACGGACCAGTCCGGTGACGAGCTCTTCCATGGAAATTCCGGCATGATGCGCCGCCTTGGGTACCAACGAATGGTCTGTAAACCCAGGCATCGTGTTGATTTCCAGGAACCACGGGCCGCGCTCATCCAGCATGAAGTCCACCCGCGCCACGTCGCGGCAACCAACTGCATGCCATGCCGCGCGACTAAAGGCACGAACCGCCTCAGTCACGCCCACCGGAAGCTCCGGGTCGAGAATGTACTGCGTGTCGTCACGGTTGTACTTGGCCTCGTAGTCGTAGGTGCCGTCGCGAGGACGAATCTCAATGATCGGCAGGCACTCGCCGTCAATCAAGCCGACGGTCAGTTCGCGGCCGATGATGAATTCCTCGGCAAGAATGCGTTCGCGGCGCGGCCCAATCTCAAGGCGGGCACGCATGACTTCCTGCATGCTGTGACAGATGCGCAGGTCCACGCTTGAGCCATCGTCAGCGGGCTTGAGGACCACCGGGAAGTCCAAGGAGAATTCAACATTGTTACGCAACTCTTGTGAGCGCGGCGTCGGTACGCCAAATTCGGAAACCAGTGCCTTGGAAGTGATCTTGTCCATGGCGAGGCGCGCTGCCTTGGGGCCGCATCCAACGTAGGGCCGACCGTCAGCTTCAAGGAGTTCCTGCAGCGGGCCGCCTTCGCCCCATGATCCGTGCAACACCGGGAATACCACCTCGCCGCGCATGCCGCGCAGTTCTTCAAGGCTGGGTCGATCGATGGTGACTTCATTCACATCCATGCCAGCGCGGCGCAGCGCGGCTGCCACCATACCCCCGGATTTCAAGCTGACTTCGCGCTCCGCATCGGGCCCGCCCTTGAGTACCAGGATGCTGCGCGGCAGAACGCCCGCGCCGGTGTTCGACGTGCTGGCGTGGGAATTGGTGTTGCTTGCAGACATGTGCTCGCCTCCTTGCGATGCATGACGCGCCGTCCGGTGGCGCAGCGGAAACCGAGCGGGCTCACGCCTCGCCGCGGCGCCAGAAGACTACCTCGCGCTCGAGCCGGACGCCCGTGCGCGCAAACGTTTCGGCAGCCACCAGCGCTGCCAATTCCATGACATCCGCGGCGCGAGCGCCCGGTTCAACCACGATGAAGTTCCCGTGTTGTCCGCTGACTAACGCACCGCCCACACGGGTTCCCTTGAGACCAGCATCATCAATGACCTTGCCGGCACTGATGCGAACACCAGTGGCGGGATGGATCGGATTCTTGTACATGCAGCCCGCGCTGTGTGCCGCAAGCGGCTGCACGCTGGCTTTGTATTCGCTGATTTCCTTGGAGCGCGCGCGCAGGGCCACTGGGTCGGCAGCCTGTAATGCCAGGACCGCCCACGTCACGATCCCCGGTGGCAGGTCAGTGTGCCGGTATTCGCATCGGATGGCGGCGCGGTCATAGACGTGCTCTTCACCGTTCCAATCGACAAGGCCAACCGATTGCAGGGTGTCGCCAATGGCGCCGTACTTTCCGCCGGCATTCATGCGCACCGCGCCGCCGATGGTTGCCGGAATACCGATCAATGGCTCCAGTCCCGCCAAACCCGCGGCGACTGTTTCACGGATGGTCTTGCCAAGGTCGCGGCCTCCACCGACGCGTGCGGCAGTGACTGGTCCATTGGCGTTGAGTTGCAGCCCCTTGAAACAGGGGGCATCCAAGCGCACCACCACTCCTTCGACGCCTTCGTCAGCAACCAAGAGATTGGCGCCCTCGCCAAGAATGCGCACTCGCACCGCATTGCGCGAGCAGCGTCGCAGCAGGGTGGCAAGTGCTTCCGGCGTTTGCGGTTGAACCAGGGCATCGGCGGAACCGCCGATGCCGTACCAGGTGTGTTGCGCGAGCGGCGCATCAAGCTCGACCTTGACATCCAAGTCAGCAAAGAGCGTGGTACTTCCCAGTGGATGCGTGGCCATGGTCATTACGCGTGCCCGCTGGCGCGGCCAAGAAAGGCGTGGCCGATCTTCCAAACCGGTCCGGCACCCATGACCACAATCAGGTCACCGTCGGCGGCCATCATTTCCAATTGTTCAACAATCGCGTCAAACGGATAGAGGTGCATGGCTGCGATGCCGCGTGCGCGTAAGCGATCCACCAGGTCGGAGGCGCTCACCTTGGTGCGCTCCTCTTCACTATCGCGCACAAAGTAGATGTCCGGCACGATCACCATGTCGGCGTTCGAGAAGCTCTTTGCGAAGTGCTCAAGAAGGAATCGCGTGCGACTGTGTTGATGCGGCTGGAAGACGCAGATGAGGCGCTTGGGTTCGAAGCGCGTCCGCAACGCCTTGAGCGTGGTTTCGCACTCGGTGGGGTGGTGGCCGTAGTCATCGAACACCGTGACCACGCCGCCATGACGCATGGTGCGTTCGCCCAAATTTTGCATGCGCCGATCAAGACCAAGGAAGTTTCCGAGCGCAGTGCCGATGGCGTTCCATTCTGCACCGAGCCAGTGCGCCAGGATGGCCGCAGCGGCACCGTTGAGTGCCATGTGGTCGCCGGGCATGCGGCCTACCCAACTGCAGACAGCTTGACCGTCAACAAGGATGGTGCTCAGGCCAGTACGCGGATCGTATTGAACGTGGTAGTCAGCACTGGGCGACCAACCGAACGTCGACACGGCGCATGACAGGCCACTGGCCACGTCGCGTCGATGCGCACCATCAGCGGCAATCAACAGCTTTCCGCCGTGCTTTGCTGCTGGAATCAGTGCTGCGAATTCATGGAACGCCTTGATGATGTTCTCAAGATTTCCGTAGATTTCCAGGTGATCTTCTTCAACATTGTTGATGAGGCCAATCACCGGATGATGATGGTGGAAGCTGCGATTGAATTCGCATGCCTCCGCAACAAGAATGCCTGGTCGACCGCGTTGCGTACCGGCAGGAATGGTGTCCGAGCCAGTTCGACTGCCGCCACCAATCTGCGCGCAGGTTGCGCCGACAATCAAACTTGGATCAAGTCCGCACTCAATGAGAATGTACGAGAGCATTGAGCTTGTGGAACTCTTGCCGTGCGTTCCAGCGATGCTGACGCCAGTGCGTCCCTTCTGCACCAGACCAATGGCCTCCGCGTAACTCACCACGTCGATACCGCGGCGACGCGCTTCGTCAACTTCAGGGTGTTCGCTCTTGATGGCGGCACTGGCAATCACCAGGTCGCACGGAGCGGGCAGTTGGTCCGCAGCGTGACCGATGCGCACGGTGATGCCTTCGGACTCCAGTGCTTCGGTTGCCGAACTCGCCGTCATATCACTGCCGGAAACTTCTGCGCCACGTCGCTTGAGCATCTGTGCAAGCCCACTCATTCCGCATCCACCGATACCAACCAACCACACGCGCCGACCTGCGAAGTCGGGGACTTCCAGGTCCTTCAGGCTCGGGCCGGTGCTCTCAAACAGTGTGCTCACAGATTCATCCTTTGGATCCGCGACGGCATCTCGGGCGGTGCTCCGGTGAGTGGTGCGAGCTCCTGCGGTCGAGATGTAGGCGAGGTCAATGTCGTTCACGTCCAAGATATCGGCACGGGGGGTCGAAAATCCTCATTGTTTTGGCATGACAGGCGTTCTTTCGGGACACTTGTTCACCGGGACGGGGTTGGTCACCCTTACAATCCGGGCTCTCATGGCGGGCAATACAGACATCCACGCGCAGGTTCTCTTGGTCGATGACGATCGGGGGCACGCCGAGACCATGGCGGACGCCCTTAAAAAACCGGGCCATGTCTGCACTATTCGCCACAGCCGGGCTGAGGCCGAAGATGAATTGCGCCACGGGGCCTTTGACGTCATCGTCACCGACCTGGTGATGGAGTCGCCAACCGCCGGGCTGGAAGTGTTGGAATTGGCCAAGCGGCTGCAGCCCGATGCCGAGACCATCATGGTGACCGCGCACGGGGACATTCCCACCGCCAAGCGCGCCTTGCAGGGCGGGGCATACGACTTCATTGAGAAGCCCATTGACCTGGTGGTGTTCCGCAATCTGGTGCAGCGCGCTGCGGAAACCGTGGTGTTGCGCCATCAAAACAGCCGTTTGAAGGGCGAACTTGATGCAGCGTTTGGCTTTGAAGGCATCATTGGCGATAGCCCGGCAATGCGCCAAGTGGTGGCTTTGATCCGCCAGGTTGCCCCAAGTTCCATCCCGGTGTTGGTGCGCGGGGAGAGCGGCACCGGCAAGGAACTGGTAGCTGCCGCCATTCATAAGGCCAGTCGGCGCGCGGCCCGTCGCTATGTGACATTCAACGCGGCCGGTCAGTCAGAGAGTTTGCTGGAAGACCAGCTCTTTGGCCACGTACGCGGTGCATTCACCGGCGCAGACAAGGATCGCGAAGGTGTATTTGAATTTGCAGACAAAGGCACGTTGTTCCTGGACGAGATCGGTGACATGCCGCTCACTATGCAGCCCAAATTGCTGCGCGTCCTTGAAACCGGTGACCTGGTGCGGCTTGGTTCCAATGAGCAGCGCAAGACCGATGTTCGTTTCGTCAGTGCCACCAATCGTGACCTGTCACAGATGTCAAAGGATGGGCGCTTCCGCGAGGATCTCTACTATCGAATCCGCGGTGCGGAGATTGTCATTCCCCCGCTTCGCGAACGGCGCGAGGACATTCCGCTGCTGGTGAATCACGCCGTCGGCAAGTACGCAGCGGAACTTGGTCGTCCGCGCCCGCTGGTTCCACAGCCGGTGATGATGCGGCTGATTGGTTACGACTGGCCGGGCAACGTGCGTGAATTGTTCAATGCCATCCATCGCATGGTGGTCACTTCGCAAGGCCCGGAACTTTCGCTGCGCGATGTTCCCGATGAAGTGCGAGCCTCTGACGACTCCGCGGAGGGGCAGGGTGCGGTTGGTTCGCTCGCTGGAGTTGGCCTTGACAAGCTTGAGAAGGAAGCCATCCGTCAGACGCTGGCAATGACTGCTGGAAATCGTGAGCAAACTGCGCAGATGCTTGGCATCGGCGAGCGCACGCTGTACCGCAAGTTGAAGGAGTACGGTCTCCGCTGAGTGCGGTACCGCTCCACCATGCCCATGGATCAACAGTTGGACTCCACAGCAACGCACGCGCCGGATGGCGAGATTCGCCTCACCGGAATTCCGTGGACACTGTGGCGCCATGTTGCCTGGGAATTGCTGCGCGTGTTTGCAGTCACTACATCGGTGATCGTGACGGTCATCGCCTTTGGTGCTGCAGCGAAGCCGCTGGCAGACAATTCGATCGGCGCCAACACCATCTTTAAGTATGTGACCTTGGCGATGGTGCCGATGCTGCAATTTGCCATGCCGTTTGCGGCGGGCTTTGCATCGACGTTAGTCATGCACCGATTTGCTACCGACAACGAAGTGGTTGCCATGTCGGCGTGTGGTATGGGTTATCGAAGGGTCTTTGCGCCCGTCGCCATTCTGGGTGGCACGCTGTGCGTGGTGATGTTGGTTCTGGTTGCGTTTGTTGTTCCACACTTCTGGACTCGGATGAAGGAACTAGCAACAGCGGATGCAACGCAAGTTCTAATCGCCGCAGTTGGGCGCGGTGAGGCGGTGGTTGCAGACAAGATGATGATCTATGCGGATGCTGCACGTGAGGTGGAACCTCCGGCCGGATTGGGCATCAAGCGCAGACTTCTGCTCACGGGTGTGGCTGCTATCGAACTTGACCAAGCGGGTGGCAGTTCCATTGCTACTGAATTCACAGCTGAAGATGCCGCGGTGGACATCCATGAAACCCCACGCGGCATGGTCGCCAAGATTTCCTTGATGAACGCCACAGTGGTTCGCCCCTCCGAAGGTGCGATCGTCACATTGCCGCTCGCGGAGCCGGAAGCATCATCGCTCTACAGTGGATTTGAACGGGGCCCCAAGTTTCTGGCGGTGCAGGAGATCGTTGCGCTGCGCGGTGATGTCGATCGCTCCGAGACTGTGAACACTGCCAAGCGCCCCTTGGTGGCGGTATTGGGTGAACTGGAACTGTGGCGCTGCGTTGAGCCGGCAGTTGCTCGTGGCACGATTGAACTTTCCGAGCCTGGAACGGATCGCGCCTTTCGAATCAGTCAGGTGACAGTCAAAGGCGGCGAATTGCGCCCCGCCCCCGGTCACGAGGATTTCTTGCTCTTGGAAACGTCCAAGGGCAAGCAGATTCGCAGCGCCCACGCGTCGACTGGCACACTCCGCGCCGTCAGCGAGTCTGGATTTGAACCACGATTCGCGCTGATCATTCCCGGCTCCACGCAGACCAAGGATCTGGTCACCGGACTTCCTGGACGCTGGGCGCCGCGTATCGATGATTTGCTTCCAGTCGGCTGCACGCCAAAGGATTGGTCAGCCGTTTCCAGTGTGGAAGTGCTGCGCGCCGCGCGTGATTTTCCAACCGCCGATGGCGTTGCTCCGCTGCCAGCCATGCGTGCGCAACTTCCTCGGCAAGTGGCGAAATTGCAGCTCATGCGCGACGATGTTGTGTGGGAATGTGATTCGCATGTAGCAAATCGTTTAGCGCAATCGGCAAGCATTGTCTTGGTGCTGCTCCTTGGTGCGGCGTTAGCGGTGGCAATGAAGCGCGCGATGCCGCTCACGGTGTATCTCTTGGCATTCATTCCCGCCGTCACCAACATCTTCATGGTGTCTGGCGGTCAGCTACTGATGTCGGACGGCAATGTGTTGGTTGGATCCGCGGTCATGTGGGGCGGAAACCTCTTGCTGTTGTCAGTATTGTTCTTGACGTGGAGGCGCATCGTTCGTAACTGAACCGGCGAGCACGTACGCAATGCGCATCCTTGATCGAACCATCATCGGCCGCTTCCTGTGGAACTTCTTTGTCCTGTTCACGCTGCTATTCATCTTTGCTTCGTCGATCGATGTGATCCTGCAGATGGAGAAGTACTTGCGTGCTGCCTCATACGTTGTAGAGAATGGCACCTACAAGTACCGAGCAGTTGCATTTGTGGCGATGATTGCGCAGTTTCACGGCCCGCGCGCCTTTCAGTTCTTCCAGTTCATGGTGGGTCTGCTCTGCGTGGGCGCCATGGGCTTCACCTTCTCGCAGATGCATCGCACGCGAGAACTGGTGGCAATCATGGCTGCCGGGGTGCCGCTGCGGCGCTGCGTATGGGCGGTATTGGCAGCATCGCTAGCATTGAATGTCGTTGGTGTACTGAATCAGGAATTGGTTCTTCCACGCTTTGCTGATCAGTTGATGCTTGATCACTCCGATCTTGGCAGACGCGATCGTGCATCATTTCCGGTGACGGTGACACGTGATAGCGCTGGCAACTTGCTCTATGCATCGAGTTTTGATCCAGAATCACACCGAATCACCGGATTCCTTGGTCTGGAACGCGATGAGCGTGGCTCGCTGGTTCGTCGCACCACCGCGCCGTCTGCCAACTGGGACGAGGAGCGATCGACCTGGGTGCTGACCGGTGGTACTTCGGTGTTGCGTGATCCGGCAGTCCGTGACGGAGTGACGCAGTCTCCGCCACCAATGCCAGCGGCGGAGTGGAAGACGGACCTCTCGCCAAAGGCCATCACCGCTCGGCACTACCGCCTCTTTGCGCAGATGCTTTCGAGTGCAGATCTCGGCAAACTTGCAGAAGCGGGCGCGCTGGAGCGTTCCCAAGCGGACCGCATGCAGTTTGGCCGCGTTGGCTCAGTGCTCGTCAATTTGCTGGTGTTGGCTATTGCGGTGCCGTTCTTTCTGAAGCGCGGTCCTGCCAACATGTTGCAGATGTGCGTAGCGGCGGCCACCATTGCAGTGCCCACCATCATCGTGTCGGCCGTGGTCATGGCCGCGCCGATCAGTGGATTACCAGCGGCAGTAGCGGTGGCGATACCGATTGCACTACTTACTCCTGTGGCGGTGGCCCGGATCTCGTGGCTTCCATCCTGACGCGGTTCCATCCGTCCGACAGTGCGTCATCAAAGATGGTCGGCTTGGCCGTGCGCACTAACTCCTGCGCCAGTTGATCCATACGCGCGCGTTCTTGAGCAATACGAACTGCTCGCGCCGCTTCTTCATGGACGGCGCTGAGTGGAACACCGTCGCCAGCAACGTCGCCTTCATATCGAACGATGACATAGCCGGTGCCCACCAGTACGGGTGCTGACACTGCACCCACGGTGGGTACGGACCAGAGCGCTTCGCGTACCGCGGCGGGAATTCCGGGATCAAACTTACTGATGGGTGAAATGAGGCCACCGCGAGCGCCACTGACATCAGTGCTGATTTCTGCCGCAATATCCTCAAATCGATCACCTTTCGCCAGCCGATCGGTCACGTTTTGTGCGCCGCGCAGGTCAGGGACGGCAATCACTCGCGGCTTACGCCTCGGGCCGTGGGCGGCATCATGGGCTGCCGCAATCTGCGTTTCCTGCACTTCAACATCGGGTGCCACCAGCGCACGCAGCACCGCGTTGCGCCACAGTAGTCCGTTCCAGCGCACTGGTCCCAATCCTTGGCGTGCTCGCAATTCCTCCAACAATCGATCGGCCCGGGCACGATCTTTATCCAGATACCCGAGCAGCAATTCCTCTTCGCGCTTCAGAGCTGCGGCATCCGGTGCAATGCTGCGGGCGCGGGCTCGTTGCGCGAGTTGTTCGTCCAGGAGCACTTCTTGCAGTGCTGCACTTCCCGCCAGTTCTGCAAGCACCGGGCGCAGGCGATCCCAGGTGATGGTGCTGTCCTTCCAGATGGCGGCGATACCCGCGGCGCCGTCCACGCTCTTGACCGGGGGCGGACCGGACGGCACGGGTGTAGCAGGGGGCGCGGGCGCTGGCTGCGCAGAAAGAAGAAGGACCACCATGATGGCGCTGTTCATGCATGCAGTCTACGAGTGTCTCACTGGGCGAGCGGCACTTTGTAGACCACGCCGCCAGACACGGTGTGCGCCACGGGGTTGAGTAGTGACGCCACTGCGCGCACTCGGTCGGGGGTGAGGATGGGGTCGATCCAGCCCGATGTCTTCCATCGTGCCAGCATGGATTCGCCGATGGCAAGGTGGGTGAGATGTTCCTCAGTACTGAGGGCGCGCACGGCGGCAGCCGGATCATCCGGATGCGCCCGCAACACACGCGCCAACGGACCGCCGTCCCACACCGTTGCGGTGATTGGCGCGGTGTGGCACCAAAACACATCGGCATCGCCTTCGCTACCAAGCACGGCGCCGGGCGGCAATTGCCAGTTGGCGATCCATGCAAGCGGCATGGCATCGCCAAGCGTGGCCGATTCCTGCGCGAACGCTGCGGTGCCAGGGCCAAGTTCATTGGCAATTTCCCGAACGATGACCTGGCCATCAACATCCGTTGCCACGGTCCGGCCAGAAGCGCACAGTTCCACCGCGCTGGCGGTGCGCGGGTCGATCCGCATCAGCAGGCTCGGCTGCAGTGACCACGCCGTCAGTAGCAATGCGCTGAGTGCAACAATGATTCCGCGCGTCTGTTGTGCCAACATTGGCGCCGCCGCTACTGCGGTTGCCACCGTCAGCGGTACCGCGCATGGGAGCAGGAAGCGTGACTTCAGATGTGTGGCAAACATCCAGAACAGCAACTGCGCTACCAGCATTGCGCCGAGCGCAAAGCCCTTGATTCGCATGTTTCGCATACGCCGCATACCCATCATGAGCACCACGATCGCCGCGCTTCCGATCCAGAACGCAACGCTCCACTGTGGCAGCCACGGATCAGCATCGGGGGCCGCGCCGAAACCCTGTAGGAATCCGGCATCGACAAGCGCACGGAGGCGCGCGCCGATTCCCATGTCGGCAGCAGCCGTGTGCCCGGCAGCAAAGCGGGTCATTTGTTCCGCACTCCACCATCCATTGCCAGATGAAATGAGCGGCACCTGAAACGGGAATGTCCACGATCCGGTGGCTGCATGATTCCTAATGAGCCACGGCGCCAGGATCAGTAGTGCGGTGAGCGAGGCCGCGACGGCGCTCGCCGCCAACGCTCGCACGTGGCGTGTGGTATTGGTGGGGTTGGTTGTATGTGCGGTCACCACTGCCCAGCACGCAAACGGCAGCACCGCCATGCCTGCAGCAACCAACTTCGCACCCACCGCTGCGCCCATGAGCAGGCCCAAAGCGATCCCGATACGCCACACTCCGGCTTGCTCGCGTGCGGTCCACGCCAGCATGGCAGCAGCCAGCATCAGGAGGACGGCCATTTCGTTGTAGGCCAAGCTGCCCGTGACGATCACCCACGGAATTCCAAGGAATCCGCAACATCCGATCGCGCGTGCCCATGCACGCTGGCGCCGATCGCCTCCGGCAAGCACCTCGGCAATGGCTGCCACCATCCACGCGGCGCATACCGCTAGCACCGCGTGCAGCGCTTGCGGTGCCATTGCCGTGTGGTGCGCGGGGACGGAGGCGGGAGAGAGTGAGAAGAGTTGCAGGTACGCGCCTTCCATGAAACTTGGGAAAGCGGAATAGACGTTGTGCCGAAGCGGCTCCAGTGCGCCGGTGGTCAACCACTCCTTTGGTAACTCCAGGTGGTAGGCAAGCGCGTCGTAACCACCAAACTCCGTGCTCCACGCCAGTCCGGGCGGCAACGCGGTGGCCAACGCCAAGGCAGCGATCGCTGGCAGTGCGCACCAGAGCAGGGGGTCTGCCGCGACAGAGCGCACGCGGAACAGGCTGCCAACAAACCGCCATGACAAGCCGGCCAGAATCCAGCCGATCCCCATGCCGATCCACCAGACAAACCGCCACCACGCATGCATCGGCATGAATCCAAGCGTTGCAAGCAGGTTGACCACTGCCAACGCGAATGCCACTCCAAGCCCGATCGCCAGCGGGGTTCGACGCGGGTCACTGGCCTCCATCTTTGGGAACAACACGCGACGCAGCACTCGGCCGTAGCCCGCTGCCGCGGTAATCCATAAGACTGAAACGCATGCCGCGCCAGGGAACCACACCTTGATGGAAAACGCACTCCCGGCAAGCAGCGCGCCCCCAAGAATCACACCCACCACGGCCATCGCAGCGAACTGCGCACGGCGGTCGATGGGGGCGTTCGGCAGCGGGGTGGTCACGGTCATGCGGACATTTTCGCAGATCGTTCATGGTTCGGCAACCGCATGACCGATATCTCTGCAGCACGACGGCGGACAGGAGTTCGCCCGCGGAATGCCCCGCATCACCCAGGAACGGAGTTCCACATGAAGGTCCGAACGACACGCTTTGGAGAAGTTGAGATTGATCCCACCCGCCTGCTGGTGTTCCCGCACGGCCTGCTGGGGTTTGCCCGGTTCCGAACGTTCGCGCTCTTGCAGCCCGATGACCGCGGCGTCTTCTACTGGCTCCAGTCGATTGAGGATCCGGAACTCGCCTTTGTTGTGACCGATCCGACCGCGTGGGCCACTGGTTACACCGTGCCGATTCGCGCCGGTGAGTTGACTGAACTGGGCCTGGAACGCGCCGAGGATGCCACCATCTTTGCCATCGTGAACCGCCGCGACGGCGCCATCACTGCCAATCTCCAGGGGCCGATTGTCGTCAACGCGGCATCGCGTACCGGTATTCAGTTGGTACTGAGCGACCGCACCTGGAGCACGCGCCATGAGTTGGTGCGTCTGCCCGGCACCGCGGTTGCGCAAAGCGCCTGAAGCGCACACAGACTACGGACTGCCGACGGATCGTCGGTCCCAATTGCTAGCCACGGAAGGCCCCCATGCTCGTTCTCTCTAGACACTGCGACGAAGCCATCATGATCGGTGACGATGTTGAGATCGTCATTGTTGACATTCGTGGCGACAAGGTTCGCCTGGGTGTGAATGCACCGGCACGCGTTGCGGTGCATCGCAAAGAAATCTACGAATCGATTCGCGAGGAGAACGCGCAAGCCGCTTCGTTGCGCGGAGTGCTTGGCTCGCTACCGGGTGCGCCGTCCATGGCGCATCAACGGGCCGCGGCCATCTCCAGCATTGCTGCCGCGCGTATCAGCGCATAGGAACACAGCCACCCGCCGCGGAAGTGCGCGCGCCGGTGGCAGGGGCGGAGTGATGGGAAAAGGGACAACGCCCCGCGTGATGCGGGGCGTTGTCATTGGTACTTGCAATCGATCTCAGGCTTCGTTCCGCGTGCTCTGGCTCGCTCGTACTGAGCAGGCCATGAATTCACGCTTCACAATTACGCAGCCTTCGCCGTCTTAGCGTGATGCTGCACTGAGCAGTGCGTGCGCGCCGTGGTGACCAGCGTGTCAAACGTGGCTGGATCGTGGATGGCGATTTCGCTGAGCATCTTGCGATTCAACAGGCAGCCCGCGCGGGACAGGCCGTTGATCAGCAGGCTGTACTTGAAGCCGCGCATCCGGCACGCTGCAGTGATGCGCGTGATCCAGAGTTGGCGATAGTTGCGGCGGCGCAGGCGGCGGTGACGCCACATGTTGCGCAGGGCGCGCATGATGGCGACCTTGGCTTGCTGCTTAAGGCGGCTCTTGGTTCCGTAGTAACCGCGGGCTTCGCGGAGGAGTTTGCGGCGAGCCTGGGTTCGGGCTGCGCCCTTGCGTGCACGTGGCATGGGGTGTCCTCAGTGTCGTGTCCGGCGGAGGCCGATTCGATCGGCGCTTTGGTCCCGACGGACGATGCGGATGTAAGCATCAACGCGCAATGCGCTGATGCAACGAACAAACAGTTACCTAGCAGCTGGAGCAGATACGTCGGCCACTGCGGCTTCGCGGATCTTCTCGTCTGCAACCGAACGCTCTTCGGAGCGGAGACCGCGACCGAGAAGCTTCTTAAGGAAGCGCAGGTCGCCGCTGCGCGCATAGCGCGACTTGCGGTAAGACCGCAGCTCGGTGCCGGTCTTGTTGCTCTTCAAATGGCGGCTATTTGGGGCCTTGAATCGCACCTTGCCCGTTTTGGTGAGCTTGATGCGCTTGAGCAGACCTCGATGGGACTTTTGCTTCGGCATGGTGATCGTTCCTCAGTGAGTGCCGGCTGAAGGCGCGGCGGGGGATCGGCAAAGATAGCGGAATCCTCGCTTGCCCACAATGGCTTGCAGCATGGAATTCTCGTTATTTGGTCACTGAGACACAAAGTTGTCAGCGGCAACGCTCGGCCATGACCGAAGTTCAAGTAATTCGCGACCCCGTTCGTCGCGCGGAAGCCAGATGTTGTCCATGGAATTGGCGGGCGAAGTAGTGAGAATTGGCGAGGTCTTCCATTCGATGGCACCATCGCTAAACAGCAGATTTTGCCCGGATCCACGGTGGTTGCTTGAGTTCACCACGCGGGATTCGGAGTTGAATCCCATGCGGCGCGCTTCGATCATTGGGTTGGAATCGGCAACCACCACCGTTCGTCCCGGGGTGTCAAGCACAAAGCGCTGTCCACGAGCCGGGACTCGGTATGCAAAGCACGGCTTGCCCGCGGCGCAGGCCGGGCACTGCAATGAATGAATGTCGTTGTAGCCGAGTGCCACCAGGTGTGTCAGGTTTGCTCCGTGGTTGGAGCCTGACCAATCACGCGAACCTTGTCGGATGACCACGATGCCACCCGGAACTTGGAACACCATTTGCGTGGGAGTGGTGGGGGTGTTCTGTAAATACATCGGCGTGTTGCCGTCGTTCTGCAGCCCAGACGATGACAGCGTGCTCGGCTGTGATGGCGGCTGGGCCGAGAAGAGCGAGCCGACATTGGCAAACGAGGCAGCGGCCGGCAACAAACCTTCGTGGTCACGTGCGTAACTATCGAGGCCGCCATGCAGCGAACGCATGTTGTTTGCGCAGACGGTCGAAAGGCTCTGCTCACGAACGCGCGCAGCGATCGGTAACAGCACGCCAACGCCCACCAAGATCAGTGCCGCCACGCTAATAAAGTCCGCCAGTCGGAAGTTACGCAGACGCCCGGACGGCATGCGCATGGAGGCTTCGCTGGCCGCTTCCCACCGGTCAATGCGCGCGAGTGTGGCATCCACCAAGGAGCTGTCGGAATCATCAGCTGGATACGCATCAAGGACTTGCATCTGCCGTACCAAGGCCATCGCACGAGGCTGATCCTCAGCAGCGAGCAACTGCACCTTTGATGCGTCAAAGCCGTGCTCGGCTAGGAAGTCGAGAACGCGCATGTCTGCTTCGGACAGTTGCGGCCCGGAGTTTCCTCCAGGCGATGGTTCGGGAGGGGTACTCATCCTTTAAATTCCTTGTTCGCGCTTAATGTGCGTAATGAACGCGCATCAGCAGTCTTCCATGACTCTGCGAAAGTGGCAACGGCAGCGTGTAATCGACTCTTCACTGTGCCCAGCGGAACGCCAAGAACTTCGGCGATCTGTTGGTAGCTCATCTTCTGGAAGTAATTGAGCTGGAGTACCTCGCGGTACAGGGCAGGCATTGAATCCACCACGTCTTTGACGCGCTCGCGCGTCTCGGCGGACTCAAGCAAGTTGTCAGGCACTTCGGCCTTCGACTCCATGATGTCCACCATCCGGGTTCCGTCGGGATCGCCACCGAGTGGGGCATCAAGGCTGACAGCGCGACGGCGCTTCTGCCGGCGATGCCAGTCGCGCGCCTTGTTGGCAGCGATCGTGAACAGCCATGGCTTGAAATGACGCGTGCTGTCGAAGGTGCTGGCTGCCAGGTGAACCTGCAGGAAGGTCTCCTGGAACACGTCGTCGGCGGCCGCGCTTGATCCCAGGAAGCGTGCCAGGAATCCGTGCAATTCCGTCCGATAGCGCTCCAACAGGGCGGCGAACGCTTGGCGGTCGCCGTCGATGTAGGCAGTCAGGAGGGATTCGTCGGTGATTTCAGCGGACGCCATCGGGGAAGGGGCGCTTCCGGCGGACGCGCGGCGCGGCATAGTACGGCAGGAATGGGTCTTTGCCTCGGTTCGATCCGTAAATTGGCGGGCCCGGCGGGACACGGTCTTGGCAAGGTCACCGAAGCAGTCAAGCAGGGAATCAAAGGGTAGGGAGTTGACGGCGCTTCCGTGCGCGGCCAGCAGTTCCTCAAGGGCAATCGCTTGTACGGCGATGATCGTCATGAAGGTGCTACGATCCCTCCCCCGACCCGGATCGCCCGAGTCGGAGCGTTTGTGAAGATTTCCTTTGCCCCCCCCAGGAACCCCGGAACCACCATGGCTGTCCCGATTTCCCAGATGTGGACCGTCGCTTCGTACGTTCTCGGACAACGAATCCGCGGAATCAAGCGTTACCCCTTAGTGCTCATGCTTGAGCCGTTGTTTCGTTGCAACCTGTCATGCGCTGGCTGCGGCAAGATTCAATACCCGCCGCACATCTTGAAGAAGAACCTCAGCGTTGCAGAATGCATGCGCGCAGTGGACGAGTGCGGCGCGCCGATGGTGAGCATTCCCGGCGGCGAGCCGCTCTTGCATCCGGAGATCAAGGAACTTGTTGAAGCCTTGGTGGCACGCAAGAAATACATCTACCTGTGCACCAACGCGCTTCTCTTGAAGGAGAAGTTGGAAGCCGGGCTGTTCAAGCCAAGCAAGTACCTGAGTTTCAGCGTTCACATGGACGGCCAAGAAGAGCACCATGACTTTGCGGTGTGTCGCGAGGGAACATTCCAGAAGGCGCTCGAAGGAATTCGTTTGGCAGTGAAGATGGGTTTCCGCGTCACTACCAACACCACGCTCTTTCAAGCCGCCGATCCCGCTTCAGTGCGCGGATTCTTTGACGAGATGATGGAACTTGGTGTTGAAGGCATGATGGTCAGCCCTGGATATGCCTATGACAAGGCCCCCGATCAAGAGAGTTTTCTTGGTCGCCGCAAGACCAACGAACTCTTTGAGATGATTCTCTCCAACCGCAAGAAGAGCTGGAAGTTCAACATGAGCCCGCTCTTTCTTGAGTTCCTCATGGGCAAGCGCGACTTTGAGTGCACGCCGTGGGGCAGTCCCGCCTTCAACATCTTCGGATGGCAGAAGCCGTGCTACTTGCTGCAAGAGGGTTACTACGACACCTTCAAGGAGCTCATGGAAGACACCGCTTGGGAACGCTACGGCGTGAAGAGCGGCAACCCCAAGTGCCAGAATTGCATGGTGCACTGTGGCTATGAGCCAACCGCGGTTGACTACACATTCTCAGGTGTCACCGGCATTTGGGCAAATGTGAAGGCGCTGGTTGCGCCGCTCTATCCCAATGAGGCCGCTGCCAAGCGCCTGGTTGAGGAATCCAAGAAGCCGCATCGACCCATTGAGCGTTTGGTGCAGTTGGGACTTGCGAAAGATGTCGGCGAGAAGAGCGCAGCGTGAGTGGCGCGCTGCGTCGCGGTGGTCGCGTGGTCATGACCGCGCCCGCGACAGTAGCGATGATGGTGGCGGTGCTGCAAGCTGGATGTCAGTCCACCGAACCTGTTCGGTCTGATGATGCGCCAGCAACGCTTCATGTCACGGTGCTGGGCATCACTTCCGGCCGAGGCGCTGTGCGCTGTGCGCTTTACGGCGATCGTGCCACCTTCTTGACGCGTGGTGGAATCACCGAGGGTTTCAGCGTTCCGGCAACTGCCGAACGCGCAGAGTTTCAATTGCATGCGCGCTCGGGACAGGCGGTGGTGGTGTCGGTCTTTCAGGACCTTGACTCCAATGAAGAACTGAACCGAGGCGCGTTCGGAATTCCCAGTGAACCGTGGGGATTCAGTGGCAAACCTGCGCCGTTGTTGCCGCCGTCATGGAGTGCCTGTGCCATGGTGCCTGTGGCGGGTGACAATCGCCTGGAGATTCACTTGATCGGAAAGGCACGCTGACCATGGCAGACTTGGGCATCCCACAATCAGCAGATATGCCAGAGTCGGTGCGCGCATTGACCGGGCCGACCGCCAGCGCGTTTGCATGGATCGGTGACCGCAGTAGTGATGTTGTTGAGCACGTCTGTCGCGTCCGGTTCACGTCTGCGGGCTTTGATAGCGCCAAGTTTGCGGAGGGACCGATGATTCTCTCTGCCAACCATCGGAGCTTGCTTGATACAGCGGCGATTCGCCATGCGCTGCCGGCGACGATTCGTGCACGAACGGCCACCGTGGGTGCGCGCGACTACTTTTCGCCTGCTGCCACCGATCGCGGAGTCAAGCGGTGGTTGCGCACGGCGTTGTGTGCGTACGTGGTGCGAACGTACCGCGTGTGCCTGATTGGTCGTGGCGATGACATGGGCGATGGTGTGGAACGAATCTCCGGACTGCTGCAGGCAGGTTGGAATGTGATCCTGTTTCCGGAAGGAACGCGGGCGCGGGGCGCAGCGCTCGGGCGCTTTCGTATGGGCGTGGCGCACATTGCACGTGTCACTCATGCGCGGGTGCTGCCGATTTGGATTGAAGGGAGTGATGGGTTGCTGCCGGTGGGCGGAAAGTTCATCAATCCCGGACCAGTGCATGTCAACGCGGGTACGCCGGTGCGGATCGGCGCTGATGAGTCGAATGGTGATTTCTTGGTACGGATGCGCCGGGAAATTGAAGCATTGCGGGGTAGTTAGTTACCCGCGCTGCGCCGTCGGCGGACCGCGATGAAACTCCACGTTGCGCCAATGACTGGTGCTGCAAACAACGTTGCGACCGGCGCCATGATTCCGGCAGTCAATCCGATGGCGAAGAGCAAGATCGGCGCGTTGGTTCGCCAAGCTGTCCACATGATGATGGCAGCCATGGATGCGGTTACGGGCATCGGCGTGCCAAACCAGGTGAGCGCAGCGACTGTGAAACCGGTGATGGCAAAGGTGAATGCCGCCAATATGTTCATCATGCATCGCGCCATACTGGTTCGATGGCCGAGCGGCCACAGCAGATCGATGCGTGTGGATCCATTGCGGGCCCAACGTCGTCCGGTAGTGAACGCGCGCACGATGATGCTGAACACCAGCACCAGCGCTCCTTCGGTCCAATCACGTCCAAATTGATAATGACTTGGCGCAACGGCGGCATCGCGATAGATGACCGGGATCTCTACTTGCTGAACACGTGCGCCCGCCCATACGAGCCGGATGATCGCTTCTTCTTCCCATGCGTAGCGGCCGCTGATGCAACGCAATGTGCGCGTCATGGCGAGCGGATAGATTCGCATGCCGCACGCAGCATCGCCAACGATGGCCCCGCATGCAGTGCGTACCGCTAGTCCGCTCAGAAAGCGACCGAGCAGGCGCGCGGTCGGATAGGTGCGGGGCAGGGCGCGACGATCACCCAGGACCAACGTTTGTTCGGGGCACTCCGTGGGAAGCGCATTGAGAAACGCTGCAATTCGCGCGCTGTCGTGTTGGCCATCGGCGTCGATGGTCAGTGCGTGTGATGCGCCGTGATCGGCAGCGGCTGCAAATCCGGCGAGCAGCGCGGCTGCCTTTCCCTGATTGTGCGGAAGTCGGATCACTTGTCCGCTGGCGCCGTTCGCAATCAGCCATTGTTCGGCGATGTCTGCGCCGCCGTCGGTACTGCCGTCATCAACTACCACGGCATACAGGCCGTGTGCGTGCAGGCCGGAGAGCACCTCTGGAACCGTGAGTGCGTGGTTGTAGAGGGGAACGATTCCCACAACGGATGACATGCGCTTCGTAGGCTAGTCTGCAGCGCAATGGCGGAACGGATTGATGTTGCAGCACTGCTTACCAACGCTCGAACCGGGGCGCGGGATTCGCACTTTGCGCATATGAATCCAGCATTCGCCAAGTTGGTGGAATTGATCGGCTTTGATCGGAGCTATGTTCGCGGCGAGGGTCAGTACCTCTGGGACGCTCAGGGGCATCGTGTGCTTGATTGCTTAGCGGGATACGGGGCGCTGGCGCTCGGTCGGGCGCATCCAGTGGTGACTGACGCGCTG
>CAMDUB010000025.1 GCA_945878575.1 Phycisphaera mikurensis NBRC 102666 | reverse complement strand
AAGTGAACGGCGAAGAGACCGCCAATCCCCAGCGCGTGATGCGGGCTGTGCGCTTGTGCGCGCCAGGTGTTGCAGTGCCAATCGAGGTTATTCGTGGTGGCGCAGTGGTGTCGCTCATGGCGACACTTGGCGATGCGTCAAAGCACGTGGTTCGCGCTGCGCCATGAACCACCATGAACCACCATGAACCACCATGAACCACACCACAACGCAACAAATTCCTCCATGCGGGTCAGCGGTGTCTTTGCCTACCATCCTCGACCACCATGCCAGAGAGCAGTCGCACCATCACGCTTGATACACCACTTTCTGTGCCGTTTCGGCACCGAGTGACATTCACGCGCGGCGTCTTCTCGGTGACAAACCCAACGCTGCGCTCTGTGTTTGATTTGGCAACACAGGCCACCACCACAGACACCGCAACTCGGCGGGTTGTGGCATTCATTGACAGCAACGTCCTGGCAGCACACCCATCAATGCCGGACGATATTCGCGCGTACATGACATACGCAGCAGGTGTTTCCCAAGCAGCCACAGCGCGCCAACATTCGTTTCCTGAACTCACACTGGTCGAAGCAGTACCAGGCGGCGAACTAGCCAAGCAGTCAATGAGTGTTGTTGATCGTGTGGTGCGAGTGGTTGATGAGCACCGTATTGATCGGCAGAGCTACGTGATGGCGATTGGTGGTGGCGCGGTGCTTGATGCGGTTGGGTTTGGTGCATCAATCGCTCACCGTGGCGTACGCCTAGTGCGCCTACCAACTACCACTCTTGGGCAAGATGATGCGGGAATGGCTGTAAAGAACGGTATTAATCTTGGTACCAAAAAGAATTTCATTGGAAATTTCGCGGTGCCCCATGCAGTGGTGTGCGACACAGCGTTGCTGGAGTCAACACCCAAGTGGTCGTGGTGTGGTGGGTTTAGCGAGGCGGTCAAGATTGCCCTGTTGCGCGATCGTGAATTGTTCGACCGCATTGAACGAGATGCAGCGGCGATTACCTTGCGATCCATGGACGTCGCCATACCGGTGATTCTTCGGAGCGCGGAACTCCACTACCGGCACATCATGTCGGGTGGTGATCCGTTTGAAACACACAGTGCCAGGCCATTGGACTTTGGCCATTGGTTGGCACACCGGCTGGAGGGGATGACCAACGGCGCGTTGCCACATGGTCAGGCGGTCGCAATCGGTGTTGCCATTGACACGCTCTATTCTGAGTGTGCTGGACTGATGCCAAGCCAGGAAGCTCGTCGGGTGCTTGCTGTTCTGCGCGCGCTTGACCTACCAGTGACTCACCCGCTTCTGGCTGATCTTGATGGAATCGTTGCAGGTCTCGCTGAGTTTCGTGAGCACCTTGGTGGGCGGCTCACCATCACTTTGCTACGGGGTATTGCCGATCCGGTGGATGTTCACACGATCGATCCACCCACCCTTGCTGCGGCCATTTCGCTCACTTCCCGGGATGCTTGAAGCCGCCTGATCGGTGGTCGATGGATCTGCCACCGTACCCCTAGACTTCAGTCATGAGCGAAGTAACGCCCAATCTGAACCATAGTCCCATGACGCGCGCACAGGTGGTCGACGCCTATTTCATGGAGCATCGCGCCCGTCTTCTTGATGTGGCGGCATTTCTTGACCGCATTGATCGCGCTGGACCAGGGACGGATGACTTTCGGATGAATGCCTACCGCGGCGCGATCGCACTGTTGCTTGATGGCCAGCCACAACGCACCCGTCGCATGTTGGAACTCTTGAGCGACCCAAGCACTACACCTATTGCTGCCGCTCACGTCAAAGGTGCAACAGGCGCTCATGATCCAATCGGAAAGGCGCACTGACCATGTACATCGATCCACACGTTCACATGGTGAGTCGAAGCACCGACGACTACGTGCACATGGCACGAGCTGGTTGTGTTGCGATCACTGAACCGGCATTTTGGGCGGGATATGACCGCTCAAGTCCACAGGGCTTCTTTGACTATTTCCGTCAACTCACGGAGTCAGAACCACGGCGAGCAGCGCAGTATGGCATTCGCCATCACACTTGGCTTTGCATTAATCCCAAGGAGGCTGAAGACCCAGTGTTCGCCCGAGAGGTGATAGCGCTCATTCCGGATTTCTTGAAGAAGGAAAATGTTCTTGGGATTGGCGAGATTGGGCTCAACAAGAACAGCCGTAATGAAATGGAGATATTGGAAGCACACTTGCAGCTTGCCAGTGACCACAATCTCTTGGTGCTGGTGCACACACCGCATCTGGAGGACAAACTGAAAGGCACGTTGCTGATTTTGGATGCAATTCGTCGCTTTCCCAAACTTGATCCCGGACGGGTGCTGATTGACCACGTTGAAGAGCACACAGCAAAGCACGTGCTTGATAGAGGCTTCTGGTGTGGCATGACGCTCTATCCAGACACCAAGTGCACGCCACAACGCGCGGTTGACATCATTGAAACGTATGGAAGTGAGCGCATTTGGATGAATTCTGCTGGCGATTGGGGTCATAGCGATCCAATTGCGGTTCCCAAGGCACAGATGGAAATGCGCCGTCGTGGCCACTTGGAAAGCCTGGTCCGGCAAGTGACGTTTGGAAATCCACAACGATTCCTGTCACAATCCGGACGATTCAGTGCCGAACCACTTCGACCCACCGCACCAGACATCACACGCTGACTATGCCCGTAAGTTTCTTCAGAACCGAATGACCCCAGGGGCACCAACGCGATGGACCGCAGCAATACACCACCTCGCCACACGCCACAGTTGCCTCACGGACACCACGGGCACCTAGTAGCCGACGGCGTACAACAACGAAGGTGGTTGGTGCTGTTGGCAATGACCGGCAGTCTTGCGATGATCTTTGTGGACATGACTGTGGTTGGTGTGGCGCTACCACGCATGGGTTCAGCGCTTTCAATGAGTGATGTTGATCAGGCATGGATCATTACCAGTTACTTGATCACCTTGGCTTCACTGATGGCGCTTGGTGGCCGCATCGGTGATCTGGTTGGCAAGGTTCCCGCGTTTATAGCCGGAGTCATTGGATTTGCCCTTGCAAGCATCGTTTGTGCTTCCGCACACGACGGAACACAACTGATTGTTGGGCGAATACTGCAAGGAGTTGCAGCGTGCTTGATGCAGCCAGCATCGGGGGCACTTGTCATTGGCGCATTTGCACCAGGTGAACGTGGTAAAGCGATGGCGGTCTATGTCGGAATTCCGCTGGTATTCATGGCGATTGGACCAGCGCTTGGTGGATTCATTGTTGAGAACATGGGATGGCCATGGGTGTTCTGGCTGAATGTTCCCGTCGCAGTGGCTGCTGTGGTACTGACGGCAGTTGCCCGCCCGCGCGATGCTCGAAGCGTGGATCGGACCATCGATTGGATTGGTGGCGGGCTGTTGATCGTTGGCCTTCCATCATTCGTGTACGGCCTGCAACAAATTGGCACCGTTGGGACCAACGGGATGATGGCTTGGACGGACCCATTGACATTGAGTTTGCTCGGCGGTGGCGCAGTGGTATTGGTGGCGTTTGTGCTGCGGCAACTTCGGCACCCACACCCCTTGTTGCGTCTGCGTTTATTTGCAGACCGAGCACTGCTTGCTGACGCGCTGGTGATTGCTAGCATGCAGTTTGCTATGACCGGGCTCGTGATTGCTGGTTCGGTCTATGCGCAAGAAGTCCTTGGATTTACCCCTTTTCAAGCAGGCTTATCCCTGCTTCCATTATTGGCGCCAGTCATTCTCATTGTGCATGTGGCGGGACGTTGGTACGACCGATCTGGTGTTCGGGCTCCAGCTTCGTGGGGGACTGCGGCAGCAACAGTCGGCATGGTGATACAAGCAGTGGGCGCTTGGAATCAGAGCTACCCAGTGATGGCGGTTGGCATGTTCGTACTTGGAATTGGCATTGCGTTCACTATGAGTCCAACCAATACTGATGCGCTTGGTCGCGTGCCGCACTCAGAACGTGGCCAGGTGTCTGGGCTGGTGCAGACATTTCGACAGATTGGTGGAAGTGTCGGCGTGGCGGTGGTGGCAGCAACGGTTTCAATTGCAATTGGATGGTTCGGCGCCGCTGACGGTGCTGCCCCGCGTGAGCAGGTTGCTGAACTACGAATGATGATGCGCTCTGGCGATGCAAACGCCCAGATTGATGCAGCAGCGAGCCCACATCTTGAGTCCATGCACAACACAGTGGCTCACTCGTACGCGGTTGGGTATGCAGTAGCATCACTCGGAACACTGGCGGCATTCATTGCCGCGCGTGGCTGGATGAAGCCGGGAAAGTGGACCCCAGTGATCCAGGTACGGCCGAGCAACGCTTAACGCCGGCGCTTGATAGCGACACACACCGCCCCGCCAGCGAGTGATCCAGCCAGTCCAACAAAGGGCAACGAAAATATATATAGCGCGCTGTTTTGCGTGTTCTGACTGGCCAGCGTGAAGTTGACCGAGCCAGGCGCTCGTTCAAGCCAAGGCTCTTTGCGCGACTCCTGTTTGCTCCATGAGATCGAGCCATTCACAAGGCCTGTGACCGCCATGAGCACCGCCAGCATCACTGCGGCGCGCATCCCACCGATTCGTACCGCGAGCCACCCCGCCGCTATGGCGGCAACACACCCACACGCCAACTTAAGAATTTCAAAGAGCGAAGTGTCGCGGTACGAGTTTGCTACAAAGACGCCTTCAGACCCAAGTTCGATGTAGCACAGGCCAACCAACAACATGAGCAATACGACTGACAAGACATAACCAGCAAACATTCCAAGAATGGAACGGCCAAGCGGAATTGGCTGGGTATTCATGGGGTATTTGCAGGTTGCGTCTGTATTGGATCCGCTTCAACACGAACACGGAATGGGTGCGCTGGCAACTTGGACATTTCGTCCACCACGTTGGCATCAGCCGGATTGTCTTGCCACGCGTAGCGAACCTCGACCGGCAGCGGCACATCCGAACTCCGAATCTTGATGGTGTTCGGTGGTCGCAATTCGGCATCCGCCTTCACAAACTTACCGTCGGCGCCAGCAATTGCAAAGCTCGCCGGCGCCTTGCCATCACGTGTCGTCAAGCGTCCACGCTCCACATCAAAGTCAATAATGATTCCATCGGTGTCGCGACGAACACTCTTTGTTCGCGGCCCACGCCAAGCAGTATCAGGCTGGCCGTACGAAGTAGCCATGGCCCATCGTGCAAGTCGCTCACCCACTGTGCGCTTGTCTCGTGGGTGTATGTCGTCGGCGTCACCGACATCAATGGTGGTGATCACGCCCGCATTGGGAGATGAACGTTCGGTGGCAAGTTGTGCATCACGCAGTAGGGGCCATACGCCTGCAATCGCATCATTTTCATGGTGGGCATGGTGCGATGCCAAACTAACAATTCCAAACGGCATATCTGGCTGTTGAAACGCCGCGCGCCAACTGCGAATGGTGAGCGGCAACAAGGATCGGTATGCCTCGGCATCAGCGACTGATCCAGCATTCGACTCACCCTGATACCAGATCGCCCCTTTGATTTCGACTCCAGCAAATGGAGCAATCATGGCATTGAACATTGATGCGGGGTCGCCGTTTCCGGTTCCAGGCGCCAACTCTTTCGACGGGCGTGTTGGTGGCTGCGGCAATCCAGAAGCCGATCGACCCATACGGGCCAGCCACTCTCCTGATAGTGGAATGGAAGCGTTGTTAGCGGCAGCGCAGGTGATTCGCATGACGTCTGGGGAACCAGTGAAACCACCCTCACCCTGCAAATCAAGCATTTCAATAGCGATGGTGCACGGTCCAGCTTTGATCAGTGCCGCGGGGATGCGGTACTTACGGGCAGTGCCAATGTCGGAAATGGTGTTGGCGATTGGCTTCCCATTCACAAACAGAACGTCAGCATCATCAATGGCACCAAGTTCGATGAAGCATTCTTTCCCATCCCATTCCGCTGGAATTTCGATCGTTCGGCGGTACCACTCGATGCCATCAATCTTCTTACGCGCCGGATCAGCATTCCAACGCAAGGGCAGCGTTACAGGCTTCCACTCACTCGCTTCTTCAGGCGTGTCCTTGGAGTACCACTTTCCCTTTGCTCCGGGGTCGGTGGCGTTGATCGCGCTCCACCACGCAGTCCCAGCTTCTTGAAAGAGCTTTCGTTCAGCCTGATAGGCAATTTCGCGGTCGGCGGCGGAAAGTGAGTTCCACGTATCCACCGCGCGTCGCAGTTCAGTGACTCGAGCGGTGTACAAGGGGTCAGCACCAAGCGTTGCCAAGTCAGTCCAAGGCTCAGCGCGCGTTCCACCCCAGTTGATTTCCAGGATTCCAATCGGCACGCCGTTTGCCTTACGCAATTGTTGCGCAAACCAGAAATCCACAGCACCCATGTCTGGAGCACTCGCGGGGGTCAATGTTCTCCATGCCGCATCTACTGTGAAAGCCGCGCGATTGGCTGTGACGTGCGGGGCTCGAAGAAAGCGAATGGATGGCTCATTGGCAATAGCAACACCAGCGGCGGTTTGATCGCCGGTGCCACCCAGGGTCCACTCCATATTGCTTTGTCCACCCGCCACCCAGATATCACCGACCACTACATCCTTCACAGTGACGGTATTGGCACCCTTCACATCAAGCGTGAGCGGATCATCACTACCAGCCATCGGCGCCAATTCAACAATAAATCGCCCACCCTGTCCGGCGATCGCTTTGCCACTGCGTAGCACTGCGCCCTTGGAATCAATCAACTCCACGGTGATCTGCTCGCCAGGCTGCGCACTGCCAAATACATGGGTGCGCCGGTCGCGCTGCAGGACCATGTGGTCAGTGAAAGCAGCTGGAAGGGATACGTCGGCAAGGGCGACGGAGGCAGAGAGAGCGGCCACCGCAGTGGTCATGCTGACTGAATTGGTAGGGTGCATCTTTGAATGATGCCCGGTTTCGGCCACAGATGCAATATCGTTTACATATGGCCCATTTCACAAAACCACGGATTGGCATTACCGCGGACATTGCCCGTGACGAGCAAGGCCGGGCGCGCCATCAAGTGCGCGCTACTTACATCGATGCCGTGGTAGCCGCCGGCGGGCTCCCAATCATTCTGCCCGCCGATGCCCAACTAAGGGCTGAGCTGATTTCCGCGGTTGACGGCGTCATCATCATTGGTGGAGATGACGTCGACACCCGCCTGTTTGGCATTCCACTTCACCCACAGGCCAAGGTCATGGATGGTGCGCGCCAAGCCGCGGACTTTGCCCTACTCACGCACCTTGACGCGACACCAGAAATGCCAGTGCTGGGCATTTGTCTTGGCATGCAGTTGATGGGCGTTCATCATGGCGCCGAGCTGATCCAGCACCTGGGTGATCAGTTACCAGATAGTGATCGGCATCGAAACGATTACCAGCACATGGTGACCAGTGCGCTCGGAGATGGCTTGGTTGCCAGTTCGCACCATCAGGCGCTCGGCAATGCCGCGCATCTTGAGGTGATTGGTGTCTCGGACGATGGGGTCATTGAGGCGATTCGCGACCCCTCCAAGCCGTTTTATGTGGGGGTGCAATGGCACCCAGAGCGAACAGACGACACAACCATGGGGCTTGGGGTCATTCGCCGCCTCGTCGACGCGGCGCGCAGGGAGTAGGCTGATTTCATGCTCATTTCAACCCTCCTCTCCACAGTGGCCTTCTTCGCAATCGGTGATGTGCTTGTGCCTGGTAGTCCGGCCCCCGCCTTCACTGTTGATTCATTCGTTCGCGGTCCAGAGGCGAAGACGCTTGAGCTTGGCAAAGTTCACGTGATCGAATTCTGGGCCACTTGGTGTGGGCCATGTGTTGCCAGCATGCCACATCTCACTGAACTGCAGAAGCAAAATCCTGATGTGCAATTCATCGGTGTCGCTGGATTTGAGCGAGGCAAGGACGCCGCTGACGGCACTAAGCGCGTTGACGAATTTGTCAAAGCCAAAGGTGATGCCATTGGATTTGCCATTGCATTTGACGGCGATGGAACCATGGCCAAGACCTGGATGACCGCCGCGAAGCGCAATACGATCCCAACCTCATTCGTGGTTGGAAAGGATGGCAATGTCGCGTTCATTGGATCGCCAAACGCGGATCTTGACGCAGCGATCGCCAAGGCGAAGAAGGCAGATGCGCCAGCGACTCTGCCAGCGACCACAAACGCAGCCCCAGCAGCTACATCAGCGGTTCCGCCTAAAAAGACTGTAGAAGTCACCGAGGAACCAACTGATGAAACAGGGTCATCGACCACCACTTCGACGTCCACTGAAACATATTCGGTGACCAAGAATGGCGTATCGAGCAACAGTGTTGTCACAGTGGAAACCACCGTTGAAGTTCGCGATGGACGTCGCAAGACCACGGTGACCCGCACAGAGATGGTGTCAAGCGAGCCCAATAAACCATTGGGCGTTACCGGGGCTTCAGGAGCGGCGGGCGCAAAGTCTTCATCAGGCTCATCTTCTGGTTCCGCGGGTTCGTCCAGTAGCCGGCCCTGAGTTCCAGTGCTCCCCGCATATTGCACCAACGTCGTGGCGGGTCGCACTATCAGAGAGACGTGCGAGCATGTCGAGCGAGTATTTGTCCCGGTGCGCGATCGCGTTTCGCCTAACGGGATGCTTCCGATCGGCTTGTGGCTCTCGGCGCGCGCCGCGGAACAACTCTCCGAATCAATCGGCGGTGGCACGGAACTACGCGACCGATTGGCGGCGGCGGGGCTATCCATCGTTACCTTGAATGGATTTCCGTATCAGGATTTTCACGGTTCTGAGGTGAAATTGCGCGTATATGAGCCCCACTGGGCGAATACACGCCGTGCACTGCACACACAACGATTGGCGGACCTGCTTCCTGATTTGTTGACGCCCGGCGCGCGTACGGCCTCCATTTCAACACTGCCACTTGGCTGGCGCGCACTGTTCAGTCAAGAGGGGTGTGGAGCGAGCATTGGAATAGCCAGTGCGCTCCTTGAACAAACAGTCCGCCACTTGGCACGTCTTGAGGACCGAACTGGAATCCGCGTTACCGTGGACTTAGAGCCAGAACCCGGGTGCATGCTTGACCGCGCGGCCGATGTGGTTGGCTTTTTTGAACACGCCCTTCAGACCCGGCGTGGCGAGCCAGATCCACGCCGCTATATCGGCGTGTGTCACGATGTGTGTCATGCCGCGGTGATGTTTGAAGACCAGCGCGCGGTACTTCACGCATATCGCACGGCAGGAATCAGTGTTAATAAAGTTCAAGTGTCCAGCGCGGTAGTCGCCAACGGGAGCACAGAGTCACTGGCGGCTCTGGCGGCATTTTCAGAGCCACGCTATCTGCATCAAACATGTGTTCGTACTTCTGATGGTGCTGTGAAGTTCTTTGAAGATCTTCCATTGGCTCTGTCTGCAAGCCATAAAGATCTGACTAGCGAGTGGCGCACACACTTTCACGTACCGATATTTGCAGCGCAACTTGGCGGTCTTGGCACTACACAGAGCGCCATCATTGATTGTCTGACCGAGATTGATTCGTGGCCGTCCGACCAACGCCCAGTCTTGGAAATCGAGACTTATGCGTGGGACGTGTTACCAAGCGCCATCCGTGATGAATCCGATCTTGTTGATGGAATTGCTCGGGAAATTACCTGGTGTGCTGAGCAGATAGGTGGTACTGGTGGCGTTCACCAAAAGGAAGGCGCGTGAGTAAGCCTGGGTCCGCGCATGCATGGTTGTCCATGTTGCGCATCTCCAACGCGCCGACAGTTGTTTCGCAAGTATTTGCGGGTGCGGCGGTGGGCTGTTACGCGCTGCCTGCTGGTACCACGTTGCCGCTCGGGGCTCTGGTACTGGTACTGGTTGGCGTTCCCTTGTCGTATCTCGCGGGCATGATTCTCAATGATGTATTTGATGCACAAGTAGATGCCACAGAAAGGCCAGATCGCCCGATTCCCTCGGGTCGTATCTCACTGTTTATCGCGCGGTTTGTTGGTGTATCGATGTTGTTGATCGGCATCAGCATGCTGGCTGTTGCGTCACCCGCAACGTTGCCGTGGGCGATTGTCCTGGGTGTGTGCATTCTTGCGTATGACGTGCTGCACACACTTTCGGCGGCAAGCTTTGTGTTGATGGCGTCATGCCGAGGATTGGTTCCAGTGATTGCGGCATTTGCAATGACTAGCAACGCCGACTGGTCAATACTCACTTGGACTGCTGGCGCCGCGTTCGTATTCATTGCGGCAGTGAGCATTGCCGCACGAAATGAAATGACTGGATTCGGCTTGATGGGACATGCTGCCGCGTTGTCATTGCCGGTAGCAGCTTGCGCACCACTGGGCATGTGGGGTGCTTTGGCCATTCAACCCGGAGGCGCCCTGTTGAGTTCGATGGCTGTAGGAGCATCACTCCTCGCCGCGTACTTGGTGGCCGTAGGTATTCGCACCGCCTCCAAACGTGATTCCCCACGAGCAGTACCACTAGCGGTGGCCATGTGGATTGGGGCAATGCCAGCGATCGATGCCGCGACCTGTTTCCTCCTCGGCAGCCCGACTTTGGGGGCACTTTGCCTTGGAATGTTGGTGCTCTCTCGCGCGCTGCGGCCTCGATTTGCCGGCAGTTAATGGGCGGCTCGGCTTGCTACCATTCCCCTCCGCATGCAGATTCTTGCCGACACATCCCTGACGAATTACATCCCCATAGCCGTCGCGCTTGCGATGAGCATTGTGTTCGCCATTGTGAATGTCGGGGCCAGCCTGGTTCTTGGACCCCGCCGTCAGGGTGCCTCAAAGGGCGCCACTTATGAGTCTGGCATGGAAGCCATTGGTTCCACGCGTAAGCGCTTCAATGTGCGCTTCTTTGTAGTGGCGATGACGTTCTTGCTCTTTGACGTCGAGGTGATCTTCCTGTACCCATGGGCGGTTGCGTACACGCAACTTGAGCCACAAAGCCCAATGGCCGGACTGTTCTTGGCGCGCATTCTGTTCTTCATCGGCACCAGCGTCATCGCGTATATCTATGCATGGCGCAAGGGTGTATTCCGCTGGGACTGATCGAACGCTTCGCTGCGCTTGGTGCTACTAGTTCATTCCTATATCTGCGAGTCCCTGGTGATCATCACCGATGCTCACCAGCGTTCACTTGCATTCTGTGGCGATAGTGGCCAGCCGTCGCCGTGAACGCCATTGATGGTGGTGCCATTATGAATGCCAGAACGTACAAACTCTAGAAAGTCGCAGGGAAACGGCAGTTCTGGCTTAGTGAGTGCGTCCAACGCCTTGGTCTCGTCTGGGGTCATCACAATATTCATCGATCCCATATTGTCCTCAAGTTGAGCAAGGGTGCGTGTACCAATGATGGTGCTCGCCACGGCAGGCCGGTTCATTGTCCACCGCAAAGCAAGCTGGGCCACAGAGCATTTCTTCTGGGCAGCCATAGCGTGCAAAGCGTCCAACAAGACCCAGGTTCGCTCATGGAGAAACTTTGAGTCTGACTTCACCCGGGTGGATCCATCATCTGTTGGTAGATGGGTTCGACTGAACTTGCCACTCAGAACGCCACCGCGTAATGGACTCCACGGAGTGACTCCCATGCCTTCATGGATGGCCATGGGGATGAGTTCTGCTTCCACGGTTCGTTGCAGCAAGCTGTATTCAATCTGCAACGCGACCAATGGTGTTGCGCCATGGTGGCGCGCAAACGATTGTGCCAGCGCGCACACCCACGCGGGGTGATCACTGAGACCAAGGTGGCGCACCTTGCCTTGGCGGACCAGTTGCTCCATGCCACGCATGAGTTCTTCAATCGGGGTGAGGCGATCCCAGAAGTGGCACCATAAGAGGTCGATGTAATCAGTTCCCAACCGCCGCAAAGAGTGCTCCACGGCGCTCATCATGCCCTTGCAACTGCTGCCACCACCGTTTGGGTCCCCTGGCCACATGTTTCCACCAAACTTAGTGGCAATCACCACGCGATCACGGGTGCTAGCCCCGGCACCGGTCCGGAAGTAGTCCCCAATCACCTTCTCGCTGTGTCCCTTGGTGTAGATATTGGCGGTATCGATGAAGTTTCCGCCAAGTTCAAGGTAACGGTTGAGCATGGCGTCACTGTGTGCCACGTCGGTTCCAAAGCCCCATTCTGTTCCAAACGTCATGGCGCCAAGGCAGATTGGGTGAACGCGCAAACCGCTACGGCCAAGAGTGACATAGTGGGGTGCATGGGTAGTCATATCAGCACGATAGGCGTGTCCTTCCCTATGCTGCAAGCCTGTGTCTAAATCACCATCATTGACGTTCTTTGGGGCTGCAGGCGAGGTCACCGGAAGTTGCACCTTAGTAGAGACGGAGCACGCTCGCGTACTCATCGACTTTGGTCTGTTTCAAGGGGCGATGTCCCAGGAGCAGCGCAACAAAGTTCCGCCCACGCTGGACTTTCGCCGATTGAACGCGGTTGTGTGTACGCACGCGCACATTGATCACTGCGGCCGACTCGGCATGCTCCCTCGACTTGGATTTGAGGGGCCGGTGTTCTGCACCGAACCAACAGCGACCCTGTTGCCAATGGTGCTTCGCAGTTCTGCCAATCTGCAGAAGATGCGTGTTGAGGAGTTCCGTGAAGGTACTGGTCCCGATGCGGTGGTACTTGATCCACCACCAGACCCGTCGGTGAAGGTCGACGACCGGCATGAAGATCCGCCGGTCTTGTATGCGCGCGGCGACGCCGAGCGTGTCAGCCGTAATTTGGTTGGGGTGCCTTATCGAGTGTGGCGAGAGATTGCCTCTGGTATTCGCATGCGCCTCCACGATGCAAGTCACATCATTGGCAGTGCGTCGGTTGAGCTAGAGATAGCCCATGGTGCATCGCGCATTCGAGTGGTTTTTTCAGGTGATATTGGCCCTTCTGGAGAGACATACCTCGCCGCGCGTGGCCACGCTCCGGAGGCCGACGTAGTGGTGATGGAGTCAACGACGGGTAGCCGCCCGATCGGAACACATGCGCCAGATACCGACGCGTCATTGCGTGAAGTGATCGAGCATTGTCGGCATGGTCGCCGCACTGCAATCATGCCCACCTTCAGTGTTGGGCGCGCACAAGTACTGGTTCATCATCTTGCGCAGTTGTCGCGCGAAGGACTGCTCGACGAGATTCCGGTGTACCTCGATAGCCCGATGGCTATTCGTGCGGCTGAGTTGTGTGTTCAGCATCCATCGCTGCTCTCGGCGACCGCTCGTGCGATGATTGGCAGAGGACATTCACCATTCGAATTTGATTCGTTGCATTGCTTGTGGTCACGCAAGCACTCATTGAAGATTGCTGGGCGCGAGGGCGCGGGCATCATTCTTGCTGGCAGTGGATTCTGCGATGCTGGTCCAGTGTTGCGTCATCTTGAGAATGCACTGTGCCACGATCGCGGATTTGTGGTCTTTACCGGGTACGTGTTGCCTGGCTCCATGGCGGAATCACTGGCGAGTGGAGTGGCGAAGCGTGTGCGCATCAATGGAACGGAGATTGATGTCCGGGCGCGTATCTCTCGACTTCAGGGTCTCAGTGGACACGCTGACGCAGACCAAATGTGTGACTGGCTGGCGGGAAGTGGGCACGTGCCTGGCTTAGTGGTCTTGAACCACGGCGATGACGGGGCTCGGATCGGTATGGAAACACGCATCATGGCGGCCATGCCGACCAAGGTGGCGCGCCCCGCCTGCCAAGAAGTTGTTCTGCTGGCCTGACAACGTTCGTTTGAAAACAGCGGCTGATCGACGAGGCCTTGCGGGATCGTCACGTCGTTGTGTTGTGGCGTTACTCGTCACGGCAGCGCCCGGTTATGCCACCACCACATAGCACCACGATCACAGCAGATGTACACAAGATCAATACAAAATCACGTAGGTTTGGATTGTGTCTCCAGTGACCATTTGCGCATAAACAGTGCAGGATCACGTGCAATGATCGCAAGAACGCCGCATGATCGCGCTATTTAGCAACGCACTTATGAATTCGGAATTGAAGTGCTGCGCACGGCATAACCCATCAATCCTTCGTTCAACGTTTCATGGTTATTGGCTAGTGCCGACGCTGTCATTCCAATTCGAGTGATTTGTGTTGGGTGACAAGCTTGCCGCTCAGCTCACTCGCGCCGCTGATGTATTGAGGCGACCGCTGGCATCAGAATCGCCATGCGTGATTGCCAATAGCGGACGTCTCCTGTGATTCTGTGTGACTGCACTTGTGCCACCATTGTCGATTCGTCGATACGATTTCCACGCTGCCCCGCCGTTCTCTCGGCACCAACATGTTCCACATGGAACATCACACAAGGAATCCCCATGGCCAAGACCCCTGATGACCGCACCAAGATGACACAATCGAAACTCGGCCGTGGATTGGGAAGTTTGATTCCAGTGTCCATTCAGCGACCCCCTGTCTCTGCTACTCCAGGCGCGCCAGAGACGCCAGTCATTGAGTCTTCTGAACCGACGACTGTTAAGGCGAGCGACACCAGCCATTCCAGTGCCCGCGCCAGCACCGGAACAGTCGAGCCAAAGCCCACACAAACAATGCTCCATGCGGACGCTTCCGCGTCGCAGCTCGCGGATGGAATGGTCACCTTTATAGCCGTTCGCGCCATCCAGCCAGGTAAATACCAACCACGCGGCGGCATGGATCCAGTTGCGTTAGACACACTAGCGCGCAGTATTGAGCAGTCCGGATTGATGCAGCCAGTGGTGGTTCGCCCACTTCCTGGGGCTACTGGGCGGTTTGAATTGATCGCCGGCGAGCGCCGCTGGCGCGCCATGGACCAGCTTGGTCGCACGGAAATCCCTGCCATTGTCCAGCTGGTCGATGATCGCCAGGCAGCTGAGTTGTCGCTGATTGAGAACCTACAACGTGAAGACCTCAACCCGATGGACCGAGCCGCAGCGTTGCGCCGGTTGGCGGATGACTTCGGATTGACACACCATGACTTGGCTAGACGAGTTGGACTTGATCGCGCAACGGTCTCGAACCTCTTGCGGCTAAACGACCTGGACGGCGGATCTGCCTCACACGTTCGCTCGGGAGCTATCTCCCTTGGTCACGCAAAGGTTCTCTTGGGGGTAACAGAGGTTGGGGTCCGTCGAAACTTCGCAGAGCAAGCGGCGGTCCACGGGTGGTCAGTGCGTGAACTTGAGGGGGCGATTCGGGACACAGCAGGGGTTCCACGTGGAACATCGCCCTCCAAGGCAAAGGCACGTGGTCCCAAGAGTGCGCACTTAGCTGATTTGCGGCGCCAACTTGAACAACACCTTGGTACTCGGGTGGACATCCGAGTTGGCCGCAAGAAAGGCTCTGGCGAGTTGCGAATCCAGTTCTTTTCCCTTGATGAATTCGACGGGCTTATGCAGCGCATTGGGTTTGACAAGAATCGCCTACCCGATTAACAAACTCCTATAACCAATTATTGCTTACCCGATCCGTTGCTTCGGTTCCATTATTCTCATCGCCCCATGACCACCACTACCAATCATCGTCGTCCCTGGCTCGCCATTGTTTCCGTCAGCGCAGTGAGTGGCGCGCTCATGTTGGGTCTTACCCAACAAGACGCACCAGCGGCACCCAACACCGCCACGCCAGCAACTACAGCGACCAGTGGTCCACAAGTATTCACAGTGGATGACGTGCACTCCATGGCACTCTTTCGCGTGCGGCACCTTGGAGCTGGGCAGTTCTGGGGTCGATTCAATGACATTGAGGGCAACTTCACCTTTGCGCCAGGCAAGGCTGAGGGAATGAAGTTTGACATCACTATCAAGGTCGACTCGGTTGACACGGCGAATGACGATCTCAACAAGCACCTTCGCAGCCCAGACTTCTTCTCTGCGAAGGACTTTCCATCAATGACCTTCAAGAGTACGAGTGCACAGAAGGTGGATGACAGCATCTACGACGTCACCGGTGACCTGACGCTGCATGGCGTGACGAAATCGATCGTTGCACGCGTGGAGTATTGCGGCATGGCAGACATGGGGCGTGGGCCAAAGGCTGGATTTGAGGCGCAACTACTTATCAAGCGCAGCGAATTTGGCATCAAGTATGGCACCGACAAAGGCGCCATTGGTGATGACGTGAAGATCATTGTTGGTCTTGAGGGCGCTTTGGCCAAGAAGTGATTCACCGCCGGCATTCATGGAACTAGACATCATCCTTCGCGCGGTATTTGCACCGGCGTTCGCTGTATTTATAGCGGCCTTGGTGTTGCACATGATCACTCGCAAGGGCGCGGTTGCTGGGCGCAGTGCGTTTGGGCTGGGTCATACGGCGTCGTGGCTCACACCGCGCCGTTGGATGCCGCTGCTGATTGTTGCGCCGGCCATTGCGGCGCACGTCCATCTACAACCTGGTTTCGAATGGCCGTGTGCAACCTCGTATGAATGGCTTCCGGTTGCGCTGGCGATCGGCGCGGGTGTTTCAGTGCTTACCAGCACCGTGTCGAACCACAGAGGACAGTTGCTTGCAACAGTTGGAACCGCCGCGTGTGCGATGTTCATTCTCAAACCTCCTGGATTTTCCGGAGTGGGGTACCAGATACTCGCTGCAACCACGGCCGTCGTCGCCTCGCTCGGCGCATCGAAACCAGCCATGGAATTCAGAGTGGCCCCGTTCGTCGCACTGTGGATCATTGCGGCGTGCGCAAGCGTCCTCTGTGTACTCAGTGGGTTTGCAAAGCTTGGCATCGTTGTTGGGGCTTTGAGTGGAGGCAGCGCAGCGTTGGCAGTGGCTGCCGCACTTGTTCCATCTGTCCGGCTTGGTCGCGGAGGCGCCACAGCGTGCGCTTGCGCGCTCACTGCGTGCATGTTCATTGGTGTCGGCTATGACGAGAGTGGCTTCCCGTGGTGGACATGGGTCATGTTGGCGACATCACCTGCACTCATGGGTATCGGTGCGCGCTTCGTCCCCGCAACCCGCCCGCGCATGCAATTCTGCGTTGTTGTGGCCATGCCCGCGGCGCTGGCGCTGTCAGCAGTGGCATGTGCCGTGCTGGTATCAGGCGTGCTCACTCGGAAAGCGGTCCCAAGTTCGAGCAGCGATCCGTACAGCAGTGCTGTGGAGGGCATCGGAAGTACACAACGCGTCACTATCGCGCAAGACGTCAGCGCCACACAACCGTAGGATGCCATTCATGCTCGCGTGGATTCCATTTCTGCAACCCGCCCCTGGTGTTTCCTCTTACTGGTGGGCATTGGTGTTTCCACTCTCGATAGGTGTCAGCATGGCTTGGCGTGCTGTTCGGCAGAAGGATCTGCATGGCTACTGGCCATCTGTTGCCCGGATGTCCGCTCAGATTGTTGTCGGCATGCTGTCGCTCTTTGTTGGACTCGCGATCATCATTCGCGTGATCATGCCACTGATGCCGGTTGACTGACGCGTCGCGCTTTCAACCACGCGATCACTTCAAGTAGCACCCACCACGGCAGGGCAAAGACCACCGCGTCAAAGAGGGCATGCGGAAGCATCACTCGGCGCGAAGCGTGTGGATCATCACCCATTACTCGCCGGACCGCTTCCTTCGGGCTTTCACCACTGGTATCCCGTTCTGCTGGTGGTGGGAAACCCTCGTCGCCTCGATCAGCGCGCCAGACAGCAGTAACCACCGGGAGCGGCCAACCGATTCCAACAGCTGCTGCGCGCACATGAACCCCCTCGATTGGCGGTGCCGGCTCTGCCCATTCGGGAACGACACCAATCACTTCGGATGCATTCACGAGCGGGCCAACAGTTTCAACGTTGATCCACCGAATACATGCGGAACGCCGTTCAGACCCGCTCCACGCCGTTGTTCCACGAAGCAAAAGAACGTCCGTGGATTCATGAATGGCAGACATGGTCATCTGTGCATACGGAACCGTAGCCACAGCGCTCACTGCGCCCAGCAGCAAAGCGATCAATGCACGGCGCCCAGGCATTCGCCGACTCATGTCACTTTCTTCACGCCACCGCCGGGCTTCTGTCCCTTGGCGATCGGCGCCTTGCGCTGCTTTCCACGCTTGTGTGCTTGATCCTTCGGTTTGTCACCCTTGTGAATGCGCTTCTCTTTGCGCTTCAATGCAGCGGGTGCATTACGGATCATGGCAGCAAGCGATCGTCCCGGTGCTACTGGGGCGTTGGGATCGGTACTTCCACCAACCGTCAATGGGCGATCAACACGGCGCGCTGGGCGATCAGTTCGGCCTGCAATACGGGCTCCGCCACTTCGTGCACCAGTCGGTCGAACGCTTGCGGCACGAGCGGGAGCTGGTCGCGCAGTGGCTCCGCCAGCCCCGGTTGGCCGAGCGCCCGTTGGTCGCGCACCGGTCGTTCGAGCACCAGTCGGTCGGGCACTTGGCGCTCGCGGTCCAACAACGCGCGGTCCGGCGGTACGGCTTCCGGCGCTGCGCGGTCCGCCAGTGGTCATCTCCACTTCGCGATCTGGGACGGCCCCGTCGCGCATACGCATGTACTCGGCATACGCTGGTAGTTTTTTCGGCATCAATTTGACGCGTTGAGTTCGTTCCACATGGAGCCACCGCTCAACGTCAGCAGGGCAACGCAGCGTGAACGCCTCGGCGCTTCCGCCACCATGACCAGCTCGACCAACACGGTGGACGTACTCCTCAGGCAGCAATGGAACGTCATAGTTGATGACGCAGCGAGCAGCCGGCACATGCAGACCACGTGATGCAACATCAGTGGCCACCACAACGTCTGCATGACCAGTGGTGAACGCAGCAAGCGCCTCGGTTCGTTGTCGCTGACTGCGATCGCCATGGATCAGTACAGTCTTAATGGCATGGCGGCGCAGTGCGGATGCAACCCATCCCGCGCGCCGCCGCGTGCGACAAAAGACCATCACGCCCTTGCGATTTCCATCTTTAATGAGCGCAACCGTGAGTGCGGTCTTCGACTCATCATCAATGTCGTAGATGTGCTGACCCAAATCAGAACGCGGCTCTGGAGTTCCTGACACCTTGGCGCGGTCGCGACCAACCAGATCAACCCGCTCCGGGTCGCGCAGCATTTCTTCAACCACCTTCTCAACAGGCCGCGGCATCGTCGCTGTGTAGAAGAGCAACTGCCGTGATTCAGGCGCGCGCGAAAGAATCTCCTTCGCTTGCGGAAGAAACCCCATGTCCAGCATTCGATCCGCTTCATCAAGCACACATTGCTGCACGAACGCCAGCGAAATGGCATCAAGTTCACACAACTCTTTCACGCGGCCCGGCGTGCCGACCAGCAAGTCAACGCCAATCGAGACAGCTTCGCGCTGCGGTGCAAGCGGACTCTTGCCGTAGACGGCGGTTGTGCGAAGCACCGAACCTCGGAAGAGCAGGGCGGCCTCGCGCGCTACCTGTTGCGCCAATTCACGGGTGGGGCATAGAACCAATGCTCGAAGCCGTCGCCGTGGATCAACTGGTTTGCCGCGAACCCGCAGTGGCGGATCGGCCAACAACTTCATCGCCACTGGCAGCAGGTATCCAAGTGTCTTGCCAGTACCTGTGGCCGCTACGACCGCAACATCTTTTCCTTTGCTGGCAGTTGGAATCGCCGCTCGTTGTACGGGCGTTGGATCAGTCACGCCCATGCGCGCCAATGACTCCACCAACATCGTTGAGATGCCAAGTGCTGCAAATCCTGAACCGCGCTCCGCTCCTTTAGACTTCATGCGTTGCACTCTACGCGCTTCATGGAAGCGGATCTTTGGTAACTGAGGCAGGAAATACCGGAACCGGCGCATCAACCACTGGGTCCACAGCCTCGCGCTGCAGCTCCTTTTCAAGGTATTTGTTGCGCATCCGCTTCTGGCGGTCGTTGAGATCAACTTCACCGCCATCAATCCAAGCGCGGCGGACAACGGTGGTGATCTCAAAGGGATCACCGGACCAGAGGACCAGGGTTGCACTCATTCCAGGCGCAACAGTGCCGTAATGATCGCCCACGCCAGCCAACTCAGCAGGCATGCGGGTAACACATTCCAGCGCCCGATTGGCATCAAGGCCGTGCGCCACAGCGCGCCCGCATTGCCCCGGAAGCCGGCGCTCGTGCGCAGGCTCATCGCCAGATGCGATGGAGCAATTCACACCTGCTTCGACAAGCTTCCCAGGCACCTCATAAGCAGCGGCATATCCATCACTTTCATGGAGTGGCATTCTGTGAATACCACGAACGATCACTGGAACGCCGTTGGCCTTGAGGAGCGGGGCAACTTCCGGCGCACCAAGCCCACCAACCACAATCGGTCGGTATCCACGGCGAATCGCCCAAAGCACCGATGCTTCAATTTGTCCCGGCCAATTGGCATCAAGTAGCACTGGCTCACGCTTTTCAATCACACCGCGCAATGACTCAAAGCGCGCGTCTTTGGCGCCACTGGGGTCAGCGGCGCGCGCGCGTAGATACGCCTCGGCACTGTCAAAGAATCGATCAATGGCAGCAATCGCTTTGTCGCGATCCTTGCGCTGATCATCAAAGGACTTCGATTGCCAGCGTGATTGCACTGGCTCCATCATTGGCCAATGCACAATCATTCCAGCCTCCGCGCGCGCAGTGCGATCCACGGCGGTCCATCCATCGAGCCGCATAGCACTGGCATGCCCACCAACCACACCACCTTCTGGGAACACGTGCGCCATCAGAATGCCGCCGTTGCGCGCCACGGGAGGTAGGTCGCTGTCCGGGTTTGTTGCGCTGGAAGCCTTGATTTCTGGGTGAAAGTCACCAAACTCTTTGGTGTCGTCGGTTGCTGCGACCTGCTCAGTCTCAATGAGGCCAAGTGTGGTGGCGCTGGCCCACAGTCCAGGAGTCAATACATGCCCAGGCGCTTCGATTGTCATTGCATTGGCAGCGGCAACACCGGGGCTCATTGGCTCCGCTCCAACCGCAACAACCAAACCCTTGTCAAACACCACCCAGCCATCAGGAATCGGCTTCGATCCCGGCGTGCACGGGCGAACATCAACATGGCGCAACACCACTTGCGTCTGCTGTTTCGGCGCCGGAATCTCTGAGGATTGCCGGGCTGCTGCGCTTGCCGTGATGAGCGCCACCGTCGACATAGCCAACCATGCATTGTTGTTGTTCGTCATCGCACACCTCCTTCGCCACCAGTGACTTCGAATATTGCAGACCATGAATCCAATTGATTGCAACCACACTCTCCAGGCCGAATAGCCGCAGGATCAATTCCTGAACGCACCATTTCCATCAGACGATCACGTTGATTGAATCGCAAACGCGCAAGTAGTGAGCCGCCCGATCGTGCGTCCCGGTCAATGTTTGCATCGTCAACCGGAGGCGTGTCAGCATCCTGCATACCAGGCGTGGCGCCACGCTTGCCAGGTCGACCCTTACCACCACCACTGTCACCACCACCACTCTTACCCCATTCGGAGGTTGCCAGTGCAATCAGTGCAGTGCGAGTCTGCGCATCGCGCGCGCGCATGATGCGATCGGTGTCCACATCAAACTGACGAACACCATCCACCCACGTCTGCATGCAACGCGCATAGACACTCAGTGGGTCGGCGCTCCAAATCACAAAATCCGCATCTTTTCCAGGCTCCAATGAACCGCACATGGCATCAATGCGCAACTGTTTGGCGGGATTGAGTGTGACAAACTTGATCGCCTCCTCGCGCGTCAGTCCGCCGTAGCGAACCGCCTTCGTTGCCTCGGTGTTCATATGACGCGCAAGTTCATCACTGTCAGAGTTGAAACTCGTGACGACGCCGGCCTTCCACAACATTTCACCGTTCCACGGTATGGCGTCCATGACTTCCATCTTGTACGCCCACCAGTCACTGAAACTAGAAGCCCCGGCACCATGACGGGCAATCTCATCTGCAACTTTGTAGCCCTCGAGCACGTGTTGGAACGTTCCAATCTGGAACTTGAAGTCATCCGCTACACGAATCAGCATGGCAATTTCGTCCTGCCGATAGCTGTGGCAATGGACGATCCGCTTGCCCTCCAGAATCTCGGCAAGCGTTTGCAACTCGTAATCGGGTTGCGGCGGCATGGTTTGCGCGCGCACATTGTCTGGCAGTGCTTGGTATGCCAACTGCGCCGCTCGCCACTCACGCGCGGATTGGAAGCGATCGCGAATCAACGCCTCCACGCCAAGCCGTGAGCCCGGATAGCGGTTCTTTCCGCGCACAACGTTCTCGCCAAGCGCGAATTTTATGCCTGGAATTGCGCCCTGCAGGGGAAAGGCGCTGGAATTTTGGCCCCAGCGGATCTTTACAACGGAGTTCTGCCCACCGATGGGATTCGAACTCCCATGCAACTGATTGGCCGCGGTGAGTCCACCGGCAAGTTGTCGATACCAATTGATGTCCTCCGGGTCGATGGCATCAGCGATGCGTACCTCGGCAGTGACATTTTGCGTCCACTCATTCACACCACCATCAATGCCAGTGTGACTATGGCAATCGATCATTCCTGGAGTGACATGCATACCGGTTCCATCAATGACCATTGTGTCACCCAGAGCACCAGTGAGTGTGGCACGTAAGTCGCTACCCACCGCCACGATCTTTCCGTCCTTGATCAAGAGGTCTGCGTCAGTCAGAATGCCGCGGTCCGAGACAGTCCACACAGTGGCGTGTTCAACCAACAGCGACTTTGGCGCAACGCGTGTATCGACGCCGTACTCGGCCATCGGAAAGACACGGGGAATGGCGGCCAGTACCGGCTTGGGATCAAAGTCAGCATCCTCGCCAGTTGGTGAGGCCCCATCCTTTCCGTCCGCGCCACTGGTGCCACTTGACCCACTCGCGCCACCATTACCACCTGCTCCACCCGCACCACCCGCTCCACCCGCTCCACCCGCTCCACCTGCTCCACCGTCACCACCCATGCCACCGGTTCCGCTTGCGCGCTTGTTCTTGCGCTCTTCCTTGGGATCAGGCACATCACCAGTGCGTGCTGTAGCAACGATCGTCCAACGAGCGACCCGTCCGTCAGCAGCGGTAAGCGTGAGTTCTGCGTTATCCCGATTAGCAACGATTGTTCCACGTGCAGTGCCATCAGCCCCCAGTTCTTTGCTGGACATGGTGAATCCAACCCGCGCATCGTCGAAATTCGCTCCATCAGCGCGAACCTTCGGTGACTCGTTGCCCTTACCACTTGCTTGCGGAGTCGCGCTGCTGACTTCAGCACCATTGCCCTCAGGCGATTGAGCGTCCTTCTCCTTGGAGGACTTCATCACCTTTGGAAGTCCAAACGAAACAGTCCGCTCATCCGCATCAATGGTCAACGACTCTGGAAACACAGTCAGTCCACCTGGCGAACTTGGCGCCGCCATGGCGTACACGCCCTTCAGCGGGAACTTGCTGACTGGTTCCACTTCATGTCGCAGTCCAGCGATCCACACTTCGCGGATCTTGGAATCGTCACCATAGAGGGGCCCCTTGCAGAGCACCAGGTTTGCCATGTGTCCAGCGCGCACTTCGCCCGCGATTTTTGACATGCCAAGCATGCGCGCGGGGTTGGTGGTGAGTGCTGCGAGCAGTTCGTCCTCGGTCGTTCCACACTTGGTGGCGCGCCGTGCTGCTTTGGCAAATTCTCCGACGTTCTTCAATCGCACAGTGCTTGCCGCCGCTGGAACTCCCGCTCGTAAGAGTTCCGCGAGGTTGGTTGGCGCCAACGCCCATTGCTCAAGTTCGCGCAGCGACACCGCGTCGATTGCTCGCGGGCTTTGCGTGTCAGGCGTCTTGGGAAAGTTGAACGGCACCACCACTGGTCGACCAGTAGCGCGCACCTCAGCGAGGCGTCGGAATTCAAGACCACTACCTATGAAGCCGGCATCAATGGACATCTCGCGGGCCAGCGCGTCGGCGCGCAATAAATTTCGTTCATCGCTGGCATCGAACCACACTCGCTGCTTCCCGTTTGCTGCAGCGTGGAGTGATTCCAAAGCGTTCGCAAGAACCGGAGGTTCATTTCCCGCTGGATGGGCTTGCCACACGGCAGCGCTCTTGGCGTGCCACGCGGCGTCGGCAAATGTCTGGCGCTGCAAGGCGATTGCGCCAATAAGTGCACCTGGATACGTGGCGCGATTCCATGACGCTTCATCGTCGCCACCACCCGTGGTTTCAAAGGCCACGCAAGTACCAGCATCTTCCACCACCGTGCGCGCGGCGCGCGAGTCATCGCCCAGAAGTGCCACTTGTGCACTTCCTCTAAATATTCCCGCGTTGGGCTGGAGCGCCGCGGCGGTGAAACCAAGTGCTCGCAATTCCTTGCGCGAATCCGTACTCATCACAGGTAAGTCAGCTGCACGGACCTGCGGTACGACCCGTGCGTTCCAATGTGCACCGCGCTCACCGCTCGCTGCGCGCGCGGCGGCGGAACTGTCAATGCGCACGCATGCATCAATGAACCCGGCGTAGACGGTGCAACCCGTGCCATCATGAATGGTTGTTCCAGCGGGAATATCAAACGATCCATACGCGCCAGTGCGTTCGATCCATCCATCCTTCATCAGCACCACTCCGTCGGCGAGTCGTTCACCTGGCATGGCGGCAATGGTCACATGGATCAATGCATCACGCCGCACGTCAGCAGGGCGCATACCAACTGGTGGTGGTTCTTGCGCCAGTGCCACGGCGGCAAATGAAACCGCGCCCGCTGACGTGGTGGTCAACAAGGCGCGGAGAAACGATTGAATTGTTCGGTCTTGGCGTGGGGCGCTGCGCATTCGCGCATTTCACACGGATTCACGCAGGCGTGCGTGGAGCAAGTGTGGAAATACGTGAACAGATCGCAATGTGCCCGGCGTGCTTGGCCTTTAGCCGTTCACATCACGCAGCAGCCCATCAATGGCCGACTGCAATTTCTCGGGTGACTCATAGGTGCCACTCGCGATAGCTTGCTTGATAGCCTCAATTTTTGCCATGCGAACATCAGGTAGCGCGCGCACAGCATCCAGGTGCCGCGCATGATCCGAGAGTTCAACTCGATCGCGACCCTCGGCCCAACGTGGTGCTGATGGCGCAATTTCTGACTGTGCTGATGTTCGATATGCAGCAGCAGCCTCGTTAACACGGTGCGCAGCTCCTGCAGCTCCAAGACCGTGGGTGAGTCCGACGTTTCCGATGTCGTTCATGGCGCTCTCCAGCCGGTCGTCTGTCAAATCCTTTTGACACACGTTCCGTTGCGGGCCGCATTCGATCCATCGAGCGGCGAGCCTTCGGCGAACGTCGCCGATGCAGACTGTGGTATCGTCAATCCTGTCGAGAATCCTTGAGGCATTTCGTATGCTAGCCCGGCGAGCCTATGGTCAATAAGCCTAAATGTCACAAAATGTCTCGCGTGTTGGCCGCCGCAGGGCTGTTTGTGGCTCTGCTGATCACCGCCTGCGATTCCGCCCCGGCCGTCACTTCTGACGCCGACGCCAAGGCAAAGTCGTCAAGCGGTGCCGCTCTGGCGCCTCCCGCGAACACAAAAACCGCCTCGCCGAATAAGACGGGCACCCTCACAGCAGTCACCCCCAACGGCCCCAAGCGCTTGGAGGTCAAGCGGGCGGGTGCTCCGAGTGCTCCAAGTGCCCTGAGTGGTGCCACTGGCGACCTTGGCGCGACGTCGACCTCGGCGACGCCAGCAGCAACCCCGAAACCCGGGGCATCAGCCACGCCGGCGAAAACCGCGTCAACAGCGACCCCGAGCGTTCCTACAGCGACAACTTTGCCCGCAGCGACTTCCGCCAATGATCCGACGCTGGCCCTCATGAACCCCGAGGACGAGGTGGTAGCGACTGATATACCACTGAGCACCAAGGGATCAGTTTCTGCAGCGAGCGCCCCGGCCGCCCCCGTATCAGGCAGCGTGGCTGCCGCCCCTGGAGCGCGCGCGCCCTCTGCCGCGGAGCGCGCCGCCGCTGCCCGAATGGCTTCGACCAATGACGCGCAGCGCCAAGCGCAAGCAACCGCGGCCGCAGCGCGCGCAGCGGCCCGCACCGATGTTGATGGCAATCAGACTGGTTGGAGCGTCTTGCTGGCATCAGTCACTGGCGCTGAACATCAAGCAAACGCGAACGCCATTCGCGAAGAAGTGGTTCGGCGTTACCCGCAACTGAACGACGCGTACGTCAGCACTACACAGCGTGGAAGTGTTGTGTTGGTTGGCCACTTCACAGGCCCGCAAGACCCTGCCGCGCAAGCGGAGCTCAAGGTTGTCAAAGAGATCAACGAAGGCAACATGCGCGCCTTCCCACGTGCCATGTTGACTCGCATGGGTGCGGGCGCTGAGGCTGGCCCTCCAGGACCAAATGATCTTCGAATTGTCAGGCGAACGCGCCCCAATGCCACGTTGTATTCCTTGCAAGTTGCAGTATGGAGTACATTCGGAACGGACGAGCTAAAGATGAGCGACATCAAGCGCTCCGCCGAAACACTGTGTCGACAACTGCGCGCCGAAGGAAACGAGGCGTACTACTTTCATGACTTCGACACAAAGACCAGCATTGTGACCGTCGGCGTCTTTGGTGCCGATGCTTACGACTCCAAGAGCACCCTCTATGCACCAGAGGTGGAGGCGGTGATGAAAAAGTTCCCCAAGCACTTGGTGAACGGAGAAGAACTCCTCATGCCAGTTGACATGCGCGACCCCACTGGAAAGACCATGCCACAATCGCCTCGGTTGGTGGAAATACCTAAGTTTTAAGGCTATATGTGCTCGATTTACGCTGTGAGCGCACCATTGAATTTCTTCTCCCGGCACCTGCGAGGCGCTTGAAGCGAAGCGTTACAACGGTAGCGCGCGCAACCTTGTTGCTGCTGATCGGTTGCTCGTCAACTACTGCAACAACAGGACCAGATGAGCCACCATTAGCACCCACTGCATCGCTAGCAGCGAGTGCGGCGAGCACCACTCCAGCCGCGGCCATTCCGAACACACCACCACACGCCACGGTGTGGCTATTCATTTCCACAGACTGTCCAATCTGCAACAACTATCAGCCAGAGCTTGAGCGGCTGCGCGCTCGCTATACACCACTTGGCGTCGATTTCGTCGGCGTCTATGCAGAGGTGCCGGTGAGCGCGGCGGAGGTGGCAGATCACATTCGTCAGTTCGCTATCGCCTATCCAACCACGGTTGATGGCGACCACGCCATCCGGAATCGGTTTGGCGTGCGGTTTGTTCCAGAAGTAGTAGTTACCGCAGGTGGGCGCGATGCGACGATCGATCCACTCGCGTTTTTGTACCGCGGTCGCATTGACGATCAGTATCCCGAGCGCGGCTCCCGTCGACCAAGTGCAACAACGCATGATTTGAACGATGCGCTCCGGGACATCACCCACGGGAGCGCGCCCCCCATACGGGTGACCACTCCGGTGGGTTGTGTCTTGGAACCATAGGTCTTTGAGCGTCGCGAAGTAGCAAGTCCCGATGAACGTCTAGGCTGTCATTCATGCTTGATTTAGTGGCAATTCTTGCGGCACATGCAGTACTCGCCCATGGAGCGACGGATGTTGCCGCGCCGCCGGTGCCGCCGTCGGCGCCATCGCTACCGTCGGTGCCGCCACTACCACTTGCAGCATCGCCGCAAACAACACTATCTGGATGGCCGCTCTTCAACGCGCATTGTCTCGGCTGCCACAGTCAGGGCGGCAGTGCTCCACTTCGGCTCGATACGCGCGCCGCCATCACGCGCAAAGCGCCCACCATTGCAACAGTGCTACGCGAGCATTTCATGCCACCATGGCTCCCAACCGGTGGCGGACCATTTCATCACTCGAGCATGACCGACACCGAGCGCGCGGCAATCACCGCCTGGGCAACTGCAGGCGCAACCGATGCGCCACTCACCGCGCCCGCCGAAGTGCGAGCATCACCCGTAACACCCACATCACCCGTAACACCTACATCACCGGTACCACCCACATCACCACCTCTCCCGCAAATCTCGTCACCAACCACAACCATTGCCCTCGCGAC
>CAMDUB010000024.1 GCA_945878575.1 Phycisphaera mikurensis NBRC 102666 | reverse complement strand
GGCCTTAGTGCCTCCCATGTATCCACTGACGGCGGTGGTGACCCCGGGGCAAATCTGGAACCAATGCTCCACACCCCAGAAACATCCGCCTGCAAAGTAGGCGGTCATGGTGGTTGCAGGGGCTGATGCACTGGCCGCTTCGCCGCGAGCAAGTCCGGTTGGGTTCTTAGTGATTGTGTCGGCAGGCAAGGCGCCCTTCTCATAAAACTTGAGCGACGCGGAGTTGAGACAGTAGCGCTGTCCGGTTGGCTTGGGACCATCATCAAAGACGTGCCCAAGATGCGCGTTGCAGCGAGCGCAATTAATCTCTGAACGCATCATTCCGTGTGAGACATCACTCTTGGTGCTGACGTGCGCGGGGTCGACCGGTGCATAGAAACTTGGCCAACCAGTGCCAGAGTTGAACTTGTGCTCGCTGGAGAACAATGGCAGACCGCACACCACACAGGCGTACGTGCCCTGCTTCTTGTTGTCGAGCAGATTGCCGCAGAACGCCGCTTCAGTGCCCGAAGTCTGGGTGACCCGATACGACTCCGGATCAAGTTTGGCAGCCAGCTCCTTGACAACGGCAGGTGAGAGAGGCGTGATGTCATAGCCAGACTGGCTCTGCGTAGGCGTTGCGGACTTGGTGGTCATGGGAGTCGAGCTCGGTTCAGGCGGGGCACACGCAAGAAGCGCGGTGCACCCAAGGGTCAGAAGAAAGGCGATGACGGATGGGATGAATCTCATTGGAAGTGCCACGGTGGGAAGCGTAGGCGGCGGCAGCGGCACCGTGTAGCGTTCCGGGTAGATCAGTGTTATCCATCGCCGTCATGGCGCCAATTTCGCACCTCTTGACCGCCAGCGTGGCACTGTGCGCGGCACCACTTGCACAGCAAGTTGCCCCGCCCCCTGACCCGGATGAGTCGATGCGACAAGACCGACCGGGCCTTGAGCCGGAGTCGACCCCGGTTGGACCATTTGAGAAGCAGGCCGGATTCTCGCTGATGCCCACGACGCAGCCCACCCTGATGCCGTACCTGGCCACGGTGAATCTGTACGGCGACTCATGCACCGTAGCCGGAGCGTTGGTGACCGGCGACCCGCTGTCGGCGGCGGCGCAAAGTGTGAAGACTGCGTTGGCGCAGTACGGCGTCAACTACGCCATCTGGCAGTCGTACGACTTTGTTGCCATGTCCGGAACACTTGGCAATACCAAGGATGTGCTGAACTATTACGCGTTCAATTCATACTTGACGTGGAACATATTTCAAACCGACGAATTGGGCGGCAGTGCCGGATGGCTCACCGTCGGCAGTAGCGCAGGCACTGGCCTTGGCTACGACGGTAACGAGCAAACCGCGCAAGGGAACATGGGCACGTTGGGCTTTCCCCTTGGGACAGACTTTGGGCAAAGCGCCTTTCTCTATCAACTTGCATGGCAGCAATCGTTCATGGGTGGGCAGGTAGTAGTGACCGCCGGAATGGTGGATCCGGAGATGTATCTGGATCTCAACACCTACGCCAACAACCAATTCAATCAGTTGATGAACTATGAATTCATCAATCCGGCAACACTGCCGTGGTCATACAACGCGTTGGGTGTAGTGGTGCAGTGGCAGCCCGTGAATTGGTTCTATGCCATGTTTGCAAGCCTTGCCAACAACACGGCGTATGGCGCAAGCCCGGTCCAAGACATTTCCAGTGACGACTGGACCAATACATTTGAGTTGGGGCTTATCGGTGAAGATGTCCTGGGACTTGGCCCCGGCACTCTCCGCGTGCTGCCATTCTTTGGAACAGCAAAGGGTGAAACCGGTGCGGGAATCGCCATCAATCTTGAGCAGAAACTCAGTAAAAGTGCACCGCTGGGAATGTTCATGCGCGCGGGCTTTACCAACGATGCGCTTGGAGCGGTGCAAGGTGGGAAATCCAGTTTCGCCGCAGGTCTGGTGCTGAACGGTCCCAGCGAGTCCCCCCTATTGAAGACGCAACAGGCGTACCTCGCCGGCGGTTTCTATTGGCTTGAAGCCCCGTATCCAACCACTGCCCATGAGAACGAATATGGATTTGAACTCACCTATGTATTGCAACTCACCGAAACATTGACACTGCAGCCAGACATTCAAGTGATCTTGGATCCAGCCAACAATCCAACAACTGATTCGGTGCTGATGTTCACCATGCAACTCACCTACACGTGGTGACGATGCTCAACGCGGGGCGGGAGCGGCGGGAGCAGCAGGCGCAGGAGCTGCGCGCGTCGCCGGAGTCGCGGGAGTCGCCGGCGCGGCTGGCGCAACAACCGTCGTCGCCGCAGTCACGACCTTCACTTCTGCCGTAAACGCCGACTTTGGATCAAAGCGTTCCTGAAGCGTGCGTTCGATGACTGCCTTGGAACGCGGCACGCGACCCACAAAGAGTTCTTTGCCGCCTTGCGTGACCCGCACATCTTTGTCGAGGTCAAGCATGGCGTCGTCAAGCAGTATGCGTAGTGCGAGCGCCGATGGCGCTTCCACGATGTTGATCTCCTGCCCCTGCCGCGTTGCCACAATGCGCTGACCTGGCTTTGGTTCATCAACCGCAAGCCAATAGAAGCGCGGATGCGTGACATCATCTTGCAACCACACCACTTTCTGCGGTCGCGCGTTGCGCGTGTACTTGGCCATCCACGGCACTGCCGATGCGTCTTCGCGGTCCATCCAGTGCCCCTTCCCTGCATGCACTTCCACCAAGTGCACATACGCCCCGGGGTCCGATTGCGCCAATCCGTCCAGCATGACACCCCACTGCGCCGCCACCTTGTTGCGATCAAACGCGCCATCGGTGCCACCAACATGAATGGCGAACGGAAGATTGCGCAGTCCTTCAGGGCGCGCGTCATTAGGGTGCCCCGCCATCATGGCTGCAGCCGCAAATCGGTCTGCCATGCGGGGCGCAAGTTGATACACACCATCACCGCCCGCGCTGTATCCCATGAGATACACACGATCTGGATCAACACGCTCGCAGATCACCAAGTCTTCAATGAGCCGATCGAACAGTTGATCGACTGGGGCTTGGTGCCAAAGATTCCACTCATTGCTGGGCGCGCGTGGTGCAACGTACACACCCTCAGCCGGCTGATAGAGATGCTTCTGGTTGTCCCATTGCTGATCGTTCACCTGCGCGGGTGCGCCGCCGCCGCCATGCATGGAAATCCACAGTGGCCGCGTGCCATCCTTTGACTTTGGACCAAACTGCGTAGCCCAGATGGGCATACGTGCGCCGGCAACGGTGAGTACGCCCGACTTCAGTTCAGCTGCTCGCTCCGCGCGCGAACGATCTGCGATCCGCTTGACAGTTGCATCCACTGCTGCCGTTACCTCCGACCGAGACAGTGACTTGGGAACCTCCGTTCCTGCCGCGGCGATGCACAACCAGCATGCGATGAGACCGAAGGTTGTCATGAGCGTCCACGCTCATTCCACGTCTTGGCATGACGCACCGAGTGACGATTCAGTTGCGTGGGCGCCGCGCTGGCCGCGTCAGGAGTGGAGTACTCCGCCAGTCGAGCATCCAACTCCGCCGCTGCAGCCGCGTTGCCGCGCGCACGCTCCACTGCTGCCGCAAATGCGAGGGATTCGCAGTTTTTTGGGGCGAATTTCAAGGCAATCTCAAAACTCTGCGACGCATGTTCTAACTCACCCGCCCATGCAAGAGCCGCCCCAAGCAGATGATGCGCTTCGGGGATTGCCATGTCTCGCTCCGTGGCGTCCATGCAGAATTCGGCACACTGCTCAAAGTTGCCCAGTTCTAACGCCGCACGCGCTGCAGACAGCCGTGGCTCCGGAGCGATTGAGTCGTACTCCACTGCTCGCGCGGCATATTCACTGGAAGCCTGCCACTGCCCCAGCAACGCCAAGATGTCGGCGATCGGGCGTGCCCGCTCCGGCGCGCTGCCGTGCTGAAGCACAAGCGTCTCCATGGCCAGTGCAGCGGCAGCATCATGACCAAGCGCAATGAGTGACACCACCCGAAGCATGGCAGCCTCTGCATTCCCAGGCGCGTACTGCTCCCACTGCTCCAGCGAGGCGAGCGCTGCAGCGTGATCGCCCGCTGAGTGTTGGCAGTGCACCAAGAGCGAAAGGTAACGAGCTTCGCCGGGAAACTCCGCCACGAGTTTGATGAAGATGGGTACCGCAAGCGCAGCGCGCCCCGTGGTCATCAGTACAACGCCAAGGTTGAACTGCGACTCGCGGCGGGTGAGCTCCACTAGTTTTTTGTGGTCGCCGCCCATGTCGGCCATATATCCAAGGTCGATGAGTTGTTGCAGCGCATCGGACGCTTCAAAGGGATCCTGCCGCATCTCGGGCGGATGCATGCCCGCCTCGCCAGGAACATCGTCCCAACTTGGGACAGTGGCGATCGTTGGGGCAACTGTAAATGCCTCGGCAACAACACGGCCATCCATATCAAGCCCCACGGGGAGCCCAAGCGCCGCCAGTGCGGTGGGGGTGATATCAAGAAGCGTGGGCGCGCCGATCGATGCTCCGACGCAGAACCCGGGTCCTGAGAACATCGCCACGCCATGCATTCGGTGCCAGCGGCTCTCCAAGGCAGCGCGCTCTTCCTTGGTCACATCCAAGATCACCGGGCGCTCGGCGCCGGAGTGGAATCCATGATCAGAAAGCAACATGACCGAAGTGCCCGGGCCGGCTACTTCCATGAGTTCGCCAAGCAAACGGTCATGCATTCGATAGACGCGATCCATCACTTCGCCGTAGACGCGCAGGTCCGCGGGCTTGACATGGCTCATGCGCGGCGGTCGGTACTCCATGAAGTGATGACCGATGGTGTCGATGGTGTCGTGGAACACCATGGCGCAGTCCCATGCGCCGCTGCGCAGCGTCTCGAGCGCGGCGTGATGCAGAGAACGCATCCGCGCGAATTCCTTGGCAAGCGTTGCCGGGCGCTGATCGCCACGCGCTGCCTGCGCAGCATTGGGCAACAATTCTTTGAGCTCATCGCGAGTGATATCGGTGACACGCACGCGAGCCGCAGCGACACGAGCTGCGGACTCTGGCGCACCATGCACTACCCCACTCATCAGTGGCCAGGGCGCACTTGCTGAACTTGCTGCACTTGCTGAACTCGGTGCCTGCTCCATCAGAAGATTGCTGACACATGTTCCGTTGATTGGCTCGGCGGGATGTGAGGCGTACCAACCCACGACATGCACGCGCAGAGCACTCTGCGTCAGGATGTTCCAGAGCGCCTTGGTCTTGCGCGTGGTACTCGCGGATACGCGCACGCCATCGCCGGATGGGTTTGGTTCAACAAAGTTCAGGATGCCGTGTTTGTCGGCCGTCTTGCCAGTGGCGATGGTGGACCACAGCAGCGGCGAAAGTTTGGGCTCCATGGTGCGGAGGTTTGCCCGCGTCCCGGCCGCAATGAGTGCAGCGAGGTTGGGCATCTGTCCGCGCGCAAGCAGCGGGTCAATGATCTGCCAATCAGCGGCGTCCCAACCGAGAATCAAGAGACGTTGGACCGGGCGAGTGCGCATCAGGGACCGCATCGTACGAAGCAAACGAGGGGCGGCTGTTGGGCCGCCCCTCGTGGGGTATCAGTGTGTTGGGTTCGCGCGTACGGCGAACCATGCCGGCAACCGGCTCAGTGGCGACGTCGCGAACGACCAAATCCAGCCAGTCCAAGGAGCGCCAAGGCGCCTGGTGCTGGAACGACCACTGCTGCGCCTGCGGTCTCGTTCCACTCAACGAACTTGAGTGTCCGAACGTTGGCGCTTGCTCCGACGTCCATGCGGCCGTAGCCGTAGTGAATGGCGCCGGTGTTGGCTGCGAACCGGAATCCAAAGTAGTTGATCGAGTTCAAGTTCCAGTTGCCAGTGCCCGACTGTCCGCCCGTATTGAAGATCGCGCTGTAAGCATCGCCCTCCGGGTTGAATAGTCCCGCAACGAACTGGGGCGAGCCAACCTCTTGCTCCTCACCCAAATTGCCGACTGCGTATCCAAATTGACCCGGCGTGCGCATGAAGCGGGTTCCAATGTTGCCGTACATGGTCAACGAAGGAGCGGTCGGGCTGGTGGTGTACAGGTTGAAGTCCCAACCCAGTACCGACGCACCAGTAGTTCCGGTGACGCGGGATTGGACATTGATGAACAGGCCAGCGGAGGTGGCTGGAATACTCAGGTTGCAGTCCCAGCGGCTCACTACGGCGTGGGCGGAGCCAGCCATGGTGATCGCGACTGCAGATGCAGCAAGAACGTGACGGCCAAACCGGTATGAAATAGACATGTTTTCCCTTTTCCTTCTTCCGATTGTTCCAACAGTAAATACGCGTCTGGAGCCGGCTCCTTTGCGGAGCGCCTGCGTCAGACATCAGACAACATGCCGCGGATTTGCCGTCGTGCAAGTGATTGATCCCCCTTCGCTGCAAGAAATCTTTGTTTGTCAAATAACCCGAGTGAATAGACAGAAAAATGCGTCAGGGGTAGCCCATGTGGGCTACCCCTGTGATTTCACGCATGATTCGGCGCAACAATCTGCACCGAGATGGAGCGTCAGTCCTGTCTTAGCTGCGACGGCGACGGCTAGCGAAGCCAGCAACGCCGAGGAGGGCGAGTGCGCCTGGAGCTGGAATAACCGTGATGCCGGTTGCTGCAACGCTCTCGTAGGAGATAGTAGTAAGGGTACGAACGCCCATCGTCGCTCCGACGGTCATGACTCCGTAGCCGTAGTGGGTGGTTCCAGCCGCAGCAAGGAATCGGAAGCCGAAGTAGTTGGCTGAATTGAGGACCCAACCACCAGCGGTTACGCTAGAGGCGGTGTTGCCGAAGGTGGAAGCCGCACTGACCAAGGTTCCGCCGGACAGGCTGGCCACCGCGATGGTGGTTCCGCCCTGACCGAGGCCGGTAACGCAGCCACTTGGGGCCGCCGCGGCGAACCAGCTCATGGTGGTAGTGGAAGTTCCGTAGGGGTTGAGGTCCCAACCAGCCGCCAGGCCAGCGGCGGAGCCGTAGACCTGAGTCTCAACGTTGATGTATTGACCATCGATGTTGTTCGGGATAATGAGGTTGGCATTCCAGGTCACGACGGCGGCATTCGCGGCAGCAGCGCTCATGGCGACAGTTGCAGCAGCGACGATGTGCTTCTCAAAGCGGTTCGAAATACGCATTGTTCTGATCTCCGAAATAAGGGGAATTGGGTGCCTGTTTATGGAAACTTGCAGGCTGGGAATGAGGTTCAAATCAGAGTCAGAAAGCGGGAACGTTCTGCTCTTAAGAAACACCATGCCTCGGGTATGGTCTTAACAAAGTAACTCGTGAACGCATTTTTAAAGAAATATGCGGAATTCTGCGAAATGATCGCATCCAGCCGCGTAGGGGCAGATCCATGCAAATGAACAGGGGTAGCCCATATGGGCTACCCCTGTGATTTCACGCATGTTTCGGGCAGGTGTCTGCCCGAGATGGAGCGTCAGTCCCGTCTTAGTTGCGACGGCGACGGCTGCCAACGAGGCCCGCAACGCCCAGGAGGGCGAGTGCGCCTGGAGCTGGGACAGTAATCGACGCGCCAGCGGTTGACTCGTATGCATAGTCAACCACGGTGCGGGTCATCGAAGTGCCCGAACTGCCGGCCGCGCCCATCAAGAAGCGCATCCAGCCGTAGTGGGTGGTGCCAGCCGCAGCCACGAACCGGAAGCCGATGATGTTCTCCGAGCTGAGTGTCCATCCACCATTCAGGCCAGTGGCAGCAGTCGTGCCATAGACATTGCCGGTGCCGGTGTTGAAGGAGCCCGCGGCGCCAACCACAGTGCCCACGGCGAGGTTGCCAGCGGTGCCAGTCGTGACGCCCGGTCTGCGCATCTGGCCGCCACCGGTCGAGTTGAAGAAGTTCATGCCGCCGGAGGTCGAGTACGGGTTAACGTCCCAGCCTGGAACGCCGCCGCCTGGGCCGTTGCTGAGCGTGTTGGTCTCGACGTTGATGTAGCAACCATCGATGTCGACGGCGCAAACGAAGTTAATGACGCCGCTGTAAACGATGGCGGCATTGGCAGCGGCGGCAGCGCCCATGGCGACAGCAGCAGCAGCGACGATGTGCTTCTCAAAGCGGTTCGAAATACGCATTGTTCTGATCTCCGAAATAGGGGAAACGGATGCCTGCCAGGGGAAACTTGCAGGCGGGGAACATTAGTATCGGATCCTCAACAGGGAATGTTGACGAGCCAAACGACTATGCCGCAAGATCCATGGGATGCAAGAATGTGGCAAATTTATATTAAGAAATTTCTAAACTCCGATAATGATTGGCTTCAGCCGCGTAGATTTCGAGGCAAGGAGCCGCCATGCCCGCTGCAGTGTTTGCCACCGCCCTGTCCGCCATGCTCACCATGACCCCCTTTCCGACCACGCCGCCGCTCCCGGAGATTGCGCCCGTACCGACGCCTGCGCAGCGGGCATGGCAGGACATGGAATTCACGGGCTTCATCCACTTCGGACCAAACACCTTCACGGACCGCGAATGGGGCCATGGTGATGAGCCGGCCGCCGCGTTCGTGCCATCGGCGCTTGATGCGCGGCAATGGGTGCGGGTGATGAAAGATGCCGGCATCACCGGCGTGGTCATCACCGCCAAGCACCACGATGGATTCTGCAATTGGCCGACGGCCATGAGCGCGCATTCGGTGAAGTCCAGCCCGTGGAAAGGCGGAACGGGCGACGTTCTGCGGGAGCTGAGCGATGCCTGTCGCGAGGCGGGTCTCAAGTTCGGCGTGTACCTCTCGCCGTGGGATCGCAACAATCCGGCGTACGGAACCGGCGAGGATTACAACGAGTATTTCCGCAAGCAGCTCCGCGAGGTGCTCACCAACTACGGGCTGGTGCACGAGGTCTGGTTTGACGGCGCGTGCGGGGAAGGCCCCAATGGCAAGAAACAGGTCTATGACTTTCCGAGCTTTGAACGCACCGTGCGCGAGTGCCAGCCGAACGCCGTGATCTTCAGTGACGTGGGACCGGATGTTCGCTGGGTAGGAAATGAGAACGGCTGGGCGGGCGAGACGAATTGGGCGATGCTCAAGGTGAAGGGGCACGGTCGCGGTGCGGACAATCCGCCGAGTGGCAAGAGCCTGACGGAGGGCGATGAAGACGGCGAGGCGTGGATTCCTGCGGAGTGCGATGTGAGCATTCGACCGGGTTGGTTCTATCACGCGCACGAAGACGACAAGGTGAAGTCTCCGGCGGAGTTGTTCGATCTGTGGGAGCGAAGCGTTGGGCACAACGCCAATTTGCACTTGAACTTTCCGGTGGATCGGCGTGGGCTGATCCATGAGAACGATGCTGCTGCGGTGGCGGGACTGCGGAAGTTGATTGATGCCACGTACGGGCCAGGGACGGACCTGGCGCGCGGGAGAGCGGTGGGCGTGACGCATGTGCGTGGCGAGGCGCCGCGTTCGGCGAGCGAGCCGCTGGTGGATTCGGTGTTCAGTGGGAGTAAGGCGGTGGATGGAGATTCCGGCACCTTCTGGGCGACTGATGATGCGGTGCGCGCGGCGAACATTGAGGTGGAACTTGATCCGAACGCGGCGTGGGATCGCGTGGTGCTGGCGGAGCCGATTGCGTTCGGCCAGCGGATTCGTAAATTCCGGATCAGTGTTCCTGGGGGCGCGGGTACGAGTAACAACGCGCGCGAGTGGCGCGTGCTGGCCGAGGGCACCACTGTTGGGCACAAGCGGATCGTGCGCGTACCGGTGACGAAGGCGGCGCGGGTGCGCGTGGAGATTCTGGATGCGCGGGCGTGTCCGGCGCTGTCGATGGTGGAGGTGCATGCGACGGCGGGGGGTGGCGGAACGGCGAAGCTTGAGGGGGCGGGGGCGGCGAATACGCCGGCAGTTGCGCCAGCTGCGCCCGATGCGACAGGTGCGCCAGATGCGCCAGGTGCGCCAGCGAGCGCGAAGTGATCCGCTGCGTGCGGTGCGGGCAGTAGCCTTCGAGGATGCAATTGCCTCACTTGGTGGAGAATTGGATCGACGGACGTAGCCACAGTTCGGTCGGGGGTGATTCGTTGCCGGTGATTGAGCCGGCGACGGGCGCGGAAATTGCGCGCATGACAGCATCGGGGGCCGCTGATGTGGCGTTAGCGCAGAGCGCGGCTGCGCGGGCGTTCCCGGCGTGGGCGGCGCTGCCGGCAGCGGAACGGGCGGCAATGCTGGATCGGCTGGCGGGATTGGTGGAACGCGATGTTGAGCGGTTGGCGTTGTTGGAAAGCGCGGATTCAGGCAAGCCGTTGGCATTGGCGCGCAGCGTGGATATTCCGCGCGCGGCGGCCAACTTGCGGTTTTTTGCGGACGCGGTGCGGGAGTGGAAAGCTGACGAGGACTTTCGCGCGCCGCATGCGGTTTCACGAGTGATCCGGCGAGCGAGCGGCGTGGCTGGATGCATTAGCCCGTGGAACCTGCCGCTCTATTTGTTCACTTGGAAGATTGCGCCGGCACTCGCGGCGGGCTGCACAGTGGTAGCGAAGCCAAGTGAGGAAACGCCGATGACCGCGGCAGCGCTTGGCGAGTTGAGCGCAGAGGCGGGGTTTCCGGCGGGCGTGCTGAACGTGGTGCAAGGTCGCGGTTCGGAGTGCGGAGCGGCAATCGTTCGGCATCCTGGGATTCCGGTGATCACCTTTACGGGCGGAACGGCAACGGGTGCGCACATCATGTCGGTGGCGGGTCCGATGTTCAAGCGCACGGCGTTAGAACTTGGTGGCAAGAACCCGACGATCGTGTTTGCTGATGCGGACTTTGATGCGGCAGTAGCGGGTGCTGTGCGGGCGGGGTTCCAGAACCAGGGGCAGATTTGTCTGTGCGGAAGTCGCGTGTTGGTGCAGCGCGCGATGTACGAACGGTTTCGCGAGGCGTTCGTTGAGCGCGTACGTGCGTTGCGCGTGGGTGACCCCATGGACGCGGGAACTGAGCAAGGGTCGCTGGTGTCGGCGACGCATCGCGCCAAGGTGGCGGCGGCGGTGGAGCGCGCGCGGGCTGAGGGTGGGCGCGTGTTGTGCGGCGGGCGGGCGCCGGAGCAAAGTGAATTGCCCGAGCGCGTGCGCGGCGGTGCGTATTGGTTGCCGACGGTGATTGACGGGCTTCCGATGGATTGTGCGACCAATCAGGAAGAGATCTTTGGACCAGTGGTAACCATTCAGGCGTTCAGCGATGAAGCGGATGCGGTGCGGCTTGCTAACGAGAGCGTGTACGGATTGGCGGCGAATGTGTGGACCGGCGACCACGCGCGCGGGATGCGTATGGCGGAGCGGCTGGAGTTTGGCATTGTGTGGATCAACACGTGGATGTTGCGTGATCTGCGCGTGCCGTTTGGCGGAATGAAGCGATCGGGTGTTGGGCGCGAGGGTGGAGATGAGGCGCTGCGTTTCTTTGCGGAGCCGAAGTCAGTGACGTGGCCGGCGTAAGATTCCTGGGACATGAACGAGCAGATCCATTCATCGCGTGCGCCTGAGCCAGTTGGTCCGTATCCGCATGCGCGACGTGCGGGGAATCTGCTGTTTCTTTCCGGTGTGGGACCGCGGGTGCGGGGATCGAAGGAGATCCCCGGCGTGGTGTTGCACGCGGACGGAAGCATTGCTTCGTATGACATTGAATTGCAATGTCGCAACTGCTTTGCCAATTGCCGCGCGGTGGTGGAAGATGCGGGCGCCCGGTGGGAGGATGTGGTGGACGTGACGGTATTCCTGACCGACATCAAGCGGGACTTTGCCGCGTACAACCGCGTCTACGCAGAGTGCTTCGCGGGGCCGGGGAATCCGAATCCGACGCGAACGACGCTTGGGATTACGGCGTTGCCGACACCGATCGCGGTGGAGGTAAAGGCGATCGTGGTCATCAAATAGGTCGCGTTCACCACTGTCCCCATAAATAGATAGGGACAGGACTGAACGGCTTCTATTTCCGGAGAATGGCGCGAACTGGGCTGGCGTCGGCGCCTTCGATGCGGAGTGGGAGCGCGATGAGTTCGTAGTGACCCTCCGCGACGCCGTTGAGCACAACGCCTTCGATGATCGATATGTCATGCGCAAAGAATTGCGCGTGCGTGGGGAGATCTTTGCTATCGCTGCGATCCACGCTTGGCGTGTCGATGGCAACCAGACGGACGCCGCGCATGTGTAGCCAGAGGATCAGGGCAGGATCAATGGACGCGAAGTCCGGGTTCCAGTGCTCGGGGTTTGGGAATGTTCCCGTGGCGATGATGAGACGTTCGGTGCCGAAGGGGACACGGCCGGCGAGATCCTGCGCGGTAATCGCGCGATCGCGCGCTCCTTCAACGCGGACCAGGATGCACGGGCCGACGTAAAGATCGAGCGGTTGCATGTCGATCGTTCGACCTCCCTTGCCGTAGTGGATAGGCGCATCAGCGTGACTGCCAACGTGCACCGTGGTGGTCAGCGATGAAAGGGAAATGTGCTGGCCTTCATCAACATGCATGAGCTGCGTGCGTGCAAATGCAGTGTCTCCAGGAAAGACAGCGATGCGCGCAGAGAGAAGCGGGGAGATGTCAATGATGGTGGACATGAGTAGCTCTGAGAGCAAGCGGAGATATTCGCTACGTGGCTTGCGAAGTAAACATGCGGCGCATCACCACAACCGTTGCTACTACAAGCAGCGCAACCAATAGCCCCGCCGCAGCGATACCGACCCGCATAACGATGCGATCCTGCTGCACCGCACGGGCACGGGCTGCTGCGTATGGAACCGTGCTGAAACTCACCAGGTCATAGAGCGGGATGAATGCGTTTGGCAGCCAGTGATTGAGAGTGTGATCAAGCTTCTTCTTCAGCTTGAACATGCGATGTGCGGTGCGATCGCACATCTCTACGAAATTGGTCAGCGCCATGTCTGCGATGGCGTCAGCGTTTGGTTTGCGCTCATGCTGATACTCATCAATGGCGCGCGCAACATCTGCGGGATGCCGCTCAAGTGCATCGACAAGCGCTTCGCAATCTTCGAAGCTGGCGTTCGCGCCTTGGCCGTAGAAAGGAACAATGGCATGCGCGGCGTCGCCGAGCAGCGCAAATCGACCGCCCATGGTCCAGGGCCAGCAGCGCACGGTGATCATTGAGCCGACTGGATTTTGGTCATATTCTTGCACCAATTCCGGCATGAGCGGTAAGGCGTCGGAGTAATCGCGGCGGAATCGTTCCAGCGCGGCGCGACCATCGCGGATGGTGGCGAACGACGATTCATCCGAGCCCGGCGCGGCATCAAATGGCCAGAAGAGTGTGCAGGTGAAACTGCCGTCCGGATTTGGGAGCGCAATCATCATGCTGCTGCCGCGGGGCCAGATGTGCAGCGCCTTCGGATCCATGGCAAACGGTGCGTGCGGGCCGGTCGCCACTGGTGGGATGGAAAGCTCTTTGTAACCATGCGCGAGCGATGATTGCGAATACTCAAATCGCTCACGCCGCTCCAGATGGCCGCGCACTGCGCTGTAGGAACCGTCCGCGCCCACGATGAGATCTGCGGATGCGTTCACACGGGCGCCATCGGGCCCTTCCATGATGGCCGCCCCGCCCTGCTCATCAAGAGCAACGCAACGATGGTCGAATGTGAACTGCACAGACGGATGCGCTGCCGCGGCGCGCAGCAGCAACATGTTCAGTGCGCTGCGACTGAAACTCATGATGGCACGCGTTGGATCAGCGGAATACGGGATGAACGCAGTGGCGCCGGTAGTTGAGTGCAACATGCGCCCCGGCATGCGGATGCCGTGCTCCTTCACCGCGCTGGCGAGACCTGCTCGCTCCAGCGCATGCAGGCCGCGCGCGCTGATTGCCAAGTTGATCGACCGTCCACCCACGGTGCCGCGAGCACGCGGGTCGCCGCGACGTTCAAAGACGCGCACTTCCCAACCGCGCTGACCTAAATAGTGCGCAAGAAGTGAGCCGCCGAGTCCGGCACCGATGATGACTGCAGAGCGTGGCATGTGTGGAGCGGAGAGATGAACCCGTGGCAATTGGTGAGTGGCGGATGCAGCGCCAATTCAAGACAACTCAAAGTGGTTGCATCAATGCAACGTGAACACCGGGAGCGGATCTACTTTAGGCGGTAAGCGTGGTGTGAATGTCAGCGAAACTATTGTAAAGCGGCGCAGGAGCCAGGCGAATGATGTTTGGTGCGCGGAAGTCACAGATGATGCCGCGGCGAGTGAGTTCTGAGTGGCGCGTGCGCGCATCGTGTTCAAATGCGATGCTGAGCTGCGCACCGTGAGTACCAGGAGCACTTGGAGTAAGCACCGTGCCCGCAGCAAGCGGCGATGTCGGCAGAAGTGAGCGCATGTACGCGGTCATGGCAAGACTCTTCGCTTGCAACGCTTCCATTCCTACGCGGTCAAAGATTTGCAGGCTTGCAAGCAGCGGCGCGAGCGCAAGAATCGGCGGATTGGAAAGTTGCCAACCGTCCGCACCTTCGCGCGCAATGAACTCTGGGCTCATCGCAAAGCGCGTCTTTGGATCATTGCCCCACCATCCGGCGAATCGCGGAAGCGAAATGTTCGTGCCGTGACGCTCATGCACAAAGCATCCGGCCACTGCACCCGGGCCGGAGTTCAGATACTTGTACGAACACCAGCAGGCGAAGTCGACATTCCAGTCATGGAGCTTGGCGGGAAGATTTCCAGCCCAATGCGCAAGATCCCAGCCGGCCATGGCACCAACTGCATGCGCCGCCGCGGTGATGCGTTCAATTGAAAATGCTTGGCCGGTTGCGTAATTCACGCCGCCAATCATGATGAGCGCCAACGTGTCGCCGGCAGCGCGAATGGCTTCCAAGATGTCTTCTTCGCGGATCAGCGCTTCGCCGGTGCGTGGGCCGACTTCTAACACTTCTCGCGCGGGATCAAGGCCACGCGCACGCACGTGCGACTGCACTGCGTATGTATCGCTGGGAAATGCGCCGCGCTCCATGATGATCTTGGTGCGCTTGCCTTCTGGGCGCCAAAAGCTCACCATCATGAGATGCAAGTTCACGGTCAGCGAGTTCATCATCACCACTTCGCCGGCACGTGCGCCAACCAATCGCGCGCCGAGTTCACTGAACTGCTCGTGGAAATCAACCCACGGGCGGCGCGAGAGCATGTGTCCCTCAACGGCAAGACGCGACCAGTCATCCAGTTCCTCTTGCACCATCACGCGCGCGGTGCGGGGCATGAGCCCCAAGGAATTTCCACACAGGTACGTGAATGGTCGACCGTCTTCACTGAATGGGTGTTCGAATTCCGCGCGCACTGAGCGCAACGGGTCCGCCGCATCGAGCTGGCGTGCGTATTCGGCGGATGTATCAACTGGTACGGCGCGAGCGGTCATAGTCATTATCGTGCATTCACATGAGGTGGGGGTGATTCGTATGCAGCGCAACGCACGGCGTGTTGGGCGCGCGAACCAAGGAAGGTCGCGGCAGATCCATGCAGAATGCTGGCGCGTGTTTCTTCATCAAGCCATGGCGCCGCGCGCACGACAGCGCCGGGCGAAAGCTCCCCAAGCGGGAACGGGTAGTCGGTGCCAAGCGCCACCTTGCCCTGCCCTGCGACTGAAAGCAATAGCCGCAGTGCTTCCGGGTCATGCACCAGCGAGTCAAACCACACGCGCTTGATTGCCTCGCGTGGCGACTCTTTAGTGGCAGTCTGGCACAGGTCGGGGCGTTCGCGGAATCCATGTTCCCAGCGACCGATGGTCATCGGCGCCGCACCGCCGCCGTGAGCAAATGCAATGCGCAAGGATGGCAGTTTCTCCATGACGCCGCCGAAGCACACGCTGCCAACGGCAAGCGAAGTCTCGGCAGGCATGCCGACAAGCCATGGGAACCAGTGCCGCTCCATGCGATCCGCGCCACACATCTCCCACGGGTGAACGAAGACGCATGCTCCAAGCGCGGCAGCAGCTTCAAGCACTTCGACAACGGAAGGATCATCCAAGTTGCGACCGTTGACGTTGGAACCAATCTGCACACCAGGCATGTTGAGTTCACGAACGCATCGCTCAAGTTCGCGAATCGCTAACCGTGGATCCTGCATGGGAATGGTGCCAAGACCAACGAATCGATCCGGCGCGTGGCGCACCACGCCCGCAATGTGATCATTGAGAATGGCAGAAAGATCAGCGGCATCCGCGGCCTTCGCCCAGTAACTGAACATCACCGGCACCGTGCTCAACACTTGCACACGCACCCCCGCGGCATCGCAATCAGCAGTGCGCGCGGTTGGATCCCAGCAACTTGAGTGGATTTCCCGGAACATCCGCCCGTCTTTCCACAAACGCGCGCGACATGCAGCACAATGCTCAATGCTCACCCAACCGGGATAGCCGTACTTGGCACAGAGGTCCGGCCAGCGCTCAGGCAAGATGTGCGTGTGCAGGTCGATCATTGGATGTTCAGTACGGGCGCATCACACGCGTGCCACACTTCTTGCAAGTGCACAGCGCGGGATCGGCCCAGAACTCTTCCATGGCCTTGGCGAAATGCTGCACGATGTCCTTACACACAAAGACTTTGTCATAGACAAGCTCTTCGCACTTTTGGCAGAAGAACATCAGGTGCTCCGGCTCGGTCTCCGGGCGACGGCGCTCGATCACCATGCCCAATGTATCTGGACCGCGCTGCGGGCTATGCGGAACATTGGGCGGAATGAAGAACGTCTCACCTTCGCGGATCGGAACATCGCGGATCCCGTTGATGTCGCGGATACGAACGGTGATATCGCCCTTGAGTTGAATGAAGAACTCTTCGCTGTTGGTCATGTGGAAATCATTGCGAGCGTTCGGCCCAGCGATGATCATCACAAAGAAATCTTTGCCGCTGTACAGGTACTTGTTCCCAACCGGCGGCTGCATCATGTGCCGGTTCTCGGTGATCCATTGCATCAACGCAATGGAACTGGCCACGGTGCCGTCAACGTTGAGTCCGGTGGCATCACCAAATTCGTTCACGGCGCGCGTGGTCCCTGTCGCGCTGGCACCGGTACTGCACCCGTTCGGACCGCAGCACGGTGATTGCGATGCAGAGCTAGCGATGATCGGATTGATGGTGGACATGCCCGAAAGATACCCGCGGGCGCGATGCGGCCGACCGCTCGCGAATGTGCCAAGGGAGGGAGGGACGGAGGCACACGGGCGCCTCGTTGCGCATCACAGCCGCGTGCGGATCGCCCACAGGTCCGGGAAGAGCGGATTGAAGAGCGTGGTTCGGAGATAAGCGACGCCCGGACTACCGCCGGTGCCCTGCTTGAATCCAATGGTGCGCTCCACCATTTTCACATGGCGGTAGCGCCACTCTTGAATGCCTTCGTCAAGATCCACAAGCAGTTCGCAGACACTGCGTTCGGTGGGATGGTTGTGATAGAGGTCAAGCAGTGTTTCCTGGAACGCCGGCCACTCTTGCGGCGGCTGAGTGACATCACGAGTAAGGAGCTCCGCAGGAACCGGATAGCCGCGCAGCGCCACAAACTTTGCAAACGCATCGAAGAGCGTTGGCTTTCCCCAGCGGCGTTCGATCGCAACGCGGTCTGGCGTTCCTTCTGGATAGTGCGTGAGGACGCGCGGATTCTTGTTGCCGAGCAGGAACTCAAACTCCCGAAATTGCGCACTTTGGAATCCGCTGGAGTTTGCCAAGAAGCTTCGGAAGGAAAGAAATGAAACCGGCGTAATCGTTTCAATCACATCAACCTGCTGCACCATGGTCTTCAAGATGGTGAGCATGCGCTGCAATGTTGCGCACGCTTCGGGCACTTGCCCCGCGGACAGGCATTCAGCAAGGCGATCGCCCTCGTGAAGTTGCTGCTTGAACCACAGCTCATACACCTGGTGGATGATGATGAAGAGCATCTCATCGTGTTCCGGGTCCGCACTGTCGGGGCGGTGTGAAAGCGGGCGCTGCAGCGAGGTGAGTTGCGGAACGCACAGGTAATCGCCATAGGTCAGGTTCATGATTCGATTCTCTTCAGGCGATTTAGAGCAGTGTGCCGGTGAGGATCACCTTGGCTACCAAGAAGTAAATGACCAGGCCAGTGACATCGACCAATGTAGAAACTGCTGGCGCGGAGCTTGTTGCTGGATCAATTCGGAGTGCGCGCAGTAGAAACGGCAGCATGCTGCCCGCGATGGTGCCCAGGCAAACTACGCAAATCAGGCTGATAAACACCACTGTTGCCACTAAGTATGGATGTCCGCCGTAGTCGTACCAACCCAATGACTGCCACACGACAACCCGAATGAACCCGAGTGAGCCGAGCCAACTTCCGAGCACTGCGCCCGTACCGAGTTCACGCAAGAACACGCGCCGCCATGCGGCGCCTGGCAGCTCGCCCAGAGCAATCGCGCGCACCACCAACGTGGCGGCTTGCGAGCCCGTGTTTCCACCGCTTGAAATGACCAGCGGAATGAACATGGCAAGCATCACAGCCGACGCCAGTTCTATCTCAAAGTGGCTCATCGCTGTGGCAGTCAGCATTTCGCCAAAGAACAACACCGAAAGCCATACTCCGCGCTGACGAAGCAGTTGCCAGAAAGGGGTACGTGAGTACGGCGTATCCACCGCTTGCACGCCACCAAATCGGAGTTGGGTCTCCGTGTCTTCCGTCTGCGAGATATCCAGTGCATCGTCAACAGTGATGATGCCGAGCATGTGCCCGCGCTCATCAACCACCGCAAGGGCCGACCGGTCGTAGCGCTTAAACAGGCGCACCACTTCAGGAAGATCGGTGCGCGCTGGAATAGAGACCAGCGTGGCTTGCTCAAGATCACCCACCAGCGCGTTCGGGTCTGCCCGGACAAGGAGTCCAAGGCGCACATCAAAGAGGAGTGCGCCGGCGGCATCAACAACATAGAGAACGTTGAGTGTTTCAACACGGCGCTCAGAGCGACGGATGGAATCGAGCGCCTCCGCAACGGTCATGCCGGGCGAGAGGCTGATGTACTCCGGCGTCATCACGTGGCCGGCGGTGCCTTCGGGGTAGCCAAGCAGTGTGCGCGTTGCTGCGAGCGCTTGCGGGCTGAGCGAGTCCAAGATCCGCCGCGTGACTTCTGCTGGCAGGTCATCAAGTAGCGAGACGCGGTCATCGGGCGTCATGGCATTCACCAGCTCAAGCATCTGCTCGCTTGACAGCGAGGCGATGAGTTCAGCTTGTTGCTCAACTGGCAGGTATGAGAAGACCGCACCCGCGCGATCCCGCGAGAGGAGCCGGAAGATGACACCCTCATCATCGGATGGCAAATCAGTCAGGATTTCTGCAATATCCGGGTCGTTCAGATCATTGAGCGCGCTGCGCAGCCCTACCCAATCGCGTTGTGCGATCAGGTCTTCAACTTCAACTTGGAGCAGGTGGCCGAGCACGGTCAGACAGGGTAACTGACCGGGGTGATTTATGCGCGTGGATGAGCGGCCCGAAAGACGAATCAGGTTGAAGTTGAGGTGGAGATCGACCGCACGCGGTTGTGCGCGGCGCACCCTCTGCCCCGTGAATCAATCGTTGACATACGGGGTCTCGCGCTGCGCGGCCGCACTGCCAACGCGTACGAAATCCGTGACACCGGAGGCATGGGAGCGAAGCAATCGAACGGTCTCTGGATCGTCGCCGGTTTCCACAATACGAACGCCTTTTTCCGTGAGTTCTACGGCAAGTTTCACATGTTCATGGCGCGCAAAGAGTTCCTTGAAGACGGGGTCCCAGGTGCGTACTTGGAGCCCTTCCACCATCCGAGTTTGCATAGCCAGTGTGTGGTCCTTGATCAGGGTGGCCACCGCGGGGTCATCTGATTCGGTGGTGGCGGCTACGCCGTTCTCGATGATGGTCACGGTGCGTTGAATCTTGGCGTGGTAATAGAGAAGCGTCTGCCAGACATCCCGGTCATAAGGAACCGTACCGCGGTCGGCAGAACTCACACTTGTTGGTGCGCGCGGAACAGGACAGGCGGCGAGCGAAGCCGGAGTAGCGGAGGTAAGCGTGGCGGTCGGTGCAGCAACCGTAGAGGTCCCACTCGCCGCGGGTGGCGCGCACGACGCGGCAGCGAACACGCAGGAAATGCACGCGCCGGTGCAAGCAAGGGTGCGGCGGAGCGATGCGGATCCGGTGTGGAGTTCAGTAATCACGTTATGTACGGAATACGCGATCTTGCCGTGTCGTGCTGCCAACTTTGTACCCAGTGATCCCTAGTATTTCAAGCCATGCCACGAAAGACCCCAGCTGCATTAAAACGCTCGACGCCTCAAACCGGCGGAGGCCGTCTCGCGGTCATCTTCGGAGACCAGCTTGACCTTGATGCGCCGCTCATCAGCACGCTTGGAGCAGATGACACCGTATTGATGATGGAAGTTGCGGGCGAATCGCAACATGTACCGAGTCATGTCCAGCGGACCACTCTGTTTCTTTCGGCAATGCGGCACTTTGCTGCTGACTTGATCAAACGAAAGATTCGCGTTCGATACATCAATCTTGAAGACCCGGAGAACACCGGCGCGTTTGAGACGGAGATCAGTCGAGCGATTACGGCGCTCAAGCCCACGCAGGTTGTTTGCACACAGCCGGGCGAATGGCGAGTGCTGAAGATCCTTGAACGTGTTCGTGACGCCACTGGCATTCCGCTAAGCGTCTTGCCGGACGAGCACTTTCTCACCACCGTCGAAGAGTTCGCTACGTGGGCACAGGATCGCACCGCCCTGACGATGGAATTCTTCTACCGCGAGCAGCGCCGTAAGACTGGGTATCTGATGGATGGCCACGGAAAGAGCGCGCAGCCTGTCGGCGGCGTGTGGAACTTCGACAAAGAAAACCGACTGCCGTTTGGCAAACAAGGTCCCAGCCCCAAGCCGCGCAAACCGCTTACTTTCAAGGCAGATGCGACCACACGCGCGGTCATCAGCGCGATGAAGCAGGTTCTGCCAGGGCTACCCGGCGCCACCGAATCATTCGGCTGGCCAGTGACGCGCGAGCAGGCTTTGGCTGCGCTTGATGACTTCATCACCCATCGGCTTACGAACTTCGGTGCATATGAAGATGCCATGTGGACAAATGAGCCAACGCTCTATCACGCAACGCTGTCAAGTTCACTCAACCTCAAACTCTTGAATCCGCGCGAGTGTTGCGAGCGTGCGATCGCGGCATTCAACGCTGGCGAAGCTCCATTGCAATCAGTGGAAGCGTTCGTACGACAGATCATTGGTTGGCGCGAGTTCATCCGAGGCGTTTACTGGCTTGAGGGAGCGGAGTACGCGGATCGCAACGGACTTGATCAACAAGGAAATTTGCCGGATTTCTATTGGACTGCTGATACTGACATGGCTTGTATGAAAGCATGTGTTGGCCAAGTGATTGAGACGGGATACGGCCACCACATCCAGCGGCTGATGGTTACCGGCAATTTCGCGCTTATCAGCGGCGTTCATCCGCGTGCTGTGAGCGATTGGTATCTGGGGATGTTCATTGACGGCGTGGATTGGGTCACCCTTCCCAATGCGCTTGGCATGGTCATGCATGCGGACCGTCGTCCAAAGGCTTCAAAGGGCGTGACTGGTCTTGTTGGAACCAAGCCATATGCAGCGAGCGGTAAGTACATCGAGCGGATGAGTAACTACTGCACCGACTGTCGTTACGACCCCGCAGAACGCAGCGGCCCATCTGCTTGCCCGGTCACCGTCTTTTACTGGGACTTCCTGATCCGCACCCGCAAACAGCTTTCGCAGAACCAGCGAATGGCAATGATCATGAAGAATGTCGACCGGCTGTCGCCGCAGATACAAACGCAGATCACCATTGATGCCGCGTTGCTCCGCAAGAAGCTTGGTATCACTGCTGACGCGACGTAGTTGGCGGCGGAACATAGGCTGCCCCGATGATCACTGCGAGATTCTCTCTGTTCGTGATGCTGCTCAGCGGCTGTCTGTCCGGTTGCGCCACGAAGCAGACCACCGCTCCGCTTCCAAGCACGAATAGTCCTTCAGCGACCACGGTCACAACGCCGCTCAGTCCGTTCATTCGACGCATCTTTGAAGACCGCAGCGGCCGTCTCTGGTTTGGAACCAACGGCGACGGCGTCGCCTGCTACAACGGCAAAGCAGTGGATTTCTTCCACGCGAAGGAAGGATTCCCCGGCGAAGCGGTGCGTGCCATCGTTCAGGACAAGCACGACGCCATGTGGTTCGGCACGGACCACGGATTGATCAAGTATGACGGCGCCCGGTTCACCACGTACACAACCGAAAACGGTCTTGCGCACAACGACATCTGGAGCGTCATCATCGACCGCGATGGACTGCTCTGGATCGGCACATTCGGCGGCGTGAGTCGATTCGATGGAGCGACGTTCACCGCGTTCCCTCTGTCTGCAGTTGAACCGAATCTGGATGTCGGTGTCACGAGCACGCGCATGGTGATGTGCATCATTCAGGACAAGGCGGGACGTATGTGGTTCGGCACGCCCGGCGGCGTGTTCGTATACGACGGCAAGTCATGCACAAACATCTCGGAGGCGGACGGCCTTTGCGACAATTCGGTGAACGACATACTGGAAGACCGTCAGGGACGGATCTGGTTCGCGACCCATCACAACGGTATCTGCTATCGCGTCGGGGATAAGTTCACGCACATCACCCCGAAGGACGGCGTAAACGGCACGGAAGCGTGGGATCTGTACGAAGATCCTGCCGGCAACATCTGGTTCCCGATCGAGAACTCAGGTGTGTACCGCTACGACGGCAAGACCTTCACGAATTTCGGCGAAGCCCAAGGCCTGACCACCAACGCAATTCAGTGCACCTACCAGGATCGATCCGGACGACTGTGGCTCGGCGGCTGGCAGGGACTGTTCCGTTACGACGGCGACACCATCATCCGCGTCGGCAAGGACGGACCGTGGGACGCCACGAAGCCGCGTTGACATACCCCTCAACCCGGTCCAGCTTCCGCCCCGCCGAGATTTGACGCCCGCTCCGCGGGCACCGACTCACGCGCGGGCAGGGCTGCGGCGCAGGGCATCACCCCTTCAGCGACGCCATGTCGATCACGAACCGGTACTTGACGTCGTTCTTGAGCATGCGCTCGTAGGCGGCGTTGATGTCCTGGATGCGGATGGTCTCGATGTCGCAGGTGATGTCGTGCGTGCCGCAGAAATCAAGCATCTCCTGCGTCTCCGCCACGCCGCCGATCAGGCTTCCCGTGAGGATCCGGCGCGGAAAGAACAGGCTGAACGAGCTGACCTGCTGCGGATTCGGCGGCGCGCCCACGAGCACCATGGTGGCATCAAGCTTGAGTAGCGCTAGGTAGGCATCCAGGCCGTGGTCGGCGGAGACCGTGTCCACGATCAGGTCGAAGGATCCGGCATGCGCGGCCATGGCGTCGGCATCGCTCGAGATCACCACCTCGTCGGCGCCGAGGCGCTTGCCGTCGGCCACCTTGCCCGGGCTGGTGGTGAAGAGCACGGTGTGGGCGCCGAGTGCGTGCGCAAACTTCACGCCCATGTGGCCGAGCCCGCCAAGGCCCACGATGCCCACTTTCTTGCCCTTGCCGGCGCCCCACTTGCGCAGCGGGCTCCAGGTGGTAATGCCGGCGCAGAGAAGCGGCGAGGCGCGCGCGAGGTCCAAGTTGGCGGGCACCTTCAGCGTGAAGGCCTCGTCCACCACAACGCGCTCGGAGTAGCCGCCGTAGGTCATGCCGCCAAGGTGCTTGTCCGGCGAGTTGTAGGTGAAGGTGGGAAGCGATGCGCAGAACTGCTCCAGGCTGCGCTTGCAGCGGTCGCAGGTGCGGCACGAATCCACCATGCATCCCACCGCAGCGATATCACCCACCTTGAACTTGCTCACCTTAGAGCCGACGCGCGTGACGCGGCCGACGATCTCGTGCCCGGGCACCACCGGATGCACCACGCCGGCCCATTCGCCGCGCGCGGTGTGCAGGTCGCTGTGGCAGACCCCGCAGAAGAGGATGTCGATCTCGACATCGGTGGCCAGCGGCTCGCGGCGCTCGATCGCGTGCGGGGCAAGCGAGGACGTGGGGGTCAGCGCGGCATAGCTCTTGGTGGACATGGGGGCACAAGGCTATGCGCTGTCGGCCCGAACGTGGGGTTCCACCGACGAGGGCCCGCCCGCCCGCCGGCGGCGATCCGCGGACGTGCCGCGGAATCGGAGAATTTGTCGGATTTGTCCGAGGCTACATGCGGACATTACTATTTCCCAGTCAAGGCAGGTCTTCGGGACGTCGGGCGCGCGTGCGTCCGGGGCTCGGGGGCTGCCAAGACTGCCAAGGAATCACCCGATGAAGAACCCAATCCATTGCTCGTTGCTGACCGCGGCACTTGCGCTCGTCTCGATGTTGCTTGCGCCGTCGGTGCAGGCGCAGACGTTGAACGACTTGTATCCCGAGCTTGCGACGGTGCTGGCGGCCGATGGTGCGGCGAGTCACCAGTTTGGATATTCGGTCTCGCTGTCCGGTGACACGCTCGCGGTGGGAGTGCCGACCGACGGCGTTGGCGCGATCATCAACCAAGGGAGCGTGCGGGTGTTTGTCCGCAGCGGTACGTCGTGGAGCGCGCAGGCGACGTTGACTGCCTCTGACGGCGCGGCGGGTGACTCTTTTGGATATTCGGTCTCGCTGTCCGGTGACACGCTCGCGGTGGGAGTGCCGGGCGACGACGTGGGCGCGAACGGCAACCAAGGAAGCGTGCGGGTGTTTGTCCGCAGCGGCACGTCGTGGAGCGCGCAGGCGACGTTGACTGCCTCTGACGGCGCGGCGAGTGACGAGTTTGGATATTCGATCTCGCTGTCCGGTGACACGCTCGCGGTGGGAGTGCCGGGCGACGCCGTGGGCGCGATCACCGTCCAAGGGAGCGTGCGGGTGTTTGTCCGCAGCGGCACGTCGTGGATTTTGGAGGCGACATTGACCGCGGCCGATGGCGCTGCGGGCGACTATTTCGGAGATGTTGTCTCGCTGTCCGGTGACACGCTCGCGGTGGGAGTGCCGTTCGACGACGTGAGCGCGAACGCCAACCAAGGCAGCGTGCGGGTGTTTGTCCGCAGCGGCACGTCGTGGAGCGCGCAGGCGACGTTGACTGCCTCTGACGGTGCGGCGAATGACCAGTTTGGATATTCGGTCTCGCTGTCCGGTGACACGCTCGCGGTGGGAGCGCCGAACGACGACTACGGCGTGAGCGTCAACCAGGGCACTGTAGGGGTGTTTATCCGCAGCGGCACGTTGTGGAGCGCGCAGGCGACGCTCAATGCCACCGATGGCGCGGCGCTTGACCAATTTGGATATTCGATCTCGCTGTCCGGTGACACGCTCGCGGTGGGAGTGGAGCGCGACGCCGTGGGCACGAACACCTTCCAAGGGAGCGTGCGGGTGTTTGTCCGCAGCGGCACGTCGTGGAGCGCGCAGGCGACGTTGACTGCCTCTGACGGCGCGGCGGGTGACACTTTTGGATATTCGGTCTCGCTGTCCGGTGACACGCTCGCGGTGGGAGTGCCGTTCGACGAGGTGGACGCGAACAGCAACCAGGGAAGTGTGCGCATCTTCGGCAACTACCGCGTCTTCAATGCCACCCGGAACACCGGCTACGACAGCCTGGTGTCCGCAATATCTGCGGGCTTTGCCGGCGACCGGCTGCTCGCGGGCGCACCGGCGTTCGCGGAGGCCGACGGCATCATCGATGCCTCCTCGAGGCGCTTCATCTTCGTTGGTCTCGCGCCGCTCACGCTCTCGTCGACGGCGCTCATGCAGGTGGCCACGGGCACGGTGTTCGAGAAGTCGCCGGACGTGGCTGCCGCGGGTCTCACGGTGGCCGGCAAGCTAGTCGCGCCGAGCGCGGGCACGCTGACCTTCGAGCAGCTCTCCGTGTCCTCGGGCGGGCAGTTCCTGCAGCGCAACAGCACGGTGCTGGTGAACCAGGCGCTCGCGAGCCAGTCGGGCGGCGTGTGCTACCTGCAGGGTCCGGTGCTGGCCGAGACGGTCTCGACCGCGGTGGGCGGCCAGAACCGCGTGGCAGGCGACACGGACGTCTTCGCCAACTACACCAACGCCGGATCCACGGTGATCCAGCGCGGCATCCTCTACATCTACGGCTCGCTGACGAACACGGGCACGATGACGGGCGACTTCAACAATGGCGTGCTTCCCCCGACCCCCGGTGACGGCTACTCGATCGGTGGCGACTACGTGGTGTCGGCGTCCTCGTCGATCGTGCTGCCCGACCCCGTGTGGTGGCTGCGCGTGGGCGGCGACTTCGACGTGGCCATCGACGATGCGTCGCGCTTCGTGATGGACCAGGCGACGCTTGAGCTGACGGGAATCAGCGACGCGCCGACGCAGGCCGTGGAGGTGATCGCGGCGGACCTTGGCCCCGTGAATGCCGGGTTCTCGACGTCGAATTTCCTCCTTGGCGCGCTGCGCATCCGGGCCGGGGCGACGGTGCACCTGGTGGACGCGCACGGCAACGCGCCGGGCGCGGGGAACGAGGCCATCTACGTGAATTCCCTGATGGTTCCCGCCGGTGCGACGCTCGTCACCAACGGCTTCAAGGTCTACACGCGTGCGGCGACGATCGTCGGCAGCGTGTCCAGCCCCGCGGACGTCGTGGTGGTGCCCGGCACGCCGCCGTGCATCGCCGACCTGTACGGCGACGGCATCGTGAACGGCGCGGACCTGGGGATTCTTCTCGCAAACTGGGGTGCGTGCGGCACGGGCACCTGCGCCGCGGACCTCAACGGCGACGGACAGGTGAACGGCGCGGACCTCGGCATCGTGCTTGCGGGCTGGGGCGTGTGCGCGGATTGACGGCGGGCGTGGTCAGGGGTGGCTGGTGCACCCCTGGCCACGCCATCGACGTGGTCGCCGCGGGCGGCCGCGCTGCTTAGCGGTATCGCCGCCGGGTGACGCGGCATGCAATCGCCGCGGCGATGGTCAGTGCGCCGCCCGGCACGGGGACCATTGTTCCTTCGAGCATGTACGCCATGTTCACCGGCCGCTGCAGCGCGTTCCCCGGAACGCCGAACCCGCCGCCGGGATTGGCCTGCCAGCTGACGCCGTCGCCGATGTCCGAGATGACCACGCCGATCTGTCCGTTCGACCCCGGGTTCACTGCTTGCAGCGACATCCAGTACGAGCCCGCCGCCAGTTCGATGGCCTGCGGAAGCGAGAGGTCCACGCGTACCCCGGTGCCAAACGCCCCGTACGAGGCCGGCACGCCGAGCGATGCAACCGCAAGCGCGGCACCGGCGCCGAGCGCGGCCTGTTGCGGCGACTGGTAGATGCGCAGCTCGAATCCGTGGATGCCGGCGAACGAGCCGAACGAACCGTACCCCGCGATCACCGCAGAGACGGACTCGATTCGGAATGCCGAGCTCATCGAGAAGTCATCGAGCGCCAGCAGCTCGAATTGCGGCTCTCCGGGAAAGATCTGGGAACCGTATCGGTAAAAGCCCTCGGGGCCCGACGTGGGCAGGTTCGTCGGGGCGCCGATCTGGTCGAAGATCACCTCGGCAAGCGCGCATGGGGCGAATGACAGCGCAGCCATGGATACGAATGAAAGCTTGAAGTCCACGGAAGCACACCTCGGAAGGGAAGGGAGCGGAACCAGGCTGGCCGGTTCGCGTAAAATGTCAGGAAGCCAGATTCTGCACCGCGGCGGCGACGAAGCAAGCTAAATCTTGGGCGATCGGGGGCTGCGGACGGTGGTCGGGACCGCGGTGGAGTACAGGAAAAATCGCTCCGGATTTTCTGAGCGGAGCGCGGCGCCCAGACCGACCCCGGAACGCAGAAACGGAAGGCGCTCGGGCCTTCCGTTTCAAAGTGAGGAGTCGGGCTGGCGGGATTTGAACCCACGACCTTTTGACCCCCAGTCAAACGCGCTACCAAACTGCGCTACAGCCCGAGTAATCCAGAAGTGTAACGGCAACCACCACGCCTCGCGCCCATCGCGAACCGCAGATAACCCACGCAAAATCGGCTCAGAACGGCACCAACAAACCAACCTGCCCGCCGTACCGCTGCTTGTCAGTCATCGCTGCGCCATCGAATGCGATGTACGCGGTGATACCCTTGATCGTGGCAAATTGAATGCCCGCTTGGAAGTTTGCGCCGTAACGATCTTGTGGCGAACTAGCCATCTTGGTCGGTTCGCCAAGATTGAAATCACTGGTGTACGTCGGCGTCCATCCAGAGCCAACCGGAATCTGCGCAATAAAGCCCGCACCGATGTACGGCGTCAGAATGTCGCTACCGATCTTGAACTCCTGCAGCAAGCGCGAGCCGACCGTGGGTTGCCACTGATTGGCGCTCTGTGAGTCCACCTGAAGATTCAAACTTTCGGCGCCGTCTTCGTTGTATGAACCGCCCCAGTACTGAGCCCATGCGATGCCAACATACGGCTGCAATGTGGTCTCATCATTAACCTTGAGATTCAATCCCGCTTCGCCACCAAAGGAGAGCGACCATGCATCGTTGGAGGATGTGGCCGTACGGTTCAGGCCGATCGTGTCAATCTCGACGTTCCGCGTGCGATTAATGTCGTTGTAACCACCCATACCGAAGCCCGAGATGTAACTACCACCACCCGCAGGTACCCAGCTTCCGTAGATGCCAGCCATCACTGTGGTCACATTTTCATATTGCGATCCATAGGCAGTATCCATGGTGATCTGGCCTGGTCCAAGACCAGCAAACCCACCGATGATGCCGCCGCCGTCAACGGCCCAGTCCATACCCACCAGCGCCGCGCCGATCGATGCGTCATAGCCGCAATCGGTGCACGGATCGCCGTC
>CAMDUB010000023.1 GCA_945878575.1 Phycisphaera mikurensis NBRC 102666 | reverse complement strand
ATCCCCCCGGGCGGGCGCGAGCTCCTCGGCAACGGGTTCATGCCGTCGGCGTACCAGAGCAGCCTGTTCCGCCCGCAGGGCGACGGCATGCCAAACGTGCATGGCACGCTGGAGGCGGGCCGGCAGCGGAAAGTGCTTGATTTCTCGGGGCACATGGACGAGGCCTTCGCCGCGCGCACCGGTCGCCCCGATGCACTGGAGGGTGCCATCCACAACGCGGAACTGGCGTTCGCCATGCAGTCGAGCGTGCCGGACCTCATGGCCATCGACGGCGAGACAAAGGAAGTGCGCGAGCTCTACGGCCTGGACGCCGAGTACGAGCCCACGCGCATCTTCGCGCGCGAGTGCCTGCTGGCGCGGCGCATGGTGGAGCGCGGCGTGCAGTTCATCGAGCTGCTCTGCCCGCAGACCGGCGGCAACGACCGCTGGGACCAGCACTCGAACCTCAAGAAGGGCCACGACGACAACGCGCGCGCGGTGGACCAGCCGATCGCGGCGCTCCTCATGGACCTCAAGCGGCGCGGCCTGCTCGAGCAGACGCTCGTGGTCTGGGGCGGCGAGTTCGGCCGTACGCCCTTTGCGCAGGGCACCGACGGCCGCGACCACAACCCGCACGGCTTCACGGTCTGGCTTGCCGGCGGCGGCATCAAGGGCGGCATGACGTACGGCTCAACCGACGAGTTCGGCTACAAGGTGGCCGAGCACCCCGTGGAGATCCACGACCTGCACGCCACCATGCTCCACTGCCTGGGCTTCGACCATCGCCTGCTCACCATGCGCTTCGGCGGGCGTGACATGCGCCTCACCGACGTGCACGGACGGGTGATGCGGGAGTGGCTCTTGTAGGGTGCTGCCTGCGCCGGATCAGCCGCTCGTTCCCCAGGCGCCCAACAGGATTGCAAGATCGGCCCCGTTGATGGATCCGTCGTAATTCAGGTCCGGGGCCGAATTGCTGCCCACGTACGCCCGGAAGTTCGACAGCATCAGGCCAAGATCCGTGCCGTTCACGACGCCGTCGCCGTTCAGGTCGGGGGAGCGGCTTGCCGGTCCGCTGGAAAGCGCGATGACACTCCCCGAGAGCGAAGCGCCCGTCGTCGGCGCGCCCAGCGCAATGTGTGCACCGCTGGTGGCGACTGCCGAGCCGAACCCGCTCGTGGGTGGCCCCATCACGATCGCCTGCTGCACGGCGGCTCCGGTGCCGGAGTCGATCGAATACACCGCGACCGCTCCGTCTGCCAGGAGTTCGGTTCCGTTCGCCGTGCCCACCACCAGCGTGCCCCGACGAAGCGAGACCGTGATGCCGAATCCGGCGCACTCGCCGGGAAACGGCGAGGCGACCACGCTGCGCAACGTGTACGGCGGCGCGGCGTCGAAGATGAGGACGCGCCCCTCTTCCCACGCGTAATCCGAGTCGCCCGGCGCGCCCACTGCAATGAAGCCGCCGTCCGCGGCAAGCGCGCGTCCGAAGCCGGCAACGTGCTGCATGCCTTCCGGCGCGGCGATCATGGTCGGGGCCCCGAACGAAGCATCGATGATCGGGAACGCAGCCACCTGGCCGCCGGCGCGATCGACTCCTGCGAATGCCGTGGTTCCGTTGAACGCAATCGACGCACCAAGGTGGTCGCTGGGGGCGGGCTCGGGGAGCACGAGCTCCTGGAGGTACTCCGGCGCGCTCGTGCCGGACTGACGGAACGCGTGGACCTTGCCCGCATCCGTCGCGCCTGTCAGGTCAAACCCGGGAGAACCGACGAGGGCGATGAATCCATTGGAAGCCGTGTCTGCTGCTGCGACGGAATACCCGTAGAGCTCGCCGCCCTTGCGCAGACCGGGCGGTGTGAGCGCAACCGAGGTGGCGGTCGCCGGCGAGTAGTACGGCAACGCGATGCTGAAGAGCTCCGCCGTACCGGCAAGTTCCTTGTATGTGCCTGCATCGGCAGCGCCCGGCAACCTGTATCGCGGCGATCCCACCACGAGCTTCGGCCCGGTCGAGGCCAATGCCGCGCCGAACATTGCGCCTGACTGGGGCGTGCTGCTGATCAGTTGGCCGGCGTGGAACCACTGGAGGGTGTACGCACTGAACGTCCATGCATCGATGGCGCCGCTGGCACGGGCAGTGGCCGTGCCGAGCGGCGCGCCCGCCCACAGCGATGCGCCGACAGCGTTGTTGGGTCCGGACACCGCATCCGCCGACTGGGTCACCGCGACCGCTGCGCCGACGAGCCCCTGCGACTGCACGTTGGTCGGCACAATGTCCGTGCGCAGCCAGTCTGCGGAGGCAAGGGTGGAGATCGAAGCGATCACTCCGGCCGACACGCCGTGGAGCACGACACCTTGGAATGGAATCTTGTATTGCATGTGGAAGAGACTCGATTGATTAGCGGGATTCGAGGAGATCACGTCCGGTGATTCCGCCGGTGGTGAGGATGTGCGACGAGTTCCGGAAGTCGCCGATTGACCACTGTGGGTACAAGCCGCCAGCCCCTACCGGCGTGTCGCGACTCCACAGACCATCGCCGGTCTGCTTCGTCACGGCGGCATCGTCGGCTGCGAACGTGGACATGGAAACGAGCGAGACGTGGCCGTCGAAGAATGCCGTCACCGGAGTCGATCCCGGACCGCAATTGGAGAGGTAGGGTGTTGGAACGGCGCCGTCAGGATGCGTGATCGCCGGTGGATTCTGGCACCAACGGCCTTCCATCAGCCGCGTCTTGAGTGATGGGTAGGTCGCCGCCGATGCCGTCGGCGTCTGGTAGGCGCCAGGGAAATCATCCGGCGCCTGGAACCCGCCTTCGCTTGGGCGGCGGAAGACCCCGACGCCCCACAGGGCGGCCGGGCTGAGCTTGTAGCTCGACTCCCAGAAGAGCCCCCCGCTGTACGAGAACTCGTTCGGGGATGAGAAGTACGTTGTCTGCAACTGTTGGTACGGCAGCACGTCGTTCGGCGAGTAGAAGACCGGGTCGTAGAACCGTGACGTGATGTATTCGCGCACTCCTCGGGCATTGATGAGTCTCCACGACCCCAATCCGCTCGTTGCGTCGCCCGTGGTCCCACCGATCGGCATGGGCATGATCATCGGCCAGTTGCTGCAGTTGCCTGGGTAGCTGGTGCACTGGCTCGGCGCGCCGCGGATCCAGTAGCTCCAGAGTCCGCCACTGTTGTCCCGTCCGAGCGTCAGCGCAGGCGGACAGGTGGAGGCGGCGTACGGGGTGCATCCGTTGTACAGGCCCATCGCAGGCTCAAGCTTCGACCACTGCCTGCCACCCCATGATGCCTCGTAGGCCGCGCAACCCATCGAGATGCGGCGGAGGTTGTTGGCCGAGATGTACACCCCGGACCTGGAGAGTCCGTTACCGAACATCGGAATCAGGAGCGCCACGACGATGAGCACCGTGGCGGTGGCCGTGATCGCCTCGGTCAGCGTGAAGCCTGCTTGAAGCCTGGTGCGGGCAGATCTGGTTGGCATGGCTGGATTCCTCCGGGGAGTCAAGTGGCGGCGGGTGTTCGTTCAGGTACGCCCGCGACTTGCAAAGTAGTACGGCAGATCTGAGTCCCATACTACGCAAAATCGCGAGATACCGCCATCACGGTGCTAAAAATCCGGACCCCCGACCCGTGGATGGCGGGATATTGGGCACTGGCGCACCTGTCAACGGATGTGGGGGCGCGTCATCACGCCGGTCGCTGTCCCGGCTTCAGGAGATGCCCGCGCTGCTGCATCAGCATGCGCATGGCGCTCGGAATGCCGGCCATGCGGATCAGGTTGTCTTCCTTCACCGCAAGCGGCGAGCCCATCTCGTAGCGGTTGATGGTGGCCGGGCTCATGCCAAGGATCGTGGCGAACGCCACTTGGCTCAGGCCGCTGCGCTCGCGGATGGCCTTCACTTCCTCGGGTCGCAGCGTGCCGGATGCTGCGCGGTACGCGTCGTACACCGGGTCCATGAGCTCGGGGTTCGCCGGGTCGGCCAGTTCCTCGCCGCACGTCATGCACTCGTAGGCGGTGATGTGGTACGCCAGCTCGAAGCCATGGATTTCGCAGTGCTCGTCGTACTCGATGAACTTCGAATCACGCACCGCGGAGCAGATCGGGCAGAAGAGATCGAGATTGGATCGTTCAGCACTGCTCATGGGTCACCTCGCTGCAGCGGGAAACGGGGTTGGTGAAAGGACCCGATCACGAGCGCCGACTCCGGACCTTCCGGAGCGCGCCGGAACGCAATCTTCAGGTACATGACCCTGCCGTTGACCATGGGGCAGAAGATCCAGACCTCGCGGTGCAGGCAATGATGATCTGGCCGCGGCCCTTCGTGGAAGTCCGCGGGCGAAAGCCGGGCGACCACGTTCCAGACCAGGTCGGGCGCGATCGCCGCCCTTCGCATGGCGCGGCGCGTGCTGCGTCGGTCGACCAGGTAGCCATGGCGCCGATGCGCGAGGAGCCGGATGTGCTCCAACGCCCGTTCGAGCTCGACAGGGAAACGGATGGGTCGCAGGGCATCGTCCATACCTATACTCCATGATAGAGGTATAGTCAACCCTTCGCTGCCACGATCCGCGCAATCTGCCCAGTATTCATTGGGATTGCGAGGTTCCCGGCTCCCTCCAGCACCCGCCCCGCCACCGCGTCCCGCAGCCGCGGCGTTCCTTCCACCCCCAGCGCCTGGACCGCCCGGAACGCGGCCGCCGCGCGGGCCTCCGCGCCGGCCGCCGGCAGCTCCACCTGGAGCGGGAACATCCGGCGCAACACGTGCATGCGCCGCGGCAACGCGACGGCGGTGGCGATCACCGTGCAGTCGGCCATGGGCTCGCCGCGGTCGGCCTCATCCTCAGGACATGCTGACACCGCCTCTCAGCCGTTGGGCTGCTCGAGTCGTGAAGAGTTCGAGACCGATCGCTCAGTAACAGCGTGACTTTCCGTGTGAATCCTGAGTTCAGCGTTAGTTTGTGAGATAAATGGGACGCACGGACGGCATCTGTGAAGCGCCGGTACCGTGCGATCAGTCCAATGACGGAATGCTGGAAGCAAAGCTTGGCGACAATGCGGCGGATTGCCACCCACCCGCCCCCCTCACCCCAACACGCGCCGCAACACTTCCACTGGATGCAGCGCCTCGCGCCCGGCTCCGTCGTGGATTTGATGGCGGCAGCTGGTGCCGGGGGCGCAGACCATGGTGTCGGGGCGCGCGCGGACAGCTGGCAAGACTGCTTGCTCGGCGATCGTCATGGAGAGGTCGTAGCGCTCTTCGGTAAATCCGAAGCTGCCGGCCAAGCCGCAACAGCCCGTTTGCAAGACTTCAAGCTCCGTGCCGAAATAGCGGCGCAGGATCGCCGCGCTGGATTCCGCGCCCCACAGTGCTTTTTGGTGGCAATGGGCATGCAAGGCAAGCTTGCCGGGGTTGAAGGCAGGCTTCGCGGGGCGGGTTGGGTGCGCGTCCCACTGCTTCTCTAGGAATTCTTCGACCATGAAACTCTGTGCGGCCAAGGCACGCAATTGTTTCACCTCAAGGCCCATCTTGAGTTCCAGCCAATCGTCACGAATGGCGCTCATGCAGCTCGGCTCGCAGCCGACGACGGCGACGGCGTGTTCGCGCTCCATCACTTGCATCAAACCCTCTGCCGTGGCGCGACACGTCCGCGATGCTTCGGCAAGCATTCCAGTTGAAATCAGCGACCGGCCGCAACAGCCGAGCGTTGGCAGTACGACGCGGTATCCGAACGCTTCGAGCAACTCGATCGCCGCATGACCAATGCGCGGCTCGTTGTACATGGTGAAGCAGTCAGGGAACAGCACCACCGCGGGCGCACCGGGTGCTGCCTTGCTGCCGCGACGCGCGTACCAACGGTCAAGACCCTCGGCGTACATCGGCATGGAACGGCGCGTGTCGATACCGAGCACCCAGTTCTGCACGGTGCGCACAAACGGAGTGCGGTTGGCGAGGTTGGCAAGCGGCCACAGGCGCGAAAGCAATCGGTTGATGCCGCGGACACGCCCAAACGCGCGCGCACGGAACGGCACTCGGCCGGCAGCGGCATAGCCCTGCGCGGTGTATTCGGCCTTCAATTTGGAGATGTCAACGTTTGACGGACATTCGCTCTTGCATGCTTTGCAGCTGAGGCAGAGGGAAAGTGTGTCTTGGACGTCGGGTTGATTCCAGTCAGCGTGCGCGTGCGATGCGCCGTTAGCGTTGTGCCTGCCGCTAGCTCCGCGCACGCCGCCTTCTGCGTTCACACCCAACTGCCCGGTGATCGCTAGCCGCAAATGATTTCCACGGCCGCGCGTTGAATGGCGCTCATCAAGCGTTGCCTGATAGGACGGACACATAGTGACCGTGCCCTGCAATCGTCGGCACAGCCCTGCTCCGTTACACATTTCAACCGCGTGACCGAATCCATCTTCCTTCTCATAGGTGAAGAAGGTGTTCTCCGCCTCCGGATACACCGGTACGCCGTTCGGTGCAAGACGCAAATCTTCAATAGGCATGGCGCGGCGCGTGACATCAATCTTGATGCCCGGGTTCATGATGCCCGCCGGATCCCAAATCGCTTTCACCGCGGCAAGCGCGTTGCAGACCGTCTCACCAAAGTATCGCAGTTGTAACGCGGTGCGCGATCGCCCCGATCCATGCTCGCCGCTCAAGGCACCGCCGTACCGCACCACCAAGTCGGTCACTTCTTCGCCGATCTTCAGTACGCGTTGACGATCGCCTACATCAGTGAGCGCAAGCATCGGGCGAATGTGCAAGCAACCAACGCTGGCATGCGCGTAGAAACTGGCGTGCGTGCCGTGCCCCGCGAGAATCGCCTTGAATTCCTTGATAAATCCGGGCAGCTTGGCGGGGTCCACCGCGGTGTCCTCTACAAATCCAAGCGGCCTGCGCAATCCCTTTACTCCGTGCAAGAGTGGCTCGCCGGCTTTACGCAAACGCCAGGCTTCCGCCATGCGCTTGGTATCCGTGTACTGCTCCATCGGCTGATTTGGAAGTCGCTCGCGCAGGGCGCTGAGTTTTCCTTCCACCTCGGCGAGCGTCTGCCCGAAATACTCCACATACATCACCGCGCCCAGCGCAACACCTTCAGGGCGTGGCATGAGTTCCACATACTTGGCGTACTCACGGTTACCGCGGGCAATGTCAATGATGACATCATCAATCATCTCAACCGCCGCAGGTTGAGTGGCAAGCATGGCGTCCAACGCCGCAAGCGACGCATCAACGGACTCGAAGCCCATGATGGCAAGACCCTTTGCCTTTGGTGTCGGCACCAACTTCACTTCTGCGCCGACAATGGTGCACAGCGTTCCCTCTGAACCGCAAACGAGGTGCGCCAAGTTGACGCGGTCCATGGTTCCGGGCGTTGATTGCTCAAGGCCGTCTAAGAACAGATCAAAGTTGTAACCATCTACATGGCGAAGAATGCGCGGGAAACGGGCACGGATTTCATCACGAATCGGCCACAGCACCGCGCGCATGGCTTCAGCAATGCGTCGCTGCGCCGGGTCACGATCACACGCGCCCTCTTGCAAGCGATGCACGGTTCCATCCGCGAGCACCACGTCGAGTGCGTGGAGATTCTCAACCGTGCGGCCGTAAACAATGCTGTGCGCGCCGGCAGAATTGTTGCCGATGCAGCCGCCCACCGCATTGTGACTACTGGTGGCTGGGTCCGGGGCAAACATCCAGCCGAGCGGCGCAAGATCAGCGTTGAACTTGTCCAGCACCACGCCTGGTTCCACCCACGCGCGACCGCGCTCGACGTCCACGGAAATCACCTGGCGACAATACGCGCCCAGATCAAGGACGACCGCCTCGTTCACACTCTGACCGTTCAGACTGGTTCCGCCACCACGCGGCAAGATGGCAATGCCCTCTCCCGCGCACCACTGAACTACGCGAATCGCTTCGTCGATATCGCGAACAACCACTGCGCAGAGCGGATCGATTTGGAACAGACTGGCATCCGTGGAGTAAATCATCCGCCCCGCACGGTCTGCACGAACATCCGCGCAGCCGACCTGCGCGAGACCTGCAACGATGCGGGTTCGAACTGCATCAGCTGCGCGAACGGCGTCCAGTTGCGGAAGTGAAATCACTTGGTGAGGCCGGGTGCCTTGGTTTCAGGTGCCTTGGTTGCAGGCGCAGCGGTGCCATCCTTCATATCAGCACCCTTCATACCCAGCGCCTTGTTCACATCGGCAGCCAGCTTGTTCCCCATGTCAGGGTCGAAGCCCATATGCGAACTCACCAGCATGCCGTCTGGGCCAATGATGATGCACGCCGGAATGCCTTGGAAACCATACTGAGTGATGAGCTTCGCCTCCGTGTCCATAGCGACATTCATGGTGAATGCCTGCTTGGTCCAGAATTCAGAAACCTTCTTGGAAAGCTCCTCGCCCTTCTGTTGTTCCCACACATTGACGGCGTACACGACCACCTTATCGTTGCCCTTCATTGAGTCGGCAAACTTCTGAAGAAGCGGCAGACCCTTACGACAAGGCCCGCACCAGGTGGCCCAGAAATCAATGATGATGACTTTGCCCTTGAGCGATGCAAGGTCCAACGACTTTCCATCAAGCATGGTGAGCACGCCCAGCGGAGCCACTTGGCCGTCTTTGACGGTGATGCCGGGAGCTGGTTCATCAGCAGGAGGCGTGAACAGGTCTTCCAACTTGGACACGTTGGTGCGCTTACCCGCATCAAAGGCGATCGGCGTGGTCAAGGCTGCAGTGGAAGGCGCGCACTTCACCGTGAAACCAATGCGAACGTTGGCTGGCAGACCTTCAGGAGTCATCAGCATGTTGAAGCCGGAAATCATGCCAGATTTGGGGTCGCATGAAACAACGCCATCTGCAGCTGGACCAGTCACCAGTACTTCCTGCTTGCCGTCACGCTCGCGGAAACCCTTGACGGTCACGCCGCCCTTGGCACCCATCGCAAACGCATCGGTGATCTTGGAACCAACGGCCGGCTGACGCATTGCCAACGCTGGCGCGGGCAGTGAGAATCCTGGCAACATGGCGATGAGGGTTGCGTTGGCATTGCCCTCAATCTTTCGGGAGAGGTACTTGTCCGCCGGCTGATCTGGAACGAAGTACACCGTTCCTCCTGCGGAAATGATCTGCAGGCTGCCCATCTTGACCATCAGGTCATCACCGGCGCCGAAACTCATATCGATCACTTCGTTCTGCTCGCCGTCGGGCATGGAGATGGTGAGTTCCGTGTGATCGGTGAGCGTCTTGGCTGCTTGGTATGCCTTCTGCGCTGCTTCAAGTGCGGCGGTTCCGCGCGCTACGGCAGAGTCGGTCTTGTCAGCGTCAGCCCATCCCGCGGATGGCACCGCCATCGACTTGGGTGCCATGGATGGCATGCCGGTGATCGGGTCAACTTGGCCAACCACGCGGGTTGGGGCAGGCATATCGCCCTGGGCGCACACGGAGGTGCACACGGAGGCGGACAGGATGAATGCAGTGCCGACCAGACCAGAAATGAGCGAAGTGCGCATGAGGTTTCCTAGGGAATTGACTGGCATCGGTCACGCCCGATGGTCTCAGTCGGAAGCAAAGTGTACGGGGGTCACGGCTGCGCGGCGCGCAATTTCAGGGTCAAGTTCTGCCAAAGGAAGCAGCACAAATGGTCGGTCGTGCATCCGTGGGTGCGGCACCGTCAGGCCCGGAGCGTCAATACGCGCAAACCCGGGCAGCGCCGCGTCCCAGATGAGCATGTCAAGATCCAGTGTGCGCGGGCCAAAGCGGACTTCGCGGGTGCGGTCGCGGCCGCGTTGACTTTCAATGTCAAGGAGCGTGGCTAACAGCGCGTGGGGCGAAAGATCCGTACTAATTTCTGATACCGCATTGAGGTACGGACCCTGCCCCGGCACTCCAACGGGTGCGGTTTCATGAACCGACGATTGCCGCATGAGTCGAATACCCGGCGTGGATGCCAGTGCGCGGAACGCGTGATCCATGTGCGCAGTTCGGTCACCCATATTTGATCCGATACCGACAAACACAGTCACTGGGTGATCTGGTTTCGCGTGTGGATCAACAGTGGGCGAGTTGGTCATGAGGTGCGTTTGCTGTGCTGGACATCGGCGCGTGCCCCGGTGTGTGCATCGGCGCGTTCACCTGCCCGCTCCCAAATCATGGAAGCGTCCTCGCCGCGCAGCATCCAGCGTGCCAATTGCAACGCGGTCTTGGCGGCACGGTCACGAACTATGTCGCGTTCACCAGGAAAGACAAAGCGCCGCGCGCGCGTGCCAAGTTGCGTGTCATGCAGACCGATCCACACGGTGCCCACTGGCTTCTCTGCAGTGCCGCCACCGGGGCCAGCAACTCCGCTCACGGAAATGGCTAGCGAGGCCCCCGAACGCGCACATGCACCTTCGGCCATCGCCATGACCGTCTCTTGGCTTACCGCTCCGTGCTGCGCAATCAACTGTGGCGAAACGCCAAGGTGTGCTTCCTTCATGGCGTTTGAATAGGTAATCCAACCGCCGTGAAAGACATCACTTGAGCCAGGCACCGCGGTCAACATGCTGCCGATCAGCCCACCGGTGCAACTTTCTGCAACCGCCAACGTGCGCCCACGCGCGCGGCATTCCATCAAAAGGGACGATGCCAGGCTCGCGTCAACGGCAGCAAATCCATAGGGCGCCACCGCGGCCATACATGCGGTCATCTCTGCGTCAGCGCGTGCCGAAGCATCCGCGCCGCGCGCCACCACTTGGAGGGAAACCACTGAGCCACTTGCCGTGGTACCGACGGCCGGCTCACGACCGCGCGTCATCCGTTCGCCAAGCAATTCGGCAAGCGCACTTTCACCAATGCCAAAGGAACCAAGCGTGCGCTTAGCAATCATCAGGGCGCCCGCGGGACGCACTGCTGGCAACACATCGGACTCCAACATTGGAATCATTTCGCGCGGCGGCCCAGGCAAGCAATACACGCGACACGTGCCGATCGTTGCAACAAGTCCGGGCGCAGTGCCCTCACGGTTACGGATGATGTTGGCGGAACGCGGGCGCATAGCTTGTCGAAGATTGATCGCTGCCATGGTTCGACCACGGCCCGCGAACCACGTGTCAAGATCAGCGCGAGCAAGCGCATCTTCAATCTGCAGCGCGTTGTGATCAATGATTTCGTTCAGTGCATCGCGGGTCAGGTCATCATCCGTTGGACCAAGGCCACCAGTTGAAATGATCACTGACGCAATACTTGCGAGCGATTGCAGTGCATCCACAATCGCTACGCGATCATCCCGCACAGTGCGATGTTCAATGACGTCAAGACCAGCTTCACGAAGCGCGATGGAAAGCACGCGCCCGTTGGTATCAAGGGTGGTTCCGAGTACCAGCTCATCACCAATGGACAAAATGCATGCGGTTGGCGGCTGGATCTGCTGTGGTGCAGTCATGGTGCACTACTCCTGGAAATGGCAATGACACGCTGCAGGTTCGCCTTGAACCCATCAGAAAGTATGCGCCGTAAGACATCGGCAGGCACGTCGTTCTCGCCCCACAAGCCAGCATCTTTCCACTTGCCACGCATCCAACCGTCACGCACTTGAGCAAGTGCGGTTTCATCCGCCAGATCAATGGTTGTTCCGTTGGGACCGGGCACCGTCGGCATGGCGTCGAACGCTTCAAGCATGGCGCGCAGTGTGGCATTCTTTGCATCAGATGCCAGCAACATCCGTCCGTCACGCGGATATTCCGGATGCGCAGCAATCAGCGCCCATGCAGTACGAAGCAGCGATCGATTTTCCATGGCCATGGCAACAAAGATCGGCATCACAAACGAACGGACGTGTGGATTCGGATTTGGAATTTCCCGCGCCAACTTCCAGGGATCAACTTTGTCAACGAATCGTGGCATTTCGTTTGCGTAAACGGCACGATTGATCGGAAGCCGACGTAGGGAATATTGCCGCGGACCGTCCGGGGAACCGGCGGGATACTGCCATAGGCGCTGACCTTCAGGGGACAGGACAAACTCAATGAATCGCCGCGCAGTTTCGGGGTGCGGGGCGCCGCGCAACATCGCAATCGGGTCTGGGTCAATCGCGGTCTTGCCAACCGGATCAACATAGCCAACGCGCCCGGGCGACCCACCGTCCGCCACTGCTTGCTGTTGGTAGCGACCGTAGAAGTCAATGCATAGACCCTCAGCTGCGTCACCCTGCGAAACATCCATCGGAGTACGCGGCCCGCCTGCTGCGATGGAACGCGCATTTCCAGCAGCGCGCCGCAAGATGGCCCAGCCGCGCTGCCACCCTTCACGAAGAAGAATGGTCTCCATGGCTGACGCACTACTTCCCGACTGCGCGGGATTCACCAAGGACACACTGTCCTGCAAGCGCGGATCCGCGAGCGCCGACCATTCCGTTGGATAAGCAACGCCCATGCGTTGCAACATCTCCGCGTTGTAGACAATGCCAAATGCGCTCAGCGCGGTACCAAACCATGCGCGGCCTGGGTCATACAGCGTGCGACCCGCGATCGAGTTCTGGCCGTACACCGCGTCCAACCACTCCTGAGGAAAGTCAATTGGAATGAGTACCGTGGTACTACGGACTTCACCATTGACTTCCATCTTGATCGGCTTGGTCATTTGTTCAAAGTCATAGCTACCGCCACCGAATAGCAAGTCAGCGCTACCGCCCGGAGCATTTCCATCACGCAGCGACGCGGTGGCACTTGCTTCAAGCATCCGGCGGATTTCTGTGGAGCCGCCCGGCATATTCCAAATGACTTGGGCGGGCGCTCCAAATTTCTCACGATGCCACCGCGCAAATCCCTCCGCGAACTCCATACGAATTTGCTCATTGTTCGGCGTAACAATGATCACCGTGGCGGCGCCCGCAGGTACGGCCTGCTCAGTACGCCGCGCGACCACTGGCACCGCAAGAAGTAATAGCAGCGCCACTGCAAGCAATGCACCCACTGCGCGGGTACTCATGCTCGGGCGCCCAGCGCAGAACCAATCTGCGTTCGAAGGTCCTCAGCAGCACGGCGCACCGATTCATGCCACGCTCGATCACCTGGCTCAAATGCGTAGATCACGGAGCGACTGGCCGTGACCAGCGCACCCCGCCCATCAGCGCGGAAACATGGCAAGACATCATCAACTCCACCGCCCTGCGCGCCAAAGCCCGGAACCAAGAAGATCTGCTGTGGCATTCGAAGGCGCAACGCGGCCGCATCGGTTGGTTTGGTTGCACCCACCACCGCTCCGAGCGCGCTGAATCCTGCGCTTCCGAGCGAAGCCGCGCCGATCGATGTAATCAGGTCCGCCACCGCTTCGGCGACCGTGCGTCCATCAGCCAATCGCAATGATTGCACCGCATCACCCGAAGGATTGGAAGTGCGCACCAAGGCAAACGCTCCGTGACCATTACCGACGAAAGGCGTCAGCGAATCCGCTCCGAGATACGCACTCACCGTGGTCCAATCGGAACGGTACGCGTCGCGCGCGCTGGCAGCGTAATGCTCGGCGCTGATACCAATATCGCCGCGCTTGAAATCAAGAATGACTTCAAGACCATCAACGGTGCGCGCGTGTTCCAGAACACTGGCCAGCGCAGCAACGCCGGCTGGCCCGTGCCGCTCAAAGCATGCTGCCTGAATCTTGACTGCCGGCACGATCCCCGCCACTGCGTCAATGACGCCGCGCGAGAATTCGCCGATGGCGATCGCCGCAGCGGCGTGACCCGGGGCTGGTCGAAGAATGGCGGGCAACTTCTCTACCACCGGATCAAGACCAACGCATACGGGCGCGCCCGCGGCCTCAATCCGCGCGAGGAGCCGGTCGGCAGCATTGAGAGCGCCAGGTGTGTGCAGCGCGGCATTGGCGGAGGCACTGCCGGCAGTGTTTGCAGAGTTGTTGTTTGGGGCGTTCATCGGATCCGAAGTCTAGAGCCAGCGGCGGCGCTCAGCCCGCGCCGTAGAATCAGGAAATGCACGCGGATGAATCCCACGCATCACCGGATAAATCCTTGGACTCGGCGTCGGCCGCAGGCTCAGCGGCCGCGGCTGCGCTTGCACCGGCGCACCTTGATCTTGACCGAGAAAAAGGACTTGCCATCACCTGGGCCGATGGCCGCGAGTCATTCTTTCCGATCGCCTACCTGCGCCGCCGCAGCCCCAGCGCCGATGCCAAAGTCTTGCGTGAGGAAATGGCCCGCAATCCGCTCACCGTCCTACCGGCCAGTCGCGCGACCGGTCCGTTGACCGCGCTCGGCGCCGAACTGGTCGGCAATTACGCGGTTCGCATCCGCTTTAGTGACGGCCACTCCACTGGCATCTTTAGTTGGACGTACCTGCGCTCCATCGACCCCGCGCTGGAGACGCGCGCATGAACAGTGCGCCACTTATTCCAGACGTTACGTTGCGTCCGCCGACCGGCAGTTCCATTGCACACCCGCGTCCGTTTGGATTGCGGCTGGTTCCGTCCGCTGATGGCGTGAGCCGCGAGGTGGCGCACATCAACAATGTGGAATACGTGCGTTGGATCGATCGCGCTGCCGAACTGCACGCCGATTCACTTGGACACACGCGCGAACTTCTCTTGGCGAGCGGCCGCATGTGGTTTGTTGCTCGCCACGAAGTGGACTACCGCGCCGAAGTATTTCCCGGTGACGAGTTGCATGTCTTCACGTGGATTCGATCGGTCAGCCGTGTGACAAGTTGGCGCGACACCACCATTCTTCGCGCGCGTGATGGCGCCGTGGTGTGCAGCGCGTCGACGTGTTGGGCACTTGTTGACTTGGCAACTCGCAAACCCGCGCGCATTCCGGCTGAAATGCTGCTCGCCTTTGAACCACTGGAGGCTGGATGCACATCGCGCTCGTCGTCGATCCCGAACGCCTCCTGACCGACGCTGCGGCCGTGCAGCGCCTTGCCGTAGCACTCGCTGGCGATGGTGTTCGTATTCGTCGCATTCTGCCGCCAGCGCGTGATGAACCGCCGTTACTGCGAATGATTGCGGCTTCCACCTTTGACTTTGATAGTTCGCTGCTCTTTCGACCTTCGCGCCTTGGAGCCCTGAGTAGTTCGCTTGAGGACGATCCGCCGGAAATATTTGTGAGTTTCGGAGCGCGCGCGTTCATTGCCGCTGCGGAATTGGCAGATGACATGGATGCCGGATTGGTTGCCATGATCTCTACATCCGATGAGCTGGATGCCACGGCGCTGAAGCGACACACCGGGCGACTTGACTTGGTATGCGCAGCCACCGCGCCGATCGCCGCGCGTGCGGCACGCGTTGTTGGCGAGCAAATGGTCACCGTGCTCCCACTTGGCGTTCCGGTGCCATCGCGGCGCGATACCTTTGCTGCAAGCCCACAAAGTCTCGCGATTGCTGGCACCGGGCGCGATGTTGGTGCATACCGCGCAGTGTTTGCAGCTATTGCGGACGTCATGCCCGCGCTTCCTGAATTTCAAGTAGCCATTGAGTTGCCACCCGGGCACGACCCTCGCCTGTGGGCGCTCGCCCGTGAGTTCGGTGTGCAACGTGTTCTCAACGGCGTTTCACGCCTGGAAATGGTGCGACCACTGGCGCTGGCATGCGGCGTGTTTGCGCTGCCGGAAGCGATTCATGGCGTTCGGTCCGTGGTACTTGAGGCGATGGGCCTGGGTCGAACCGTGGTAGCGATGGACGATCCATTTGCGGACCACCTGATTGACGGCGTCACCGCGCTGGTGGTGCAAGAGCGCGACGCGCGGGAGTGGACCGCGCAATTGACCAAGGCCATGCTGGATCCCGTAGCTGCCGGAGCCGTTGGTACCGAAGCCGCGGTTCGAACGGCCGCTGGATTTGCGTCAGCGCGCTGCGCCGATCAACTCGCCGCGGCGTGCGAATCCATCATGCGCGGACCGTCGATACCGTTTCCGGGCGCGGGGACCAGCGCCGCGAAGGCGTAGAACCCGAAGGCGTAGACCTCGCCTCGGCTACTGCTGCAAACAAAGCCAATTTCTAACCAGCGCACGGCGCACCGCATCTGATTTGCGTAGACAATCCGCACATGCTTTCTGCCGCCGCTCTCATCGTCCTGACCATGGCCGCCACCTCTGCAGGCGCCCCGCCGCACTTCCAAGCGGATGACAGCGGACGTGCCACCGATGGCCAAGTGGTCAAAGACGGTACTCGCCCGCGCGTGCAACGTATCGCCATTCTTCCCGACCGCACCACCGGACGCGCGTGGGGCATTCCGTACCTGCGTGCTGCGGTCGAAGATTTGAACATCGTTCGCCCCGACGCGGTCTTCACCGTTGGCGACATGGTGCAGGGCTATACGCGCTCTACTTCAGTGTGGAACAATGAGGCGGACGAATACCTTGGAGCAGTGGGCAAACTCAGCGCTGCCTTCTATCCAACTGCCGGCAATCATGATGTCATCAGTGGAACGCGCACCGCGGGCGATGCGACGTTTGCAGAAATGTATCGACAACGCTTTGGGCCAGCGTGGTACTCCGTTGAACTAGATCTGGCCACAGTGTTGGTGCTGTTTAGTGATGAAGGCTTAGGCGATTCCAAGATGGGCTTTAGCGATGCGCAAATTGCGTGGCTTTCGGGCGCGCTGCAATCTGCATCCAAACGCAATCAACCGATCTTTCTCCTCATGCACCGCCCCATGTGGCGCTACCCATCGGTCAAGTGGAACGATCGCGTGCAGCCGCTCCTTGAGAAGGCCGGCGTTGACGCAGTGATTGCCGGCCACTTTCACGCATTGCAGCGCGAGGCGGACGTCGGCGGCGTGCAGTACCACATTTTGGGTACCTGCGGCGGAATGATTGATCAACATCCGCTTGCCGGGCAAATGCAACACCTGACGTTTGTTGACTGCACTTCAGAAGGCGCACTGCGGGTGTGGCATCAGCCAGTGGGCCTGGTGCTACCTGAGGACTTTGTCATACGTACCGATCAAGACCGGGTCTATGCATTGCGTGACCCAGTGCCCGCGGTGCGCACTGCTGGCAAGCTGGCTGATCCATCCACACTGACTGCTCCAACAGAAGCAGTCGCGCAGTTTGTAGTGAAGAACCCCATTGATGTGCCCATCCACGTCACGCTTGATCCGCCCGGCGTGTTGCGCAACGCCAATGGCCCCGCCGTGTGGTGGACTGCTGGTCGAGCTGGTCAAGGAACCCCTGGAACAACTGGAGGGATGAACGGATGGACCAGTCACACGCTCGCTGATGTTGACTACGCCAGCACCATGGCGAACAACGCGCGCTCGACGTTGCGAGTTGCCAGCGGCGCGTGCGAACACGATGTCCCCGCCAAGAGTGAAGTGACCATTGAAGTACCAGTCACCCTTATGCCGCAGAGCGGAACGATCTTGGCACCGCAACTTGATATGTACGCCACCTTTGTAGATAGCAAGGGTCGAACAGTGCCGATTTACCTTCCCACCCGCCTGCCGATTGATCGAACGGTGCAACTGAGTACGGACGTCGCCAGTGCCGTTTCGCTGCCCGTACTCGCATGGAATTACTCCCCGTACGACACCCGTGAAGAAAACCCCACCGTACAGATCACGCGCTCGGCTGATGGCACAAAGTTGATCATCGAAGCACTGGTACCCGACCAACTGCAAGCCGCAGCGCCTTCATGGAGCGCACCCGACGCCAAGCGCAAGAACGATCCGCACGCCGACGCCATCCGCGTCTTGATTGATAGCCCAGCACTGGCTGCGCCGATTGACTTTCTTGTTGAACCATTCACCACTGGCTGCACCGCGCCGGATGGTGTCACTATGAAGTGCGAAACGCGCGCCGGCACCGGTTGGTCTGCGCACATGGAAGTGCCGCTCCCTGCAAGTGCGGGCGCAAACGCGTCCATCCAGGTAGGAATTGCCGACAACGATGACACGTTCCACACGCAGTGGCGCTGGCTTGCCCCGGCAGCCGCCGCCGGGCGATGGCGCCTTGCAGAACCGGTGGCGCGTTCGAAATAATCTTGGGTAAGTTGCGGGAACCACCCCTTGACGGCAACCGAACGGTTCTGAGACACTGCGCGAGCGCGGCACTCGGCAATACATGCCCCCGCGCATTGGGAAGTTCGCCCAAACGTAAACCCGAGCATCGAAAGGCAATTCAGGAACCACTATGAAGACCATCGCCACCGCAAGCGCAGTCGCCCTACTCGTCGTCCTCACCGGCTGCGACGGCGGCTCACCAGCCGTCAAGTCTGTTCAGAAGAACGATGCGGCTCCAGCCGCTGGCACCATCAAGAGCCCGAACGAGGGACTCAAGGACCGCATGAAGTCTGCTGAAGGTGCCGGCGCAGCGGCTGCTGCCGGCGCTCCGAAGAAGGCTCCGTAAGGACCATCTGAGTCCTGCGTCGAAAGGCGCATGACACTCTGAAATCAACAAGCGCCCGAGCTTCATGCTCGGGCGCTTGTTCGTTTCATTGGGGTTGCATGGCGCGCGTCCACGATTCACCGACGCCTCAGGCAGTCATCAAGCCGCGCAGAATGGCAAGACCTTCCGCCAATTTGTCGGGGCGTGTTGCAAAGCTAATTCGGAAGTGTGTGTCACGTCGGCTAAACACATTGCCAGGAATCACCAACACGCGGTTGGCGATCGCTTGTTCGACAAACTCGTGGCCAGTGATGCCTAGGCGCTTGGGAACTTCAACAAACGCATAGAACGCGCCACCAGGCCGCGGAACCGTGGTCACTCCAGCAAACGCATCGACCACCATCTGCCGCCGTCGTTCATAGTCAGTAACGATGGGCGCAAGGTCTACGCCGAAACTTGGAATCACGCCCCACTGCGCCATGCTGGGGGCGCACACGTAGGTGTACTGCTGGAACTTGGCAATCTCTTGCACAATTTCCTTTGGCCCCGCCACGTATCCAAGACGCCAACCGGTACATCCATACGTCTTACCGAAGCCGCGGATCAACAGGCATTCATCGCTGAAACGCGCTGGGCTTGGGCAGTGGCCGTCCTCGCGCATGTCGCTAAAGCAGAACTCGTCGTAGATCTCATCGCTGATCAGCAGCACGCCGCGGCGACGGCACAGGTCAACAATGTCGCGCAGCTCCGCGCCGGTGAGCACGGTGCCGCATGGATTACTTGGGCTGCAAATCAACACCGCCTTGGTGCGCGGTGTCATGCAGCGCTCAATGCGCTCGGCGGTCATGCGAAAGTCTGGGTACGTGTCGCAGCACACCATGGTGCCGCCGGTCATCTTGCCCAATTGCGCGTACATCACAAAGTACGGATCGGGAATGATCATCTCATCACCAGCGTCTAACAACGCCATGGCTGCGAGCACAATTCCACCACTGGTACCGCTGGTGATGACCAAACTGCGATGCTCACCCGGGCCATCCCAACCAACATTGCTGCGCAGGTGATTCCACGTGGCATCAATCAGTTCCGGAATCCCTTGCGTCACCGTGTAGCCATTGCGATCGGCGTCGATAGCTGCTTTTGCCGCATCTTTCATCACCGCGGGCACCAAGAAATCAGGCTGCCCGATCGATAGATTGATCGGGTCCTTCATCTTGGCCGCTAGGTCGAACACCTTGCGAATACCTGACGCGTCGATGGATCGAGCGCGCTGCGAAATGAGGGAGGAAAGAGAAAGGCGGCCCAATGGGCCGCCCGAGGAGGTGTGCGTGGTCATACGGATTACTTCTTAGCGGCTGGCTTCGCTGCTGCCTTCGCGGCTGGTGCTGCTGCACCCTTCGCTGCGCCCTTGGCGCCCGGCTTCGCGGTGGCATCAGCCTCTTCAGCCTTCTTCGGCTTCTTGCCGGCAGCAATCTTGATGCTGCGGACCTTCACGAGACCAAGCGCGTTGTTCTTACCAACTTCGAAGCGCTCTTCCTCGGTCAGCTTTGCGATGCGCTCGGCGCGGGTCAGCACGTTGCGGTGCTGGTTAAGGGCGCCGGACTTGGTCTTTAGGCTACGGTGAAGGCTCATCGGGTTCTATCTTTCAACGCGGGTTCAGTGTTTCGGAGGCGCCTTCGTGACGACTCCGTTTCAATCTCTCTTACATTCCGTCGGCGTATCCATCGCTCATTATTCGGCTTTGGCGGGGTACGCATCGTCAAAGTCCTTGTTGCCGGGGTTCTTGACCTTCCACTTCTTACCAACCTGCTTGATCTTCGCTTCGAGTGCTTTTATCTCTGACGATGATTTTTCAGACGAGTCGCGGTAACCGGGAAGGACAATGATGCTACGCGATAAAGCTTTAACATCGGCAACGAGATACGCATCAAGCCCCTGTTCCCGACAAAAATTCAGCATCTCCACCCGGCGCTCGGATGATGGATGGCCAACCACAAAGTAAAACATCCCTTTGACCCGGGGATCGGACTTGTTATCGGTTGCTGCGCGGGCAACAGGCGCTGACTTTCCAGACCCCGAAGTACCCGGGACCGGAGCGGCGGTCTTGCTGCCAGTGGCGCCGGAGGACTTCCCGGGAATGGCGGGAATCACCGGTGATGTTTGTTGCGAAACGACCGACGGCGGACTGACTGAATCCGCGTCACTTCCGCTGCGCGGTGCACCAGTGTTCGCGCTCGAGCCGCGCTTGACTCCAATGCCGTACGCGATGGAAACGGCAACCACCACGGCAATCCCAATGACAATCGCACGCCGAAGTGAAATTTCAAATGTAGAAGGCAGACCCGGCGCGTTACCCACGCGGCGCGGAGTCCCGGTCATTGCGGGCGACGACGCAGAAGCAGCCGGCGAGCCGGGGCGACGCATCAATTCATAAAGAGCCGGAGCAGCGCGACGAGCCATGAACCGAAGTGTAGTGGAAGCGAATTAGCCCGGGATCGCCCGACCCCATGCCTGAACGGTGGAAACGATTCCCGCATGGGGATCGATCCATTGCCGGGCGTCGATCACTGGGAATCGTGAAAGGCCGGCCATCTCCAAGGCCACCCGGTATCCCAGGACATCCAGCCGACTTTCGCCCGCTGCGCCGACCGGTCCGCGCATTCCGGAGCGCAGGAGGTCAACAATCCGTGCCGATACCAAGCGCGGACCCAGTTGCGAAACCATGCTTACCGGGTCGCCGCCTTCGGCAAGGACCGCCGCCGGATCGAGGGACACCCCCATGGGCGGCCACGGTGCACCCGCGGCACCGGAGGCGTCGGCGACCGTTACTCCGGAACGTTCGGCAGCCGAGGCGATGGCGTTGATGGCATCGTGTCGGCGCGCCGCGTGGGATTCTTGGGCAGCGTTACTTGGTGCACCAGCGGCGTGCGGACCAGCGGCACTCAGCGCATCCGCGTGGCTTGCGGCGCGCGGAAATTGCAGAGTGACTGGCACGCGCCCAAACTCACTGGCGAATTCGCAGGCTGCACATGCCGCTTCGATGGCTCGGTCTGCGTGCGCTGGATCAATGAAGTGTTCGCTTGGAATCCACGCGTCAATACCAGTGACCACCAATTCATACCGCGCGAGTGTGGCGCGGAGATCGCGCCGGGCGCTGACACCAAGATCGCGCGGACGCATAGACGGATGCGTGGAGCTCAGTTGCACGCCCGCAATGCCACGCGATGCAACCCAGGCGAGGGCCGCGGCGGTATCGCCAAGTGCAGCAATGGACACACCAAGGGGAACTTGCACACGAGGATCCATGGGTACAGAGTAGTGGAGCGCGACCGCGGGGACAGAACGCGGAACATGTCATGATCGCCGCACACGTTGTAGCCGTGTCCGACGGACTAGACTGAGGTGATGCGCACCACTGCCACCATTCTCTTGTTTGCGCTTTCGGTGTGGTTGTCAGTCATTCTGGCAACCGGAGTAGCAGCCATGGGCGCGTTTGGCGCGCTCCCCAAGCTGGGAATCTCGGTTGCAGGCACGGAGGGGTTCTTTGCCGGAGATACCGCTGAAATGGGTCGATTTGCTGCCGGCAAGATGTTGCAGCCGCTTTTCATGGCAGGCGACTGGGTGCAGTTTGCAGCATCGGCACTCACGGTGGGGTGCACGGTTCGACTCGCGCGGCTCGGACACTTCAACGGAATGCGTTGGGCACGCACGGTGTTCTTCATATGCGTTGCCAGCGCCGCACTGATTCTGGCATGGCGTGCATGGACTGGACCAGCGATGACCGTGGACTTACTTGCCTATTGGGACGCCGTCGCAGCAAACGATCGCGACGCTGCAGCAGCCGCGCGCGCCCGCTTCGACACCGCGCATGTGGCAGCAGATGCTGGATTCAAGATTCAAATGCTGTGTGTCATCGGCGCGTTGGTGTGCCTGTTGCCTGCATTGATGGCGGCGCCGATTCGAAAGGTTGCACGCGGTGACTGGTAACGCACTCTGGCCGGAAATCGGTTTCGAACTTCCACGCAAGACTGCGCGACAACGCGAGCGCGCGTTACAACTTCTTGCTGCACTGGATGCGCGCTATCCGCATGCAAAGTGTCGCCTTGATTGGAAGGTTCCGCATGAACTTCTCATTGCCACCATCCTGAGTGCACAAGCAACTGACGAAGGCGTGAATGCGGCAACCCCTGCCCTGTTTGCGCAATTTCCAACTGCAAATCACTATGCCGCGGCATCAGCTGACGAGATCGCGCCATTCATTCGCACCATTGGATTGTGGCGCAGCAAGGCGCGTGCCGTGTATGAGTCGATGCGCATGCTGGTGGATCAGCATGGTGGAGAAGTGCCGCGAAACATGCAGGACCTGCTGGCACTGCGCGGTGTGGCACGCAAGACCGCCAATGTGGTGCTTGGAAATTGCTTTGGCATCCAGGCCGGCGTAGTGGTGGATACACACGTCGGTCGCTTAGCGGAACGTCTTGGGCTTTCCAAGCACAACGACCCCGTCAAGGTGGAGCGCGATCTCATGGCACTCTTCCCGCGCGAGCGCTGGTGTGATCTCAGTCACTTGCTGATCTTTCACGGACGGGCCGTATGCAAGGCGCGCGGAAATACTTGTAGCAGTGATGACATCTGCGGCAAGTTCTGCGCGCTGGCAGCGAAGGCCTCTAAAAAGCAGTGATTACTGCACTTCGCCGCGGCCAGTGAATACCGGGGTATCACCAATCGCCGTCTGCTTCAACAGCATGAAGCCGCCGTGCAGTGAAACGATCGAGCCACCACCACCCAACCGCTCTGGATAGATGAACAGCACGGGCCCTTCAAATCGCCACGAACGAATCGGGCTGATTTTGCCTACAAATTGCCGAAGTGGCTTACCGTTCTCATCAAGCTGCGCCTTCTTGGCAGCTGACGTAGTGCCTTGGGCGGAAGCGGCGTCCACCTCTGCATCTTCTGGCTCAAGCACTTCTTCGCGGCGCAATACATCCAGTCCGAGTTCGTGGCCAACCCACAGATCGCCGTCAATGAATTCAATGGCAGTGATGTGTGGCGAACCATCTGGCTCGTAGCGCTCCACTGCACCGTCGTGCTTGATCTCCACGCACGTTCCCACACTGATGCCGTCGGCGTTCTTCTCTTCCACAATGTGCGCGGATCCCCAAGCGGCGCTGCGCTCCGCACCCATGATGGTGGTCAGGTCAGTGGTCTTGTCCGTGAGGGCGGGCTCGCCACCAATGCGCCATAGCCAGAATCCCTCGCGACCACCAGCAAGCACGCGTCGACCATCGGTGACGGCCACTTCCAGCAAACCGGGTTGGCGTTCCACATTGTAGAAGGTGTCACCAATGCGGCGATCCTCACTGCGATGGCGGTACATCGCGCGTCCAAACGTGCCCGCCACTGCGTAGTGATTGGGACGAATGAGGTCGATATCGCGGCCACCCTTGAGGGGAATTTCCTCTGGGTCCACCAACTTCAACCCATCAACGCGCCAGGTGAAGAGAAGCTTGTCGGTCACCGCAAACAGACGGTCGCCACACATGCGGATGCGCCGCACTCGGGCAGGAATAGCGGCTTGGTCAGTTTCAGAAAATACCGCGGACATCACGCCCACCGACGCGCCGTTCTTGCCCTGCAAAAGAAACGCAAATCCGCCCGGCGAACCAACACCCGGTGGCATCGGAAGCAACGCACTTGCCGCGCCGAGGTACCGCCCATCTTCAAGCGACACGATCTTGCGACCGGTGCAAGTGACCGGACCGCCGGCCGATGCAACAATGTGTACCGGCGATTCACCTTCAAGGAATCGCTTTCGGTCACTGACGCGTACGGCGCCACCCTTGCCGCTCACGTACATCTCATTACCAACGCGAGACACCAAACGCGGTTGAATGCCCAACTCCTCCGCAGAGATAGCAGACAACCGTTTGGGATCGGAATTGTCGGAGACATCAAAGGTGATCAGTGAAGTGAGATCAGAAATTGCCCACGCTGAATCGCCGGAGACCACCAGGTCAACCAACGAACCGCCCTCGCCGAACACCACGCCATCGGCACGACCAAGTTCACGACCGTTGGTGGTGTCGATCGTCAGAAGTTCATTGCCGAATGTCTGGAACCAGCGCCCATTGTCAACCACCGTGGAGTGATGCGTGCCACCGGTGTGTTGTTGGATGCGCAGTTCCTTCTCACGTCGATCGGTGCGATCCTCATTGATGTACTGAGGAGCACACGAAGACAGCACGGCCGTAAAGCCGATGGCGACCAGGGAGATGAGTGCCGAACGCGCGAGAAGTGAGCGCATCTGAGCAGCGTATCCGGATGTGATAGTTTGCCGCGTATGCAACCAGGGCCGAACGACCCCGCCACCACGCCTCGCCTTGCGCAACTGCTGAAATTGCACGCCAGTGAGCCTGGCGACCCGTTCTGCATGTACGGAATAGCGCAGGAACACGCGCGCGCCGGGCGGCATGAGGAGGCGCTTGGTTGGTACGACCAAACCATCGCCGCTGACCCGGGCTACTGCTACGCGTACTACCACAAGGCGCGGTCGCTGGAAGATCTGGAGCGCATCGATGATGCATGCACGGTCTTGCGCACCGGACTGGAAGCGGCGAAGCGTGTGTCGGACAGTCATGCGCTCTCGGAGATTCGCGGATACCTCGACCAACTCACCTGAAGGACGAACCACAATGGCCAAGGCAGCACGCAAGAAGAAGGTTCCCATTGATGCACTCCGTGCACTGAGCGCCGATCCAAATCAGGTGGAGGTGCGCGTGGGTGGTCGAACGGTTGCCACCCTGCTTCGCCAGCGCGCTGTTGAGCTTGGCCTTGTGGAAGGTGGAGCGTGGACGCCGGCACTGGCTGCACGTGTTGATGCGGCAGCGGCGGAGTCGTTGGCTCGTGAGGCGGCGCTGGCGTTTCTCGCCAAGCGCGCGTGGAGTGCCGCCGCATTGGAGGCGCGGCTTGTGAAGGCCGGCCACGTTGCGCGCGCTGCTCGCAATGCAATCCGCGCCATGCTGGCTGACGGTTGGCTGGATGACCACGCGTTTGCTACCGCGCGCGTGGAACACCATCGACGACGTGGATCGCTTTCGGAAGAGGCGTTGTCCGAGCTCCTGCAAGCGGACGGCGTGGGTGAAAAAGATGCGGCAGACGTTGCGCGTAGCGGGGCCGCCACCGATGCCGAAGTGCGTCTTGAGGTGCGCCGCGCCAAGAAGGCTGGAGAATCTGCCAAGCGCGTCGCGGGCAAACTCGCCCGGCGCGGATTCGACCCGGATACGATCCAAGACGCCCTTGAGTACGCCGGATATGTCATAGACGAATGAGTCCCCTAATGAACCCCGCTGGTAAAGCCATCATCCTCTTCACGGTCACGCTTGCGGCTGCTGGCTGCCAGAATCCCAGCGCGACGCTCACTCATGCGGGCGACGATCCGATTCCGGATCTGGCAACCCCGGAGTTTGTGCCGATTCCGCGTGATGGCGGACCAACTTCGCTGGACGGCACTGCGTTTGTTGCATCTGCTCCGCCGGCGCCGAGTGCCACCACGCTTGATCGTTCGGCGTGGGGCGAAACAACGATTCATCAGCCTCGCGGTCAAGTGGAAGTGCAGCCAAAGTACTACACGCTGTTTGAAGGTTTCTCCAAGGATCCTCGAGCGACCGGCGCGTATCCAACGACGGCTACCGTGTTGGCCACGGGTGGTGAAAGCCATACCGCCGTGCAGGACTTAGCAGCGCAACCCGCCATCAGCATCTTCTGGCTGGCAACCACGCCAGGGCAAATCATCTTCATGCCGCCGTGGGTCACGGTGCAACGCGAGCCGATTGATGGTGTCGAATGGATGCCTGCGCCTGCCCCTGCCCCTGCGCCCGCGCCCGCAACCAAGGACTAATCAGTGTCAAAGCTTGACGAACGCGGACTTCCTGCTGGCTACCCGTTCAATCCGGACTGGGAAATCACGCCACGTGAATACGTGCGTCGTCGCGATGCAGGCGAACTCATTGTGCTCCTTGACTGCCGCACCGCTTCGGAACGCGATATCGCTGCCATCCCTGGCGCGATGCATGTTCCAATGCATGAACTCAGCGCTCGACTGGAGGGCTTGCGTTCGCATGAGGCCACTCCGGTGGTGGTCCATTGTCATCACGGCGCTCGCAGCCTGCAGGTGACCGCCGCCCTACGGCAAGCGGGCTTTGATGATGTTCACAGTCTGGCTGGCGGAATTCATCTGTGGTCGCTCGACATCGACCCATCGGTTGCGGTCTACTGACGCCGTGCTTCGCCAACGACTCGTTACCGGCACCCTGCTCATCATCGGACTGATTGCCATTCTGTGGGGCGATGAACGGCTGTCCGATGCATTACGCGAGTCGGAGACCGTTCGAAGCATCATTGGAACTTCGGATGGAGTGCTGCTGATCGCCCTTGCAGTCGGCGTGTTAGCCCCACTGCTGGCGCGCGAGTTGGCAGCGATGCTGCGGGGCGCAGGGATTGCTGCGCCCACCGCGCTCACGGTCCTCGCTGCGATCATGGGGATCATGGCGATTCGAATTGCGCCCGCCGTGGATTCTGCAATCACGGCCGTTGCAGTCATGGCCACCGCATTGTGGGCGGTGCTTTCATGCGCCATCATTGTGCACAGCCGCGGCGCACACATCGCTGGCGTGGTAGCCGCCACCGGAGGAACGCTCCTTTCGTTCGCATATATCGGCGTACTGCTTGGAGCATGGCTCTTAGTGCGCTGCGATGTTGGCCCATGGGTGCTGGTTGGGGCGATGCTCACCGTGAAGGCCAGTGACATCGGCGCCTACTTCACGGGGATATCCATTGGGCGGCATAAATTGATTCCCTGGCTGAGTCCCGCAAAAAGTTGGGAAGGATTGTTCGGCGGCATTGCATTGGCCGCGGTAGTTGGCGGCTTGCTCAGTTGGTGGAGCGATGCGCTGCCCGATCCGCGCGACCATGTGCCGGTATTGCTCGGCGCCGCCACCGGAGCGGTTCTGGGTGCAGTGGGAACATTTGGCGATCTTGTAGAAAGTCTGCTGAAACGGAGCGCTGGAGTCAAAGATTCCGGACAAGTGCTCCCCGGAATGGGGGGCGTGTTTGACGTACTTGACAGCCCCCTGCTTGCCGGTCCGGTGGTGTGGTGGGCCCTGCATCTGCGTTGAAATACCGCGGAATCTTCCGGTAGCGCTGCAGAACCTTGTACGATGCGCCACCCGCGCCCAGCGCGGCAACCACCTATGAGCCTCATTGCACACCTCCGCGCGCTCCACACCGTCGACAGCCAAGTCCGCGGAATCAAAACTCGATTCGACAATGCAGAGGACGCACTCCGGCGGCACGAGTTGAAACTCGACGTGGTGTCCGGCAAGCGACGCGACCTCGACAAGCAGACGCGTCAGGTGCAGGCGATGATCTCGAATCTTGAACTTGAAGACACCACATTCAAGGAGCGCCTTGACCACCTGCGCGCCGAGTTGAACACTTCGTCCAACCCAAAGATCTACAACGCCCTGCGCGATGAGTTGAAGGTGGTCGAAGGCAAGCGCGATGAGCTGGCCGAGCGCATCATGGCGCAGATGGAGAACCTTGAGAAGTTGAAGAAGGAACTCGAATCAACTGATTCGCCATCAAGTGACCAGACGCGCTTGCGCGACATGGCCAAGGCGACGCTTCAAGAGGCAAAGTCAGAACTTGGTGGTCGACTGGCAGAACTTGAAGCGCAACGCGGTCGCGCCGCCGACCTCCTCAAGGAAGAAGTTCGCGCAGCATTCGACGACGCCGCCGACAAGAATGAAGGCGAGGCGCTTGCCGAAGTCACCATCGTGAGCCTGCGCCACCGCGAATTTGCGTGCGGCGGATGCAATGCAGAACTTCCGCTCGATGCGTACAGCCGCGTTGCAGCACAGGCCGATCAATTGGTCACCTGCCTGACATGCGGCCGGATCTTGTACATGGATCAGATTCCTGAACGCCCGGGTGCAAAGAAGACCAAGGTCGCGGCGAAGGAAGCCGCACTTGATCCAGATCAACTCGGCTGATGCATGTGGAAGTTGCCGGGAGTTGAACTATTGAGCGTCTTGGTCATCTGAACATGGAAGTTCGCATGAGTCTCACACACAATCGAATCCACGAAGTTTCTGATCGGGGATCCCCCGACCGCGTTGACGCACCCACTTCAGCAACGGAACATGCCGCGCGGGCCAATGCCGCTTTGCAAGCACAGCGGCTTCGCGACCTGTGGTGCCAATCAAGAGAGCGAACCCGCACTGCACCGATCGGATCTCCAGCATTTGCGCGTGTTGCTGATTTGGCAGCGTCATTTGCGTCCATGGCAGTACGAGCCAACCAGCACGCTCAAGCGCGGGTGGTTGTTGGCGATGCGTTGACGACGCTGCGCACCGCATGTTTGGCAGAAACCACTGACGCGGCGCGCCACCTTGCGTTTGCTCGAACACTTGAACTTGCCGCAGCCTATGAAGTCGCCGGGGGTGATGCACGCGCAGCGTTCGACGCTTTGCGTGCTGCCATTACCACGATTGGCCCATTCAGCGCAGTGCTCCGTGAACCAGCAACGGATCCGCTCTTGCGCATGTCGATTGCCAATGGACTGATGCGCCCAATTACTACCGCGGCGCGCATGCTGGATAATGCCGAGCAACGCACCATGGCGTTCCGTCAGGTGTGGGATGAATCACGCGCGTGGGCCAAGGCTGCTCGCGGAGCAAGCGATTACGCAGCGGCCATTGAGATGGCAGTAGTCGCAGCGTTCGACCTGGCCGTTGAAGAACATGGCGACTCAGCCAGTGGCTGCCTGGAGCGCTGCGAACAACTGCGTCGACATATTGAAGCACTTCAGAAGGTGCGAGGCGACGATGCGGTGGTGCGCACACATCGGGCCGCATTTGCTCGCCTCTCAGCAGATGCATGGCAGCGACTTGGCGATATTGCCGAGTCCGAGCAACTCCTCAACGAAGCGGCGCGTCATCTCAACGAAGCCGCCAAGAAGCCCGACGCCGACCAACGCGACCTAACCAAGCAGCGCGCGGCACTCAGCGAGCAGCGCATGCGACTGGCTGGCACGGAGCGCAGAATTGCGGCATCGGTACGCGAGCCATCCTGAATTTCGTAGACTTGCGGTATGGCAGCACTTGACGCCTGCATTCGAACCCGCCTTGCTGGCGTGGACTTAGCCTCGCCGATTGTGGCGGCTGCTGGAACATGCGGCTACATGGATGAATTGGCCGACGCGTTCGATCTGCGTTGGCTGGGTGCGGTGACCACCAAGAGCATCACGCCGGAAGAACGCGCGGGGAATGACCCATGGCGAATCATTGACGTTCCTGGCGGCATGATGAATGCCATTGGTCTTGCCAATGTTGGGTTGGGAAAGTTCTTGGCGGACAAGCTTCCGCACGCGGCAGGCGTGAAATGCCCGATCTTTGGATCCGTGGCTGGACATTCCGTGGACGATTACGTTCGCGTGGCAGCGGCGTTTGATGCAAACACTTCGTTCCCGATCATTGAACTGAATGTCAGTTGCCCGAACACTGCAACCGGATTGCAATTTGGCGATGACCCCTCGGCCTTAAGAGCATTGCTGGCCGAAGTTCGACCAGTGGTGAAGCGCGCCAAACTCTTTGTGAAGGTCAGCCCGAACGCGGACGTGGTGAAACTATCCGGAGCTGCAGTTGAGGCAGGCGCGGACGGGCTGACGCTGGTGAACACTGTGACGGCTATGAGCATCGACGTGCACACGCGTCGGCCGCGATTGTCGCGCGGGCGCGGCGGGTTGAGCGGACCGGCGATCCATCCGATCGCGGTGCGGATGGTGTACGACGTGTACCGCGCAGTAGCCAAGCCAGCGGGCGTACCGATCATTGGCCTCGGCGGCGTGTTGCGTTGGGAAGACGCAGCCGAATTCATACTTGTCGGCGCGAGTGCGGTTGGCGTTGGCACGGCACTGTTTGTAGATCCCCGCACGCCGGTGGCACTGGCCAAAGGCCTTGCACAATGGGTGCGCGCACAAGGCGTGACTTCGATCACCGAACTTGTTGGTGCGATGGAAGGCTGACTAAATAGGTGCCGTTCACCCCTTTCCCCATTTTCGGGGCGCGGGTGAAGTGAGTTGAGTCGCCCCCCGCCCCCTCCGTTGCGCGCGGGACCCTCGGACGCGGACGGCTGCGCTCCACAAGGTTCCGCTTAGCCTCGGGCGAAACTGTTCGTCCGGTTGGCACCCACGGGGCGTACGTCCAACTGCCGGACT
>CAMDUB010000022.1 GCA_945878575.1 Phycisphaera mikurensis NBRC 102666 | reverse complement strand
GGCTTTGCCTCCCGTCGCCGTCGCGCCTGATATCAGTGATTCACACCACGCTGGCTTCGGCCGGTGTCCACACTCCATGCCCCCTGGCGCTCACGCGTCTGGGGGCGTGTGTGCGTTTGGGGGCCATCCCCACGCTGATAGCACGTGGGTCGGTTGGTGCCAGGAGACGGCGCGTTCGTGCGCCCACTCGAGGACAGCGCGCGCGCCGTCGGTGCATAGGCGTTGCGGTTGCGGCTTGATGCCCACGCGTCCAAGGTCAAGGCGATCAGCATCCCAGCAGGTCTGCACGGTGAGACTGCCGTCGATGACCCCGTCGCTGTGCAATGCGCAGGCCTCGAACAGCAGTTCGAACCGAGCATCGTCCAAGTGCACCAGCTGACCACGCAATGACCGAGCGAACTGCGCGCCGCGCACACCATGGCCATCGTCTTCATGCTCATTCATGCGGCGTGAATCATGGAACAGCGCGAACAACGCAACCACCTCGGTGTCCGCGCCGTTGGATGCGGCGATCTTCAATCCGTTTTCAAGCACTCGAGCCCAGTGGGCAATTCCATGTTCACCAACGATGGGTAATGCGTAGCCACTGAGAATGGCTTGCAAGATGGCGGGGTGGTCATGCACGCCGATAATCATAGAAATGTTGTCATTTCAAGCGAGTGCGGGCACATCATCGAACAAAGTTCATTGAAATTGAGATTGCGGGATGGCGTGCGCGGATATCGCGCGCATAGTCGCACCGATCAAGTGTTTCAATGAAACACGACAAACACTAGTGGCCCCCCTTGGTCTAACTAGTGGCGTTACAAAGTCGGCTGTCATTTCTTTCGTTTCGAATTGACCACCCTTGCAAAGCAAGAATTTGTGGCAAGCCCTTGTCGAGTCGTCCCGACTCAGAAGTTTCCCATGATCGCATCATCCCTTCAGAATGTGTCCGCCCCACGCCCCGGTTCGTCATTGCGCAATGGCATGACCAGCAGCATTTCATTGGCCAGCGCGGCGGTTGCGTTGGTGTTGGTGAGCAACACGTTTGCGGCGATCACTCAGCCGTGGCGGAGAACGACCACTACGCTGACCGGCACGAGCGGAACCTTCAGTGACGCTCGTTACGGCTACGCCAATGACCTGACTGTTCGGGCGTCGGCCGTTGGCGATGTTCAAACTGACGAATTTGGATATCGATCTAACTTTCAAAATGTCTCTGCAGCGGTGACCATTGGCGACGCAACGTTGAATTTCGGCGCGGCCGCGTTTGACCCAGTGGATAGCACGTACAAATCGCCGTACACGCTGACCTTTGGCGGATCCAATTTGACTTCCACTTGGCGCGTTGCCTATGAAGGCGGCGTTGTGGCTGGTGCCACGCCCGGAGGTGCTTCGTTCATCTCACAAACGCAAGTGATGCGCAATGGTCAGTTGCACTGGGCGCTGGTGTTTGACGGTGGCGGCAGTGGTGGTGTTTCAGAAGGCGGCACCTTCACCAGCACCGTGGTCATGGCAGGCGAGTGGAGCCGTATGGGAACGGGCGCAGGCAGCGTGGAGCTTTCCTACAACAGCGCGTACTACACCATTGCATCGGACTTCCTCTACGACGGAGCGAACACCACGTTCGCGGTGAATACCAATGCGTACGTGACCACGCTGGACGGCGAAGGCAACAACCCGACTATTCAGATGACTTTGATTGGTGAGGTTGTGCCGAGCCCAGGTGCGGTGGCTTTGATGGGTCTTGCCGGTGTGGTTGCTGCACGGCGGCGGCGGGGGTGAGTGGAGGGACGCGGGGAGCTCACTGGACCTGCACGCTAATCATGGACAACCATGACCACTATCCCACTCATCTACTGCGCTCACCACATGTTCGTCGATCTTCCTGAAGGCCGCTGGCTTGTGGACACCGGATCTCCGGCCACGTTCGGTATCCCGGGTCACATCACGTGGGGCGGGGTGCGTCGCGATGTGCCGCAGCAGTTCGGTCCAGTAGGCATTGCGGAAATCCAGACGCACGTCGATAGCCCGTTCGTTGGCATGATTGGAACGGACCTACTCAATGCGCAGGACTCGTGTTGGGATGGTCCAGCGGGTGAGTTTCGCATTGGCGACGCGCATGTCCATCCGGAGGCATCGACCATTGAGTTTGAGAGTTTGATGGGCATGCCAACCTTGCAGGCGCGGATCGGTGCGCACGCGGCGCGCTGTCTCTTCGATACGGGTGCGCAGTTCGGGTACGTACTCAGTGAACAGTTGGTTGAAGGCGGAACTCCTGATGGTCGGATCATCGACTTTAACCCGATTATCGGCGCGATCGACTCAGCCGCGTGGCGGGCCGAGGTTGGGCTGGGTGGCGTGCGATTTACAGAACGATTTGGGCTGCTTTCGGGTGCTGCAGCAGCAATGCTCCAGATGGTTGGCGTTGATGCATTGATTGGATGCTCATGGTTACATGCTCGCACCATTTGGTACCAGCCTGGACTGCGGCGGATTTCTATCTCGGCGGCTAAGTAAGCCACTTGCGCTTGGAACGGCACCTTCTTCCCCGTGTGCGACACTTCCACCCAAATCTGATGCGTGCGGCCGGCGCCCACTATGGATACGTGCCTCAGCGGTGCCACACACCGATCTGAGAGAACTTCCCATAAATAAATTGCTTACGCGATTCAGTGGGGGTACCTTGTTGTCAGGACATTCCGCAGAGTTTGTCTTGCGCTGAAATTCGCTATGCACATCGAGGAGGAGGCAAGGTATGAAACGCTATCAATTTGGCGGGTATACGGTTGTTTTGTGCGCCAGCATGCTCGCATGTCAGGCGCAAGCGGGGCTTGTCGGTCAACCCGCGCAATTCACTTGGTTGGAGGGCGGCTCCACCCGTGACGCTTCGTCGTTCCTGGTGAGTTCCACGTTGGTTGAGTATTACTGGGCGAGCAATCCTGGTGAACTCTGGGCTGCCTTCAGTATTGATTTCCGCGAAAGTTCGATGATCTTGTCCTTCGACTCCGGAGGCGGCCCGCCCGGGACGATTGTGCAATGGACGTTTTTCGGATCCAACCAGTTCACATTGAGCATTCCGGCCTCGATGGCATTTTCTGCATTCACCTTTGGCTCCTCAAGCAATGTCGCAAATTTGAGTGCCTCGGATCTCTCGTTCGTTAACAACGCGCTGACGATCGACATGTCGGGTGTGGTCTTACAACAGCCCGGAGCGACGTTCACGTTGAATTACACCACCGTCCCAACGCCATCCGGCGTGGCACTTCTGTTTGGATGTGGACTAGCGCGGTTCGGTCGCAAGCGCCGGCGTTGAGTCAAAGTCATTGCTGAACGTCTTTCGTGGTGCATCGAGCCACGCTGCCACGATTTCTACGAACTCTTCGTTCTGGGCTTCCTCCAGGGTTCGGCCCCACAGCGCTTGGAGCTGGTCGTCGTTCAGGGCGCCTTCCTCGATGTCTTCTTCGGTGATGTCGTCAAGGTCGGCGTTGCGCTCGACTGACTTCATGAGCCAAACGCCGCCCGCAATGCGGCGCACGTAGTAGGCGATGTGGCCCGAGTGGTATGGCGGGATGTCCATGATTCGAGTAGAAGTCCACCGCGCCGATACCCGCCCCATTGAAGACGGTTGGCCTGTCTCGCCGATGCTGTCGAGCATGTCGGACAATGCCATCAGAACTGAAGGTGTGGCCCGGCTTCTTACGCGGCTTCGATGCGTCAGTTATGCAAGTACGGCGGACTCTCCGGGCATGGAAAGAAGCAAACAAGAAGGAAGACAAGTGAAACAAGACATGATTGGATTCTTCTACGCCATAGATAACTTCATCACCAATAACAGACAACTGCTAGTGACCGCAGCAGTGTTGTATTGGCTCCTCATCAGACCAATATTGGCGTGGAGTGTGGCAAACTATCGGAACCCTTATAACTGGATGAAATATGAGAAACTGCAATTGGAGATAGAGAAACTGAAGCGGGAGGCCAGGCAATCACATTCATCGAACTCATCAGCTACCCCACATTCTGGGTGACAGTCATAGTGGTCGCGATCCTCGTGATTGTGTGGACCTGCACACCAATCGCGGATACCCCATCATTCTTCCAGCAACCCGTCTTCATCGGGCTCGCTAACCATAATGGCGTCATGCGTGCGCAGCGCCTCGTACAGCGTCTTTGCGGCGTCAATGCTGAACGATTTTCGTGGCGCATCGAGCCACGCTGCCACGATCTCTACGAACTCTTCGTTCTGGGCTTCCTCCAGCGTTCGGCCCCACAGCGCTTGGAGCTGGTCGTCGTTCAGGGCGCCTTCCTCGATGTCTTCTTCGGTGACGTCGTCAAGGTCGGCGTTGCGCTCGACTGACTTCATGAGCCAAACGCCGCCCGCCATGCGCCGCACGTAGTAGGCGATGTGGCCCGAGTGGTATGGCGACTCGCTCCAGCGGCCGCTGATCGCAAGTTGCCAACCCATTTACACCGGCGACCCAATCTCCAAAATCGACCCCGTCGCTTCCAGCACTTGCTTCAAGCTCTTCTTCCGCAACAAATCAACCGCCCGCTGCAAGTCCCCCCACATGGGCGCCTGGAACGAAACCTTCTTCCCGGTAATCGGATGCTCAAACCCCAGGTACGCCGCGTGCAACGCTTGGCGCGTCAGTAAGAAGTCCTGCGCGTCCGGCTGCGTTTCGTCAAACTCGCCCACTCGGACGTGCTTGCCGCCGTAGACATCGTCGCCCACCAGCGGGTAGCCAATGTGCGACATGTGCACGCGGATCTGGTGCGTTCGGCCCGTGCGCAATTCAATCTCTACTAGCGAATAGCCTTGGTAGACCTCGCGCACGCGGTACACGGTTTGACTCGGCTTTCCGAATTCATCGTGACGCACCGCGGCCTTTTCCTTTAGCGTTGGGTGCTTGCCAAGCGGAAGGTCAATCACGTCTGCAAAGGGCTCCACTTCGCCTTCAACAAGGCAGAGGTAGCGCTTCTGCGTTTGTCGCAATTCAAATTGCCTGGAAATTCGCCAGTGCGCGGTGTCACTCTTGGCGCACACCATGACGCCCGAGGTGAACTTGTCCAAGCGATGCACCACGCCTGGTCTTGCAATGTCGCCGCCGACCGTACTCAGCGTGCCGCCGGAGTTGTGCAGGAAGTGCCACGCCAACGCGTTGATCAGGGTGCCCGATTTATGCGCGCGCGCTGGATGCACAATCAGGCCCGGCTGCTTGTTGACGATGATCAAGTGCTCATCTTCAAACAGGATGTCAAGCGGGATGTTCTCCGCTGCCAGCGTGTTGGAGGGCGGCGGCGGTAGGGTGGCGACCACTCGATCGCCGCGTCGCAACTTGGTACTGGCCTTGGGAACGCGGCCGTTCACCGTGACGGCCTGCTCCTCAATGAGGCGCTGCAACTGCGTGCGACTCAGAAACGGAACGCGCCGCGCTAAGTAGCGATCAAGGCGGAGGTCAACGCTCTTGGTGACCTCAAAGACAGCTGTAACGGGCGTCTCATCGTCGGCCGATTGATTCTCGTAAAGCTCAAAGAGCTCCGCGGGATCAGCGCTCAGCGCTTCTTCGTCAGTGTCGCCTGCAAGCTCGTCTGGCCCGTCCGATGGCGTGGTCACGGCGCAGCAGGTGCTGGCGCAGCCGGAGCCGGCGTTGGCGCGGCCGGTACCGGAGCGCTACCGCCTTGCAGTTGACGGATCATTTCCTCACCAGCGGTTGGAGCCGCTGCGGGTGCACTGCCGTTGGGCAACAGCGCATTTGGGGCCAGTTGTCCCGTCAAGTCCGGGATGGCAGCCGGCATCGGCGCGATCGGCTTGGAAGGAAGCACCACCGGGGTACCCAGTGCTTGCAACGTGGACATGCGCTTGGCGGCCAGTTCGCCGGCCGCGGCAAAGTCCGTGCCCTTAGCACGCGTTTCGATGTCCTTCAGGTAGCCCTCGGCGGCCTTCATGTCGCCCAGGTCTTCCGCCACTGCGGCGCGTCCAAAGAGGGCGCCGAACAGGAATCCGTAGTCGCCTGGATTCTTGGTGGCGGTGATGCGGGCGGCCACCTTCGCGTAGAGAACGTCAGCAGCCTTCAGCCACTCAGTGCGCAACTCGGGAGTGAGCGCGGCGTCAACGGCGCCGGCCTCGCGGTCGAATCGTTGATTGGAAAGGACGGCAGTCAGGTAGCGGTCAGCAGCCAAGAGCTCTGCAAACGGAGCAACGGCGTCTTTGCCCTCATGCTTGGCGGCCACTTCTTGCAGCGCGGCGGGGAGGTTGGCTCCACCAAGCTCGGCCCATGCGTTGTCTCGCTCCTTCTCCTGGCGCTGGCTCCACCAGAACCAACCCATGGCGACGGCGGCAATGATCAAGACGCCCAGCAGGATGTTCTGCCCCCATGTCTTGAGCCAATGCACGAAATCGTCATTGACGCGACCCTCGCTGAGGTCGGCTTGCTGCATGGTCTTTAGACGGCGGTCGATCTGGCTCATAGAACCGGGGAGTGTAGCGGGAAACGCCTATCCTTCCCGGGCCGCATCCTTATGAACTTTGCCTGAAACTTCCCGTATGCCCGGACTCATTGTCACCGATCTTGATGGAACCCTGCTTGATAAGCGCGGGCGGGTCAGTCCACGCAACCGCGCCGCGTTGAAGGCTGCACATGACGCCGGCTGGCACGTGGCCATTGCCACGGGACGAACCTGGTCAGAGAGCCATCACGCCATCGATTGCATCGCTGAAGACGCGCTCTTCATTGGTGTTGGTGGTGCTTCGCTCCATGAGGCCGGTAGTGGACGCGTGTTGTCAACCATGACGATTGATGCGCCCATGGCGCTCAACGTGGCCGACATCATCATGGGCCACGGTCACCGCGCGCACCTCTTGATGGACGCAAGCCTAACTGGTCACGACTACATCTTTGTTGGCACCGCGGATTTGGATGCCGCTACCAAGTGGTGGCTCACGGAACATCCCATTATGTCACGTGATTGGCATGCCGCGCCGGGTGATGCGCATGAGCAGCTGGAAGGCCGCGTGTTGCGCGTTGGAACGATTGGCGCGGAAGCAGAATTGGCACCGTTGGTAAAGCTGATCGATGACCGCTGGGGCGAACGACTGGCGGTGCGTGCATGGGGCGCGTTGACTGCCAATGAAGTGCTTGGCTCGCGCACTCACATGCTGGAAATATTTGCGCCGCGCGTCCACAAGTGGTCCATGGCATGCGTTGCTGCCGATCGTTTAGGCGTTGACCGAGCATCCATTGTGGCGCTTGGCGATGGGCTCAATGACTTGGAATTGATTAGCAATGCACCGATGGGTATTGCCATGGCGAACGCTGATCCGCGCATCAAGGCCGTCGCGCGCGCGCAAACCGCTGCGCACCATGCCGATGGCGTTGCGCTGGCGGTGGAAGCGCTCTTAGCCGGGAATTTGACACCCGGATGGCGTGCCGATCAGGGAGACGCTGCGTGACGATCGCTTCTGAAATCGCCGCGGAAATTGCCGGGCACTGGAGCCATCCGCTTTTGCGCGCCGACGGGCACGCGTTGCTTTCCGCGCACCAGGCGATCGTTAAGGGTGTCTTAGAAAGCGAACTGGAAATTGACGCCATTGTTGGGCCTCGGCAGGTGCCGTTTGAGCCAGTGTTTCAGATGCTTTCCGAGCCGGCGGTGGCGCGCGCCCTTGATACGCATCATGTAACGGTGACCGATTCGGTGGACGGTGCGCGTGCAGTGAGTTTGGCGGTGCGCGCTGCCAGTGAAGGGAAGCGCGTCTTGGCGCTTATTCCGAATGAGCAACTGGCGATGGCCATCAGTGCCGCGCGTCGTGCGCTTGATAATGCGCGGCGGTTAGAGGGCGGAGTGGTATTGCTACTGGAAGATAATCCGTTCTTGGTGCGATTGGCATCGCCCTGGCAGGCCGCGCGTTCGTTGGGGTTACCGGTGGTGGCGCCCAAGGGCATTGAGACGCTGCGCGATGGAATTGAACATGCGTTTCGTCTTGCGAACGCTGGTCCGCGCATGGCGGCGATTGTTGCGCATTCCACAGTGCTGCGTTCGTTGGACTCGCCGTCATTGCGCGCTAACCGAATCACTGAGCGCGTGGAGCAAGTGGCTGCCTTGTTGCGCGCGCGACGTGGCGCGCGAACGCCGGAAGGCGATGATGTGTTGCGCGTGGTGCGCCGTTTGGAACTGAACCGCGTGGCGGCGCTCCCCAGTCCGGGTGAGCGTGAGCCGATGGCGTTCATTGCTGTTGGACCTTCGGCGGTGGCCATTCGGCACATTCTTGGCGAGTTTGGCTTGGAAGGACGGGTTCCGGTCCTTGATCTTGGCTGTACGCACCCCATGGATGCGGCGCTCTTGGAACGCTTCCTGACGCGGTGCGATGACGCCGTGGTGCTGGAGCCGCGGCCCGATTCAGTGGCACCCGACATTCTTGAAGTTGCCGAAGCGCTCCGTGCGCGCGGTGAACGCCCCGCGCGATTGTGGTGGGATCGTCTGCCGGCGCGCGATGGTGAAGAGGTGCGCCTGGAAGTGAACGACGGCGTGCGCACATCGATCCTGTTGCGCAAGGCGTTGCACCTTTTCAAGATGGTGCGCACCGGGCTGGAACATTCGCCACGGCTTGCTGCTTCGCAGCCGGAACTTGAGCGTCTGGAAGTGCCAAGACGGAGCTTTGGTTTGGGACCAACCGGTGCGATGGATGCCGTCCGTGCCGTCTTTGCTGACGCCGCGATTGAAGTGGCGCGCATCGATCCAGATGACCCGGAAGCGCCGTCGCGCGCGCTGGCGCTGGAAGGAAGTGCGCCCCCGCAAGCGGAAATCATCACTGAAGTTGAATTGTGGGATCGCCGGCGCTTTGCGTTGGAAGGGCCGGCTGCCATTCAGCAAGCGGCCATCGATCCGCAGCCCACGCTCTTTGTGGTGGTTGATCTGGGTGGCAGCGATGTAGTGGATGTGGAGCGCCTGGCCAACGCAGCGGTGCCGCTGCGGAGTGCGCCGCGTTTACATGTAACGCATTGCGACATGAATGATCGCCCCGGCTTGATTGCAGCCATCACCCAGACGGCGCGCTTGGATGGCGTGGGTGTGTTGGTGGCGCATGACGGTCCACCCGCGCGCCGTGACATTCGTCAACTTGAAGCGGGCGTGGCAGAAGCCGATCGACTTGGGTTTACACCGCGGCAGCGCTTGGTGTGGCCAGCTGATACTGGTTGCGATATTCGGCCCATCTCACAGGCGGTGTTGATGGAACGCGGGCTTGAGCGTGGACTTGATCCATTGAAGACGGAGTTTCTGCGGGAGACATTCCCAGCAGGTGACGGGCTTCCTGTAAAGATTGAAGTGCGCGCGCTGCTTGAGCAAGTGGAAGTGGTACGCACGCGCCCGCCACCAGTGAAGGGCGATGCCGATGCGCGCATCAAGCCGCCACGTCCGGTGCATGCGCGCGAAGGCCGTTGGCGCTGCCATATTGCTGGATATCGCGGTGATCCACCTGGAATTGCCGTGCTTGCGCTGTGCGAGGCAGGGCGCGCGATGGGTTACCGCGTGCAGTCCATCTATCACCCGACGCCTATTGGTCCGGGTAGGCGCGCGTGGGGTCAGGTGCTATTCACCGGGCAGGACTCTGGTCCAGATGCGCGCGTTCATTCGCCGCAATGCCCGTACGGTGAAGCGGATCTCATTCTTGGATTTGACGCGGTGGAGACGCTGCGTGCGCTTGGGCCGGATCCATACTTGCGTGTGGCGGCGCCGGACAAGACTTACATCGTTGCCAACCTTGGTGCGTTTGAAGATCAGGTGCCTACGGAGCTTGCGGAGGCGGTTGATTTGTTGCCGCGCGCGGTGCCGCTTGCCACTCGACCAGAGGGTGCGTTGCTTGCGGATATCTCCGGCACTGCGCAGCGCGAGTTTCTCACGGACCGCGTGGCTGACTTGGTGGTGCTGGGTGCAGCGTTCCAGCGCGGCTTCATTCCGGTCTCAGTGGAGTCGCTTGAAGCGGCGATGCGGCGATTGGAAACGCGGGGATTCGGCCGGTCACTGGAAGCGTTTGACTTTGGTCGGCGCTTGGCAGAAGGCCTGGAAATCGCTGAAAGTGACTCAAAAAAGGGCGAAAGCCTGGGTCGCTTGGTGCGCCGCACCGCGTTGGAATTGGAAGCTTCACGCCGCGGTGGACGCCGTCGCGCACGGCAGTTCCGCGAAAGTGTTCGGGAGGCGATTGATGCGATGCCTGGTCTGTACGCCACCAATGATGGTCGGCAGGCGCTGCGTGACTTTGTGAATGCATCGGCGCGTTGCGTTGCGTGGGGCGGGGTGCGTCACCTGCGCTGGTATGCCGGTCTAGTGAAGGAGTTGTACGAGGCGGGCGCCGATGATCCGGACCGCACGTTGTGCACATACGGCATCCTGCCGCTTGCCGAATCAATTCTCATTCGCGATGCGCTGTATGTAGCGGCGATGCAAGCGGGCGTTGGTCAAGCGCGGCGCATTCGCGAACGCCTTGGCGTCCGCGCGGCACGTGGTGACCGCATGAGTCGCCGTTACTTGAATCGCATTGAAGTGGTGCTGGGGCGCACGGTGTGGCGGCTCGACTTGCGATCAAGCGATTGGCCGGCGCAGTTGGCGTTGATCTTGTGGCGCGTAGTTCCGAATGAGTTGCGCGGTCAGCCGCAGGAGCGTCGTGCGCGGACCGCGGTGCTGGAAATTCTTGATCGCGCCGTTCATGAGCCGCAGCACCGCGCGCACTGGTCGGGCGTTGTAAAGGGTCTGCATGAGCTGGCTGCCGCGCATCGGCTGCATGAGACGCCGGTACTTGAAATTGAGCGATTAACGGCGAATGCGTAGGTAAGCGGGGACGGCTTGAGCGGCGCCTGCGTTCCGCGTCAGCTCTTCATTGCCTCGTGGCGCAACTGCCCGCAGGCGGCCTTGATGTCGCGGCCGCGGCTCGCGCGGATGTGTGTATTCACGCCAGCGTCGCGGAGGACGTTCTGGAAGGTGAGCACGTCATGATCGTCAGGCCGTGCAAAGGGCAAGCCGTCAACTTCGTTGTAGCGAATGAGGTTGACGTTGGCGCGGATGGAGCGGGCAATGCGCACCAGTTCCTGAGCATGCTCACGCTGATCATTGAAGCCGCCGAGCAAGATGTACTCAAGCGTGATTTCGCGGCCCGTCTTACCAAACCACTCTTGGCACGCAGAAAGAAGTTCAGCCACGGTGGAGTATTCCGCCCACGGAATGATCTGCCGGCGCAGTTCATCGTTCGGCGCGTGCAGGCTGAGTGCCAGCGTGACTGGCAACTCAAAGTCGCACAACTTGCGGATGGCGGCAGGCAAGCCCACCGTACTGATGGTGATCTTGCGCGCGCTGATTCCCATGCCCCACGGCGCGTTGATGGTGCGGATGGCGCTCATCACGGCGGACGCGTTAGCGAGCGGCTCGCCCATGCCCATGAAGACGACGTTCGAGATGCGCCCAGTGCCCGGCTGTTGCGCCAGGCGCCAGACCTGCTCCACGATGTGACCGGCGGTTAGATTTCCTTCCACGCCTTCCAGCCCAGACGCGCAGAATTTGCAGCCGACCGGGCAGCCCATTTGGCTTGAAACACAGGCTGTGCGCCGTTCCTCGGTCGGAATCATCACGCATTCAGTTTCGCGGCCGGAGGCGACGCCCAAGACGGGCAGGGCGATCCCCGCACCGGGCTTTGGCCAGCCGAGTAGCAGCTTGCGGGTGCCATCAGTGGCTTGCAGGCTGTGCAGCTCATTGCCCTGCAGGAATGTCATCTCATGCGCCAGCATGTCGCGCTGGGACTTTGAGAGGTTGGTCATGCGATCAACGTCGACAACGCCTTTCCCGTACACCCAGTCAAGCAACTGCTTGGCAGCAAACTTGGGCATGCCGCGCGCGCCGCACCATGACTCCAGTGTGACAGCGTCGAGCTCAAAGAATCCAGTGCGCTCAGTGGCACTCACCGGGTAGCGCCCACGGTCAGGTCGACGGTTCGGTGCTCAATGCCGTGGCGATCAAGCCATGCGCCCATCGCTTCGTCGGCGTCCTTACGCATCACGCGGCGACCAGTTGGGTCGACACCGCGATTGCGCATCAGTTCCTTGAGCGTACCGGGCAGACCGAACTCCACTTGCTCGTGATAGACATCATGCTGCTCAACAAGGCCGCCGTGTTTCTCAATGAGTTCCACGATGAGTTGCTGCACCAAGTCTTCCGGGGCACTGGCGCCGGCGGTGACTAGCACGGTGTTCACGCCGTTGAACCACTCATCACGTAGTTCGCTGCGGTCATCCACCAAACGGGCAGGAGTTCCCATATTTTGGCTGATTTCCGTCAGCCGCACTGAATTGGAGCTGTTGCGACTACCCACCACCAGCACCAAATCAGCCTGCGGCGCGAGCGCTCGCACGGCGCGCTGCCGATTGGTAGTGGCGTAGCAAATGTCTTCACTCGGTGGCTCCTTGAGCCCCGGGAACGCTTCCTTCAGCGCAGCAATGATGATGTTGGCATCATCAGTGGAAAGCGTGGTCTGCGTCAGGTAGACCAACTTGTTTGGATCTTTGACTGTCAGGAAAGGAATGTCCTTCGGGCTTTCAACAACCTGCGTTGCATCGGGCGCTTCACCGCGCGTTCCAATGATCTCTTGATGATCGGCGTGGCCGACCAGCAAGATCTGGTACCCAGCGCGCGCGTATCGGATCGCCTCGTTGTGCACCTTGGTCACCAGCGGGCAGGTGGCGTCGACGGCGGTCAGGTTGCGGTCGTCGGCTTCCCGACGAAGCGCAGGGCTCACGCCGTGTGCACTGAACACCACGATCGATCCGTCCGGCACTTCGGAAAGTTCCTCAATGAACTTCACGCCGCGGCCTTGAAAGCGCTCCACCACATGGCGGTTATGCACGATCTCGTGATAGACGTAGATCGTCTCGTTGGGGCAGATGTCGATCAATTGATCGACGACATCAATGGCCATGTACACGCCGGCGCAAAAGCCGCGGGGATTTGCAAGGATGAGCTTCATGGAACGCAGAAGTGTAGCCATAACTGACGGCTGTCCGAAGTGGATTTCCACCTCCGGATGCACGCTTTCGGCTAGAGTTCAAGCCGTGAAACGCGTCGTCGATGAACTCAATGAATTTGGTCCAGCGCGGATTGGCCCCGGAGTGTCGCCCCCGATGGATGAGGCGACTGCCCGTGCCTGGTGCCAGGCACTTGCGGAGGGGCACTACGAGAACTTCAGCGTGCTCAGCGCGTTGGTGCCAACGCGGATGCGCGGCGACTTTGCAGCGGTGTACGCGTTCTGCCGCTGGGCTGATGATTTAGGTGACGAAGCCGGTTCGCCTGGCGAAGAGCGACTGCAACTGCTGGCATGGTGGCGCGGTGAATTGCAGGCGTGCTTTGACGGCGCGCCGCGACATCCCGTGTTTGTGGCACTGCGACCAACCGTTGTGGCGCACAAACTTTCCATCGAGCCGTTCAATGATCTCATCAGCGCGTTTGAAGAGGACCAGGTGAAGATTCGCTACGCCACGTGGGACGAACTTGATGCGTACTGCCGTCGAAGCGCGGACCCAGTCGGGCGTTTGGTGCTGTCGGTCTTTGGTCTTGCCACGCAGGAGCGATTCGCATTGAGTGACCGCGTCTGCACTGCGTTGCAATTGGTGAACCATGTGCAAGATGTGCGCCGCGACCTCTTGGATCGCGATCGCATCTATTTGCCAGCAGAGTGCACGGCTGGCATTACAAACTTTGAATCACGGTTGCGAAGGACCGCTGAGCTTGGTCATGCATGCGATCAGCAATTCCTTAGCGAGTATCGCACGGCGGTTCGACCAATGGTGGACCGGTGCTGGAAACTGCTTGAAGAAGGGCGCGCGCTCCTGCCAACGCTTACCGATGAGGCGCATTCCGTCATCCGCTTGTTCATTGAGGGCGGTGAACGCATCCTTGGACATATTGAGTCGTGGAACCTGGAAACATGCATTCACCGACCAAAGCTCAGCCGTACTGAGCGCGGCATGTTGGTGATGCGCGCTTGGTGGGGCGCACGCGCGCCGCGTTGGATGCGTGTGGGCGGATCAGCGCGCGGGACGGCGAGTTCAGGAGTCGGTGGGACGGGCGGTTCGCAGTGAGCACGATCCTGGAAGTTCCGCCCGATCTTGCGCCGGTGTTAGCCGAGTGCGAACGCATCACGCGTGCCCGCGCCCGCAACTTTTGGTACGGGCTCAAGCTTACTCCTGACACCGCGCGCGGCGCCATGTACGTGATCTACGCATGGATGCGCGCGGCCGATGACTTGGCTGACGCCGAGGGATTTGCGCCCGAAGAACGCGTGCGACGCATTGCAGAATTCCGCGCCGCAACCGATGCAGCACTTGCCGGAGAGATTCCGGATGACTCACCCGTTTGGCGCGGCTTGGCGTGGGTAGCGGAGCGTCACCAGCTTTCGCAGCGCGACTTCCATGACATGTTGGACGGGCAGCTTTCCGATGTTGGCCCGGCTTCGTACCAGCACTGGGACGACCTGCGCGGCTTCTGCTATCGAGTGGCAAGTACGGTTGGCCTGGTGTGTATCCGCATCTGGGGCTATCACGATCCGGCGGCGCCGGCGCTGGCGGTGGATCGCGGAATTGCGTTTCAACTCACCAACATTCTGCGCGACTTTCGAGAAGACTATGACCTTGGGCGCGTGTACTTGCCTGCGGAAGACTTTCGACGCTTTGATCTCACACCCGAGTCGCTCCGAAGCTGGAAACAGCCCGAGCAATGTGCGGAATTCATGCGCGCGCAGTGCGATCGCGCCGAGCAGTTCTACGTGCGCAGTGCGCCGCTTGATCAGATGATCACGCCCAGTTGCTTGCCGACCCTGTGGGCAATGACACAGATTTATCACGGCTTGCTTGTGAAGATCCGCGCCAATCCTGCCAAGGTGGTGAGTGATAAGCGCGTAAGACTTTCTTCTGCACGCAAAGCGTGGATTGCATGGCGCGCTAGCCGTATGGCACGGGGTGCGCGGGCATGACTACAAATGCTGCTGCTGACAGTCGAAGCGCTGCTGCTCGAAGCGCATCCGTTCGAAGCGCTGTGGTCATCGGCGGCGGTATCGCTGGTCTTGCTTGCGGGTTGCGATTAGCTGAGTCTGGTGTGCAAGTCACCGTGCTAGAGACGCGCCGCAAACTGGGTGGGCGAGCAACCAGCTTCACTGACCCACGCACTGGTGAAGTGCTTGACAATTGCCAACACGTCCTGATGGGCTGTTGCACCAACCTGCTGGACTTCTATGAGCGCCTCTGCGTGACCGACGCCATCGAGTGGCACCCCCGCGTCTACTGGGCCAATCCGCCGCACGCGCCTGATGTCATGAAGCCCGGCATGTTGCCAGCGCCCGCGCACTTCACGGAGAGCTTTGCGGCCATGCGCATGCTCAGCCTCAGCGCGAAGCGATCGGTGGCACGCGCCATGTGGCGCATGTTGCGGATGGGCGCTACCGGAAGGGCGCAGTGGGAAGGCCGCACATTCAGTGAATTCCTACAGGAAACCGGGCAATCTGCGGATGTGGTGACGCGTTTCTGGAGTCCGGTGGTGGTGAGCGCGTGCAACCTGGATGTTGACCAAGTCAGCGCCGCTGCCGCGATGCAGGTCTTTCAAGAAGGATTTCTTGCCAATCGCCAAGCGCCATTGATGGGACTATCCAAAGTTCCACTGGTGCGTTTGTATGACCCCGCCGAGGGCGCCATTCTGGCAGCCGGTGGTCAGGTGCGCATGGGCGTCAGTGCAATTTCTATTGCGTATGACGGAAAGCGCGTCACGGGAGTGATCACTGATGAAGGCGCGTTTGATGCCGATGTAGTGATCAGTACCGTGCCTGCTGATCGACTGGCAAAGTTAGTTTCAGCAACCATGATTGCGCGTGATCAACGGCTGCAGCATCTTGATGAAGTGCAGTCGAGCCCAATTCTTGGTGTGCACTTGCGCTTCCCAAAGCGCGTGATGGATTTGCCACATATTGTGCTTCCCGGGCGCGCCACGCAGTGGCTCTTTGCGAAAGACGTTGACGATGCAGCGGGTGATTCTGCTGGTACGCAACTCATTCACGCCGTCATCAGTGGCGCGCACGAGTGGATGGATCTTTCGGAACAGGAGATCACGCGCCGCGTCCTTGAAGATATTCGCTGGGCGCTGCCGGCAGCCGAGGGCGTTGAGCCGATCTCCGTGCGCAGCGTGAAGGAAAAGCGCGCCACCTTTGCCGTTGTGCCTGGATTTGAAGGCATTCGCCCGCGAGCCGCAGCCGATGGGTTCGATCGCCACGGAGGAATTCGTAACTTGTATTTGGCAGGCGATTGGACGCGCACGGGCTGGCCAGCCACCATGGAAGGCGCAGTGCGCTCCGGGTATCTGGCGGCTGGTGCAGTGCTTGGAACGCCACTTCTGGTGCCCGACCTTGCACCGGCGCGTTTGTCGCGCATGCTTGGAGTGGCGCGGTGACGGGAGCGAGCGCGGAGCTTGGATCGTCAGTCCCGCTGGAACGCTCGCGCGCAATATTGGAACGCTGTCGCGAACATGGATTTGCGCTTGCAGGTATCGCTGACGCGCGACCATCCGCTCATCCGGACGCGTACCGCGCGTGGATTGCCGCCGGCAAGCAGGGCGGCATGGGCTATTTGGCGGAAGAAGTAGAGAAGCGGCTTGATCCGGCAGCGTTAGTGCCTGGCGCGCGCAGCATTCTGTGCGTGGCTGATCGCTACGCCGATGGTCGACCGGATTGCCGCGTACCGGGCGTTGGCCGTATTGCGCGGTACGCACGCGGTGAGGACTACCACGTGGTGATTCGCGCGCGTCTTGGTGCGTTAGCGCAAGAACTCATTCGCACATATCCCGGTGAGCGATTTCGCCCGTGCATTGATACGGCGCCGCTCTTGGAGCGCGAACACGCTGAACGCGCGGGCCTTGGACGAATCGGTAAGCACACGCTGCTGATTGCCCCTGATGGAATTGGCACGTGGGTACTCCTTGGCGTGGTGGTCACCAGCCTGGAATTAGCGCCAATTCGTGCGGATGGAACGATCGCCGCTGCGCTGCAGGATGTAGATCGACCGGCTTCGGCGGCTAAGCGAACCACTGACGAGAGCGATCCGTGCGGATCATGCACGCGGTGCATCGATGCGTGTCCAACTGGCGCCATCACGCCGTGGTCGGTGGATGCGAGGCGTTGCATCAGCGCACTCACCATTGAAGAGCGCGGCATTGTTGATGCGACCCTTGTTGGATGCACGGAAGACTGGATCTTTGGCTGCGACACATGCCAAGAGGTCTGCCCGCATTCACAACCGACGCAGCGTTCGCGCGCCTTGGGTATTCACGAGGCGTATCAACCTTCGCGCACCGGTTTCCCATTACTAGAAGTACTCGGATGGGACGAGTCCGCCTGGGAAGCCGCGCGGTTGAATGGGGTACTGCGCCGCGCGGATCGAGACATGTGGCGCCGAAATGCCGCACTTGCTGCCGCGGATGCCATACAGTCGCATGACACTCCGGATGAACTGCGGTCCACGCTGAAGACCACGCTCGCAGCGATAGTGGCTGACGAAGGTGTTGCAGCGCACGTCCGCGACGTTGCGCGAGCGGCGCTCACTTCATAAACCAACGAATGGCAACGTGGCGGCATCTGCGCGCGTGAATGCGCGACACGCCCGAAGTCGAACTGCTTCGAATTTACTTGTTTGGCTCTTCAGGATCCGTCGTTGGCTCAGCCTGCGGCGGAACAGCTGGATCCGCGGCAGGATCACCAGCCGGTGCTGGAGCGGGTTCACCAGCCGGCGCTGCAGCAGGATCCCCTGCAGGAGTCGGCGGCACCGCTGGGCTTCCGTCCGGTCCAGTGGCAGGCGCGGTCTCATCCGCCGGTGCCGCATCAGTGGCAGGCGCGGCATCATCCGCTGGCGGAGCATCACCCGCAGGTGCAGCTTCCTCCGTGGTCGCCGCGGCCGCAGGTGCAGCAGTGATTGGGACTTCAATTCCCAATGCCGCTGCCAATTCAGTGATCGATCGCAACATCGGCGCCGCGGCGCCGACTTCAACCCCCGAGAGCGCGTCGCGTGCTTCAACGAGCGCGGACTTGGCGTTCCCGGCCAACTTATCGCGTTGCATGCGTAGTTGTTCCGCGCCATCCCCAGTCGGGGCGACCGGTGCTTTAGCGGCGGCCATCAGCGACATAAATTGGTCGACACCATCAATCTGAATGGCGGCAAAGCGAGCCTTGGCGATCGCAATGGCTGCCTGATCGGTTGAGTTCTTCGCAGTCAAGCCATCGCTGTTGATGTTCTCTTCAACATTCTTGAGGGCGGGCTTAAAGAGTTCCGCATCGAGCGTGGCGAATTCCTTCATCAGCGCGTCGGCTTCAGCGTCCAGTTCACTCTTTCGCTTCTCAGCGGCACTGGCGCGGGCTTTAGCGCCGACTTCAGCCTTCCTCGACTCATCAATACGGGCATCAAGGAACTTGTTGGTATCCGTGATTTCCGCGTTTTCCTTGGTTGCCAAGTCGACGATACGAACCGTGCTGCGGTACGGCTCTGCTTCGCGATCATCCGTGCTTGCGTCCACGCGCAGGGTTTGCGCGGCGTCAAGTTTGCTGCGCGCATCAATCATCAGTGGCAGCGCAGCGGACGGAGTGCTGGTGGCAGCCTTGGCGCGGAGCGTTTGGATATCAATGTCAAGGGATTCCGCGCTCGATTCCTTTTCATCGATTGATGCATCAAGCGGCTGCAGCGCAGTGCGTGCAGCATCCGCGCGATCAGTTTCCGCCGCGACACTATCGTCAAACGAAGACTTCGCGCCTTGCGAAGCCTTGGTACGAGCGGCGGCCTCTTTGGTCGCATTCAGATCACCGGAAGCAACAATGGAGCGGATGGCTGCAATCCGTTCAGAAATTCCACTCGCCAGTGCTGACTTCAATTGTGAAATACGCTCAAGGTCCATGAGGTCAAGCATCATGGCGTCGCGGCGCATGCGGATAGCAAGTGTCTTGGCTTCTTTGCGCTGTGAATCACTGCCGGCAGCGGCGGTGACTTCGGAGGCAAGTGAACGCAATTCCTTTGCGGCCTCTGCGGGTGCCAAGAGTCCCTGGGCAAGCTCCTTGGTTTCACCACCCTCTACAGGCAGTGACTTGGACACGGCATCGGGTGAGAAGGTGATGCGGCTGGAAATCCCACGCGCCTTCGCGGTGACTTGGGTGATCTTCTTGGCGCCTTGTTCGGCCGGTGACGGAGTATGCAACCCGTTGCACGCGGGCAGCGCAGTGGACATCAGCAGGGTGGCGGCGGCAAGAATGCGTGCTCGGTTCATGGTTCGAATCTCGTGAGTGGCGCCAAAGCGGCGCGAGTGAGGCGCCAATCAGGCGCAAGTGTGGCGGTCAATCGGCAATTTACCCGCATGATGCATCGGGCGATAACGGGGGGCAGTCAGCGGTCCGGACCGTCGATGGTCGGCACAGCTTTGTCGACAGCATCAAGCTTGGGAGCGACGTATTTCACCGGGTATTCCGGTCTTGGCTGATACATGGAACGAATCCAGTCGAGGGTGTCTTGCAGCAATTGGGGTGTGGTATTGCTGAGAACTGGCCGCCAACCCTTGACGTCCGGATGCGGGTAACGCGCCGACGATCGTGTCATGGCGTACTGAATGAGCAGCGAATCTGGTGGGTCCTCAAAGTTGACCACCGGCTTGCCGTCCACCTTAAAGTTGAGCAGCGTCAGCAGGTTGGTGTAACGAATGCGCTGATCTTTGGCATTACCCGTGTACAGAAAGAATCGCCCGGCGTCCACGCCGCCGTGGCACCGACTGGTAGCGCAGTTGGAGATCAGCCACGAGTTGTGAACGCGCGTCCGGAACTTTGCCACTGAAGTGGGGTCTTCCTCCACCTCAATATAGTTGTACAGATCGCGTGCCTTGAGATCAAACATCAGTCGGGCAATCTCTACTGAACTCTTGGAATAGAGCGCGTTGCGTTCTTGGGTAGTTGCGGGAACCAGTGCGCTGGACCCGTAGCGCAGGATGAGTTGCCGAACACCTTCCGGGGATACGGTCAATCGTGGCGGATCTTTGAAGTCAATCTCATACACGCGAACCAAGTTCACATCTTCGTTGGAAAGCAGATCCTTGGGAAGCATCTCGCGCGTGGTGGGCGCGCCGCGGGGCGCTGGCTTGGCGGAGTTGCTGCCGGCGTCGGCGGTCTTTGCTTGCTCGGCTGCAGCGGCATCAGCGGCTTTACTAGCAGCCTTTTTCTTGCTGTTTTCCTTGGATTCTTTGACCGCCAACTCCAGCTTCACGCGGGCATTGATTTCACGCAACATCTCGCGCGCTTCTTCAACATCGCCGTCGCGCAGGAGCGCCTCCAACTCAGTGATGGCCAGGTCAAGCCGATCTTGGTCAGCAAGCCAACGGGCAAGGCCGAGTCTTCGTCCATGTTCTTCGGGCGCGATGGCTGCTTTGACGCGCGCATACCGCGTTTCAAACTCCAACTCCAACATGACACGGTAGACCTTTTCGCGCGGAACCCGGCCGCGCACACTATCTACTTGGAACTCAACTTCTTCAAGCGAGTCCTTGAGGATTTCGCCGCGCACGATGGTGCCATCACGCAGTTGCACCAAGCCGCGTTGACCGGGCTTGGGATGGACCAGTTCAATGATGTCAAGCACCTTCGCTTTATTGAAGGTGCGCGTCTCCAGTCCGTCAGTGACGGTGATGATGAGGTCGGTCTCACTCACCACCGTTCCGCCGAATTCTTTCCAGCGATCGATGAAGATCCAAACTTGGTGAATCGGCGCAGGCTCGGTGCTGGGCGTTGGTGGGCCCACAAGTTCTTCACTTGGAACGGGTGATGCGGTGAGCGGCGCGGGCGGTGTACTCGCCGCTGGTGCATCGCCCACCGGCGCTGTCTGCGTGACTACTGCCGGCGCGTCCACTACCGGCGCTGTCTGCGTGACTACTGCCGGCGCGTCCACCACCGGCGCTGTCTGCGTGACCACCGACGGCGCCGCAGGGGCGGGCGCAGTCTGCAGAAGCAGGGCGGCGATAGCAGTCAGGAGTGGCATTCGGGGGATTGTCGCACGAATGGTTCGTTTCCGCCGGGGTCCCGGTTGCCGGGGGGTACCGGATTGCGGCTCCTTGCGGACATTGAGCCCAACGCCCGCGGCAACTACGCTCCGCGCCTCCCCTCTAGCGGCACTTCCTGCTGGCATGGGGGCTTCGGCTGTTCCGCGTTGCGCAGTGCGTAACCGAGCGGCGTCGCCAGTCACCCTGAGGCGCCTTGCGCCCCGAAAGGATTGTCATGAAGCTTGGAGTCATGTCAGCGCTCTTTGCCGGTCGCACCCTCGAAGATGTTTGCGACTACATCGCCGACATCGGTCTCGGCGCCATTGAACTCCCAGTGGGCGCATGGCCCGGCAAGCCGTACTTTGATCCCAAGAAGGTGCTCGGCAGCAAGAAGGAGCAGGAGCGCATCAACTCCCTGCTCAAAGATCACGGACTGATCTGCTCCGCGCTGGCAGTGCACGGCAATCCGGTGCACCCAGAGAAGGGGTTCGCCAAGAAGCATCACGATGACTTTGTGACGGCCGTTGAACTGGCACCAAAGCTTGGCACCGACATCGTCATTACTTTCAGCGGCTGCCCCGGTGGCAGCAAGCAAGACCGAACACCCAACTGGGTCACCTGCCCATGGCCCAACGATTTCCTGGAAATCCAGAAGTATCAATGGGACACCGTGTTGGTTCCTTACTGGGCTGCGCAAGCGAAGTTTGCTGCCAAGCACGGCGTTCGAATCGCCTGGGAACCGCATCCTGGCTTCACCGTCTACAACGGCGAGACGCTCATCAAGCTCAGTGAACTGGCGCAGAAGAAGGCCGGAATCAAGGGCAAGCCGATCTTGGGTGCCAACCTTGATCCGTCACACTTGTTCTGGCAAGGTTGCGATCCAGTCTTGGCCGCTCGACAACTCGGCGAGGCAGGGCTGCTCTTCCATGTGCATGCCAAGGACACCGAACTTGATCGTCACCAAGGTCCACTCAACGGCTACTTGGACGCCAAGCCGTACAGTGATCTCAAGGGCCGCGCTTGGAACTTCCGTGCTTGCGGTTGGGGCCACGGCACTGACTTCTGGCGTCCGTTCATCAGCATGTTGCGTCGTCATGGCTATGACCATGTGCTCTCCATTGAGCATGAAGACGCCATGATGTCGATCGATGAAGGCTTCGAACGCGCCGTTGCATTCCTGCAAGAGTGCATCGTTGAGGAGAAGCCCGCCAATCCGTGGTGGTTCTGACCGATCCGGCTTAGTCCGGTAGTGGCGTCGTCCGAACATTGTTGGCGCGGCTGATGTCCACGGTCCAACTCACCGTTGTGGCCTTGGGGCCGCGCGCGGAGGCTGGCACCGCCAGGTCCCAGCGCAGGATGCCCTGCGTCATCCGTCCGTCCACGTAGCGCTTGTCCGTGCTGAGAGCCGGCGCAATATTGCTGACCTTCACGTCAATCTTCTCATTGAGGCTGATTGGTCGACGGTCATAGAGTTCCACGTTGACCTCGCGACCGCTGCCGTTATCAAGCGTGATGCGATCATTCCACGTGGTGACTGTTGATCCACCAAACAAGCCGCTGCTTCCGGTGTTCTTGGAGAGCACTTCACGGGTCGCTCGGAGCGCGCGGTCCGGGCCGAAGAAGACTTTGAATTCATCCTTCGGTGCAACGGATGGCATGGCGGTGTCGCCGATGAAATCACCACCCATGAAGACCTGTGCATTTCCTGGCAGCAGTTGGAACGCGCTGCTGTTTGTCATGTCGCCGCGCAGGAACACGCTCTCAGACACGATCGGCGCCGCGACGTACATGAACTTGGCAGTTGGCTCAAAGGCACCAATACGAGTGCGCTGCTTTTTGGACGCGTCGGTTGGAATGGTGACGGGGCGGGGAATTTCAAAGGAAACAGCAGTGCCGGTTTCTTGAACGGTGGCAACTGCGGAGAGTTTTTCCAGTTCCAGGCGCACTGCGTTCTCGTTTACTTCCCTGGGTTGCGACATGGCCATTGCCATGGGTGCCGACGGTGCCGCGTCATAAACGGCGGTGGTGGCGGGCGCACCGGCGGCTACCGGCGGCATAGGCACCACCACATCCACATACCACGGATCGACGGCCGGCGGACTTGAAGCGCGTGTTGGCTGCGCGGTGGAGAGTGAGAGTTTCACATCCTTCCAGTCTTCACCGGTGCGCTGCGAAACCAGCGCGTCGTACTCCACGGTGACGCCAGTGCGGTCACCCGCAGCGCGCACGGCGTATGCAGGCTCCCACGTGGCGTTCCCTACAAGGTAAGTGAGTTCCACATCCACGGTGCATGACTCAGGAATAGCCATCAGCACCAGAGCGCTGCGCTCAGTGCGATCAGCGCCGCCGAGTGAAGCGAGTTGCTGATTTGCTACCTGCAATTCGCGCGTCAGCATTTCGTTTCGCTCGTTCTGTTCGCGGGCAACACCAAGGATGCGTTCCTTTTCAGTGTGCACAAACTCAAGTTGCTTGGCGACGGCGGCCAGGTCGACTGCCTGTGTGGCACCATCGGCGGTTGCTGAGGCGGTCGCGCGGACGCCAATCTGATCAATGAGTTTGTCGTGTTGCGCAAGGAGGGCGCGGTCTTGCTTCAGAAACTCAATTTTCCGCAGAAGCTCTTGGACCTTCTCTGCAAGTGCAATCCCCTCAGGAGAACTGGAAAATGCAACGCGCGGTGTCTGTGAGTATTCCACGGCCAGGAGCTTGGGTGCACTCTTCAGTGTTGTTCCCGCGGCTGCATTCACCTTCGCCTGCAACGATCCAGCTTGCACTTCCACCGGAAGGTTAGAGATACGCAATGCCCACAGTCCTTGCTTAAATTCGCGCTGCACGGCGCGGGTGACGGCGGCGCGGCCCGGATACAGGGTGACGGCGCGAATGCTGCCATTATCCGACGCGTTCTGCATGGCGACATCGGGATCGATGGCCACGGTTGACTGTGCCAATACAGAAGGCACGCCCGCCAGGGCGGCAAGGGATGTGGCAATGAAGAGTGTTTGCAAGGTGTGCTGGTACATGGTGGTGTCCGGTGGAGTTCGTATGCGATGTCAGTCGGGCAGCGCAGTGATTTCAATATCCTTGGCGCGCGTGGCTTGCACGGTCCACGTCACCGGGAGCGCTGCAGGGCCGCGTGCCGATGCTGGCACGGAAATGTCCCAGCGCAAGATGCCGGTCTTCTGTGGTCCAGCGGCGTACAGCGCATCTTTGGAAAGTGGCGAGGAAAGATCAGCGATTTTGATTTCCACCTTCTCGTTGCGACTAACAGCGCGGCGGTCAAGCAGTTCCACGGCAATATCGCGGCCAGTGCCGTTATCAAGCTTGATGCGATAGTTCCACGTGGTGGCGATGCTGCCGCCAAACAATCCGGCGGCGCCGGTCACCTTGGAAATCACCTCGCGCGTTGCACGCACAGCGCGGTCGGGTCCAAAGAACACCTTGAAATCAGACTTGGGTGCAACGGAAGGCATGGCAGTTTCGCCAATGAAGTCGCCGCCCATGAAGACTTGCGCGGTGCCAGGAAGCAACTGGAACGCGGACGCATTGGTGAGGTCGCCGCGCAGGAACACACTGTCAGTCACCAGTGGTTGCGCCGCGTAGACAAACTTTGCATCCGGTTCAAACGAAGCGATGCGCGTGCGCTGCGAGCGCTTGCCGTCGCTGGGCACGGTGATGCGGCGCGGCAGTTCAAAGCTGGCGGCAATGCCTGCTTCCGAAACGCTTGCGGCGCGCGCGAGCTGTTCAAGCACGGCGCCTTGCTCGCCATCATCGTCATCGGCAGCGCCAGGTTCGCCTCCATTACCGTAAGCCCCGCCGGTACCCAGGCCGCCGCCACCCGGCCCACGGTTCGCCCCGGGCTTTCCCCTGCGCCGGGACTTGGATTGATCCTTGAACTTCTCCTCGCCCATCTCCATGTCGCCCACCATTCCGCTGCTATCGCCTGGGACACCGGCGTACATAGGCTGCTCAATATCCACATAGACGGGTTCCACTTCGCTCGGTTGCGCAGCGCGCACGGGATCCGCGGTGCTGAGGGAGACCCGCACATCCTTCCACTCTTCGCCGGTGCGCTGGGCAATCATGGCGTCGTACTCAATGGTGGCGCCACTGCGATCGCCAGCGGCGCGAATGGAATACGCGGGTGCCCATGATGCTTTGGGAACCATGTAGGTCAGGTCCAGATCAAGCGGGGTGGCTTGCGGTGCGGCAATCTTCACCACGGCAGTTCGCTGCGTGCGACCAGCGCTGCCCTGTTGCACCATGGTTTGTTCGAGCACGGTGATTTCTCTCATCACGGCGTCTTCGCGTGCGGCGAGCGTTCGCGACGCTTCAATCACGCGCATCTTTTCAGCATTGACCCACGCCAGGCCTTCGATCGCCTTGGCAGGGTCTGCCTTCGCCGTGCCACCGTCGGCAGTGGCGTTGGCGGTGATGCGCGTGGACACCTGGTCGATGTGTGTGATGCGCGCGCCGAGCTGTGCTTGGTCCTGCCTGGTGAACTCCAAACGGCGGCGCGCTTCCTTCAGCCGCTCCGCGAGGTCGATACCTTCCTTGCTGCCTGCGAAGTCGATGCCAGGGGTCTCTTCAAACTCCACGCCAAGGAGTCGGGGCCCGGACGGGTTGGGGGCATCACCGGAGCGCACCTTGGCTTGCAGTTGCGCGCCGTTCACGCCCGCTGGAAGATTGGTGACGCGGACCGTCCACAGCCCTTGCGCCAGATCTTGGTGGATGACGCGTGTCACTGCAGCGCTGGTCGGATAAATCACTACGCGGTCGATGGTGCCGGCGTCGGAGATCGTCTGCGTTGGCAGATCTTGCGCGCGGGCAACGGATGCGCCCAGCGCGGCAAACGCCAGAAGCACCAAGGAAGAAACGGGACGACGGATAGTGGCAGGGCGATCGAATATGAGCACAGGAATCCTCCGGTGCGCAGGGTACGGCGCAACCGGGTCGCATGTACAAAGTGCCATTCCAGCCGCGTTAGTCGAAATCTTCCAGCGCAGCGCGGGTTCCGGACCGTGCGAGGAGTTCGGCAGCGCGTGCTGCGCCCGGTGCGGTGGAACCCTTCAATTGTTCCACCAGTCGGCGGTTCTCATCGCGCTTACGCAGGTAGCGCAACGACAACGCCGCCACCGCGCCCGGCTCCACGCCTTCCAGGAAGTTGACGCCCTCGCGGTAGACGATGCCGGACGCCAAGCGCTTGGCGACCATCCAGTCTAGGTACGACTGCGGGATGTCTGTCCAAAGTCGATCGCCAGCAATGTCCTGCAACTTCTGCGGGATGTGCTCACGAACAACTTGCTTGGCCAGTTCGCGGTCCGCGGGTGTCCAGGAATCCATGGCGGCCCGAATGGCGTCCGCTGCCTGGTTGATGACCTTGGAGAGTTCCGTGGAGAGTTCAGTGAGCGGAGTGTGCGGATGACGACGGCCTTCCGCCATCAACAGTTCCGCTTCAAAGCGCGCCAACTCACGCAACTTCACCAGCACTTGTTCTACAAACTCAGGCTTGATGGACATGAAGCTCTTCTCATCAAGCAACATGCTGGCGCCAATTTCATAGCTTGAGCAGATCACGCCGCACTTGTTGGCGCTGGAGTCCTTGAAGATCAGGCAGCCCGCTGCAAAGAGTTCTTTGCGCGCGCCGGGAGTCAGGAACAGGTTGGCGCCCTCCACGATAATCGGTGCGGATGGCTTTCCTTCCTTGGTCAGGTAGTCACGCCAATTGCTTTCGTTGATCGTGGCTGGCCTGCCGCCACCCGGAATGAACGCATCAGCCTTCAAGCGGTTGTGCAGGGTGTTCCGAATCATCACACCGCCGGGCGCTTCCACTGGCACCACAGCGCCGTGTTTGCCGAGTTTCTTTGGGTCAAACTTGGCAATCGGCAGCGCCTCCTGGAAGAGACGCAGAAGTTCTGTGTGATCAAGTCCATCCGGATCCTCGCCAACGCCGCTGCCGTCAGCAATGCCAACGATGCGAGCATTGCTTCCGTAATCACGGTTGAGAATGCGGATCATGTTGCCAGCGACGTCGCCGTCGGGGCCACCGGTGATCTTGACGGTGAAGGGCTGCTTGCGTGGGTCAATACCGCGCGCGCGCAATGCAACTTCCAAGAAGACGTTGACGCCTTCGCTGGTCACGCCGTACACCTTGTGATTGATTCCGGCGCCGGGCTTGGAACTCATGAACGCATCGGGCATGGCGTACTTCCGCGCACGCGCACGGGCGACGATCCATTCAATGTGATCCGGAGTGATGTTCTCGTCTGGCCCCAAGTAAATCAGTTCACGACTACCGAAGCGATCGACTACTTGCTTGCGCGCCGCTGGGTCGTCAGTGATGAGATCCAGCAAGCTGTCGACAAAGCTCTTCACGCACCGGGTGATGTCGGACTCGGGCTCCAAGAGGATGGCTGCCTTGGCTCCGCCCTCCGGAATATCCTTGTTTTTCTGCTGTTGTGCCCAGGAAAGACCATACACCTCGTCAAAGACGCGTTCGCGTTCGCGGGAGTGTTGGGCAGCATTGGACGGCTTCACAACACGCAAGCCGCCGCGCGCGATTTCCTTGAAGCGGTTGTGGAACCCAAAGAAGCCGCGGCCAATGACAAAGAAAGTTCCGTACGGAAGTTCCGGCCGTCGATCGTCGCGCAAGTACGAAGGATCGATGCGCATGGAAAGACCAAAGCGCTTGGCGAGGAAGAAGTTGGTTCGGAACGTGGCCTCTACCGCATCAAGGAGCGCCACCAAGATGGTTGCAGTTCCCTCTGGGTCATCCTTGGTGCCAATGTCGGCGCGCAGGGCCGCGGCACGCTTGTTGAAGTGCGCATCGTCAAGTGGTGCGGCGGGGTTGAAGCGCGCGCGGAACAGATCCGCGATCTGCCGGGTAATGGTGATGGTGCGCTCGGCCGTTGCCACGATGCGCTCGATGGCAAATAGCAGGCGGTCGCGGTGCACCAAATGCTGATGCGAAAGTGTGCACAGACCCAAGATGAGTTCAGCCTCATCAAGTGTCATGCCTTCGTGGCGATTTGCAAGCCAAATCGATTCGGAATCGATCCACTTGATCCGAGTGAGATCGTGGGCGACCTGCTTCCAAGCGGCACTGGTGGTGTCGACTGACTTTCCGTCCTGCGTCTGGATGACGAACCCGAGCATCGTCACGGAACCGAACGGTGGATCAGCAACTTGGTCGAGGTAAGCGCGCTGAATATTGATGCCACCACGGCTCAGAACATGGGCGCAGCGCTCCAGCATGGTGCGCGCCCGTGCGTTGGAAAACGCGATGGTCATGCGCGTCAACTGGCCTTCAAGTTCCGGCTCGGTCTCAACGGCGGTGCCTTCACTGCCACTGACCGACTGCAGCAACAGCCGGTGCTTATTCAGGCGGTGTGGCGTCAGCGTGGCGATGTAGTCGGCGGCGCAACCAGCAAAGTAGGCGCGGATGGACTCCTCGGTCCAGTCCTTGGCCTGATTCTTAGCAAATGCGATCGTTGCGTTCAGCTTCTCGGTCTGCTCAGGCGTTGTGCCAGTGAACGGCGCACGATCGCCGAATTCAAAGGTGTCAAGCACGATGGCGCCGTCCTTCGAGCCGTGGATCTTTGCGGCACGCAGCGATGGACTCATCGGCAGCGAGCGAACCACTTCAGCCAACACGCCCGGCTTGTTGCCTTCGCGAATGATGGTCCACTGGCGGCGGTCATCACTGTGCAGCGTCAGGTGCAGCGGTTGACCAGACGCGCGCGCGGCGATGATGGCGCGCAAGTGGTTTGCCACCTCGGTTGCGGACGTGTCTTCGAAGTACATGCGCGGCATCTGCGCCACAAACCACGGAACGATTTCCTCCGCGGAACGCTGGAAGCTCTTGCCAAGGTCACTGGCGAGCACCGTTGGATCTGGGACGATGTTGACCGGTACGGTGCTGGCGAGCGCGGTTGCTGTTGGATGTGCAGAGGCCATTTCGTGGTTCATACCACGGGGCGACGCCGGAATCGGGCATCGATCCCTTGAATCCACCCCCGAGTAGCGGCAGTCTGGCGCTTGCCGATATTCTCTGAAAGTTCTCCCCGCGGGATTGGTTCGTCCGCCGCTTCCCGCGTTACCCATGCCCCCGATGCCCGTGAGCCCCTGAGTCCATGAGTCACTGACCCAATGATCATCGCGTCCATCGGAAACTTTGACGGCGTACACCGGGGTCACCAAGCGCTGGTGGCGGCTGCCCGTGCTGCCGCCGGTCCGCATGGAAAGGTGGTGGCGGTGACTTTCGATCCGCTCCCGGTAGCCGTCCTTCGCCCCGATGCTGCGCCCGCGCGACTCACCGGATCCGCGCGTCGCGAGGCGTTGCTCTTGGCGTGCGGTTGCGATGCGGTCCACGTCCTGGATCCACGCAGTGGAATTCTGGCAGAGACGCCGGAAGGGTTCATCGATCACCTCCGTGCGGCAGTCCCCTTTGACGCGATTGCGGAAGGCGCGGACTTTCGGTTCGGTCGCGGTCGCAGGGGTGATGTGACAACGCTGGCGGTCATTGGTGCGCGCTTGGGATTCCAGACCATTGAGGTGCAGGAAGTTGACCAACCCCTGAGCGATGGATCAGTGATTGCAGCGCGTAGCACGGCCGTTCGCTGGATGTTGAGTATGGGTCGGGTGGCGGACGCGGCGCGGTTACTCGGCCGCCCCCACGCCATTGAAGGTGTGGTCGAGCGGGGCGATCAGCGCGGTCGCCTGTTGGGATTTCCAACGGCAAACATCATGGCTCCCGGCATGGCGCTTCCCGCCGATGGCGTCTACGCCGGGCGAGCGATCATTGCTGGCCGCCACTACCAAACCGCCATTTCTGTGGGCACCAAGCCGACGTTCGGCAGCAGCGGTCGGGTGTGCGAAGCGCACGTCCTTGGCCTTGAGGCCGCGCTTGATAGCTATGGATGGCCCATCGAAGTGCACTTTGAACAGTGGCTGCGTTCGCAGTGGCGATTCCCGGGTCCGGATGCGTTAGTTGCGCAGTTGCGTGCCGATGTGGCACGAACCGCCGCGCTCGCGTAGCGTTCGCCATAGAGGGTTCAGAAACATATGGAATACTCAACCACAGTTACCCATGCTGCGCTCGTTGCACGGCTTCGCGCGGCAAAGCGGCCTTTCCTTACGACGCATTTCAAGCCAGACGGCGACGCCATGGGTTCGGTGCTGGCCCTAGCGCGCGCGCTTCGCTCCCTGGGTACGACGGTCGACGCGGTGCTGGCGGGACCAGTGGATCGATCCATCCGTGGCCTGGCGCTTGAAGGCGAGATTCGCTTCGTTGATCATGGCCTTGTTACACCCAACGCAGATTGTGACCTGGCGGTGGTCCTTGATACGGGCGCCTGGAGTCAGCTTGAGCACTGCCGCGATTGGCTGAAGGAACATCCGGCGCTGGTGGTTGGAATTGATCACCACGCGCGCGGCGATGCAGTGGCGCCGATGCGCCTGGTTGACCGCGGCTGCGCGAGCTGCACGCAGGTGTTGGTGGCAGTGATCGATGAAATGGGCGTGCCGTTTGGGCCAAGCGCCCGCACCGCGCGCAACACCATTGCAGAAGCACTCTTTGTGGGTCTGGCAACCGACACCGGCTGGTTCCGCTTTAGCGCCGCAGACGACCGCGTATTTCAGTTGGCGGCCCGTCTCCTCACCTGCGGCGTTGACAAGGACGGCCTCTATCGAACAATTGAGCAGGGCGATGCGCCCGGTCGACCGCTCCTCACTGGGCGTGCGCTGAATTCACTTTCATATGCGTGCGGAGGCCGCGTGGCAATCATGCGCCTGATGCGCTCTGACTTTGCAGAAACCGGCACCCGCGTGGATGATCTTGCCGGGCTCGTCAACGAACCGATGGGCGTTCGTGAAGTGGAGATGAGCGTGTTGCTGGTGGAGAGCGATCCCCAGTTAGTGAAGGCCAGTTTCCGCAGTAAGCCGGCCGCGAACGCGGGTGGCGCATTCATTGATGTCAATCACCTCGCCGCGCACTTTGATGGAGGTGGACACGTGCATGCTGCGGGCGCGCGGATACCTGCGTCCATGGATGAAGCGGCGCGACTGGTGCTCGAAGCGTGCGCGATCTATTTGGAAGACACGCCGGTCGCTGGTTGAGTGGCGCCGGCCACCGGGACTGCGCAGGGTGCAATGGTGAAACCAAGTTTGGTGATCGCGCGCTCGGCGTCTGCTTGGGCAGCCGGATTGTTCACTTCAAGTACCGCGCACTTTGATTCAAACGTGCACTGCACGCTGCGCACGCCTTTCACTGCAGCCACTTCTGCAGTGATTGCTTCTGCACACGAGTTGCAGTGCATGCCGGTGACGGTGTAGGCAACTTGTGTCGTTTGCTTGGCAGCGGCGTTGGCCGTTGCTGGCTTCTGTACGTCACTGCCCGAGCAGCCAGTCAGAGCTAGGACCGTCAACACTGCTGAAACAAGTAGAATGCGCATGAAATGATCGTATGCGCGTCCGTGCTCCTACGCGCGTACGAAATACATCGATACCAATAGTTGCCACCCTCACGCAGCGCCGCGTCGCTCTGCATCAGTCTGTGTAGTCACCAGCCGCAATCCGCTGTTTTTAGGGCGAAGTCCTATGAGGCGCAACATGGCCGGCAACGTCCATACGGCAGTCACTAGGCAGCATGCGCTGCCCGCGGCCATGGCAACTCCCAAGCTGCGAAGTCCCTGGTGATGTGCCAAGATCAACGCACCAAAGCCGATGGTGGTAGTGAGTGCGGTCACAATCACCGCGCGACGTGTAGAGCCGAAACCATGATCAAGCGCACCCTCATGCGCGCGGTGAGTGATGTGAATGGCGCTATCGATACCAAGCCCAATCATGATGGGAATGGCAAAGAAGTTTGCCAAGTTGAAGGAAGTGCCGCACGCGGCCATGAGTCCAACGGTCCAAGCGACTCCGACGGCAAGCGAGGCGAGTGCTGCCAGCGTTTCGCGCACGTTTCGCAAGTCCACCCAGAGCAAGATGGTCACCATCAAGGTGGCAAGAATCGCCTGTTGCAGGAACGATCGTTCCATGCTCTTCATTGACTCGCTGACGGTCATCGGTGCACCCGTCGCGTGCGGATCTTCGGAACGCAGGGCGGTGACGAACTGTTCAAGCGGCTCCACTTCCCACATGTCGCCAGCGGGGTGCGCCATGACTAAGTAGCGCCCGCCTGGCGAGACCATCTGTGCGCGCACCGCTTCAGGCAGCGCCGAACGTAGGTCGCGGCGCGCTCCCTCTGCCATTGCCAAGAGCGCCGA
>CAMDUB010000021.1 GCA_945878575.1 Phycisphaera mikurensis NBRC 102666 | reverse complement strand
GGACTTGTTTCAGTGCCTGTGCTCTGATTCAATGGAGATACGGGGTACGTCTCAGGATCGGGCGTCACGGCGTCAGCGGACTTGAATCTTGCGACCCACGCGACGCTTGCGATTCAAGATCGCGCGCCCCTTGCTCGTCTTCATACGAGCTCGGAAGCCAATCTTGCGGACCTTCTTGATGCGACTAATTCTGTGCGGGTAATGCATGGCTGTTTCCGAGCCGCGTAGTGTAACCAAATCCCCGCGCGGCGGGGAGGGTTGCATAGAAAAGGTTTAAATCGGATTATCGGAGTTGCCGGTGGCGTGGCTGAGGAGCGTTAGGCGCTCAAAACCGCCTGATTTGGCGTGGGAACACGCAATTCCAAGAAATTCACCAAGCGGAGCGTGCTCGTTCCTTCGTCACTCGCCGTGTCGAGCGATTCGTCCTTCAACAAGGAAGATCACATCTTCGGCAATGTTGGTGGCGATGTCGGCGATGCGCTCCAAGCGCTGGGCAATCTGCATCATGTCGATGGCCTCGGCGGTGCGAGAGACATCCTCTTGAATGAGTTTCCGTGACGCGGCCGCAACTTCCTTGTTGAGTGCATCAACCCGCCGGTCGGCGCGCCGAACTTCATGGCAGCACTCCGTGTCTTCGTCAGAGAGAGCACCGAGTACTTCTGAAAACATGGTGCGAGCTGCGCTCGCCATGTCGGCGAGTGCACCAGGGACTTCGGTGGGTCCATTGCCATTGGACCATCGAAGAACCTTCTTGGAAATGCCGCGACTGAGGTCAGCAATGCGTTCAAAGTCGCTGGAGATTCGCACCACGCTCAGCACAAAGCGAAGGTCATGGGCTACTGGAGCGCCGAGCGCCAGAATGCGCATGCACTGCGATTCAAGCTCCACTTCCATGTTGTCAATCTCGCTATCGCCAGCCTTCACTTCTTCCGCGGCTGCAATATCGCCATGCACAAGGCCGCGGGTGGTGAGCTCGAGACGCCGTTCGGTAGCCGAGCCCATGGCAAGCAGGCCACGTCGAAGGCTCAAAATTTGGGACTGAAGGTCGATTGCCATTATTAGGATTCAGTTTAGCGTTTCTTTAGCCGAAGCGACCGGAGACGTAGTCCTCGGTCTGCTTGTTGGCAGGATTGGTGAAGATGCGATCGGTGCTTCCGCATTCCACCAAGGTGCCTTCAAAGAAGAACGCCGTGCGATCACTGACGCGCGCGGCTTGCTGCATGTTGTGTGTCACGATGACAATGGTGTAACTGGTCTCGAGCTCGCGGATCAACTGCTCAATACTGGCGGTGGACTTCGGGTCCAGTGCCGAGCACGGTTCGTCCATCAGGAGGACTTCGGGACCAACCGCAATGGCGCGCGCAATGCACAGGCGCTGCTGTTGACCGCCGGAAAGGCCCAAAGCACTGGACTTGAGGCGGTCTTTCACTTCATCCCACAAGGCTGCTGCGCGCAGGGAGTTTTCCACCAATTCGTCAAGGTCGGCGCGGCGGAATGAGCGGTGCAGGCGCGGTCCGAATGCCACGTTGTCGTAGATGGACTTTGTGAATGGGTTTGGCTTCTGAAAGACCATGCCCACGCGGCGTCGCAGTTCCACCACATCAAGCGCCCGGCCGAGCAAGTCATCGCCGTGCAGGGTCAGGATGCCGCTGGCGCGTGCGCCCGGAATCGGATCGTTCATCCGGTTTATCCAGCGGAGAAAGGTGCTCTTCCCGCAGCCCGATGGACCGATCAACGCGGTCACGCGGCACTTGGGAATTTCCAGTGAGATGCCCTTGAGCGCCTGCACGCTGCCGTACCAACTGTCCAATCCCTGAGCGCGGATGGCAACGTCTTGTGCATCGGCAACCGGTGCTGCCGCCGCAGCCGTTGCAACCACTGGCGTGGCAGGCTTGATGTCAATGTTTCGTGGCGGGGGTGCGTTGGGGGGAGTAGTCATGGAATGCTCGTGGGCGGCATCAGCCGTTGGCACGTTGCAGGCGATGGCGGATGATGACCGCCAAGGCATTGAGGGTGAGGAGGACGGCGAGCAACACGATGATGCCGGCAGCGGCCAACTCATGGAATCCAGATTGCTGGCGCATGGACCAGTTATAGATTTGCAGAGGCAGCACAGTGAAATCGCTCATCAGATTGATTGGCGTGGAGCGAATGAACAGTGGAACGCCCAGTACCAGGATGGGCGCGGCTTCACCGATGGCGCGGCTCATGGCCAAGATGCCGCCGGTCATGATCATGGGGATCGATGCTGGAAGAGTGATATTCCAAGTGGTTTGCCACTGTGTGGCACCAAGCGCCAATGCGGCAGTGCGCAAGCTGCCGGGCACCGTGCGCAACGCCTCTTGGCTGGACACGATGACGATCGGCAACACCACCAACATCAACGTCAGTCCGCCAGCGAGCACCCCGTGGCCGAACGGCAGTTGTAGATAGAAGAACGACTCCGGCTGTCCGAAGGCGATCGGATCCTCGCTGTTTGCTGTACCGAACGCCCGCGCGAATGCGGTTAAGCCAAGAATCCCATAGACAATCGACGGAACGCCGGCGAGGTTAGCGATGTTGAGTTGGATGAAACTTCGAAACCGAGAGCGCTTGGAAAATTCTTCCAAGTAGATGGCGGTGCCCACGCCGATCGGTAATGCTGCTACCGCACAAATCACGCACACCCAGATGCTGCCCCACAAGGGCGCACGCACGCCGGCTTCTTCGGTCTTACGGCTCGCAAACGCGGAGAGGAATTGCCACGACAATCGCGCGTGGCCGTCCTGCCAAATGGAGACGAGGAGGATCACCAAGAGCAATACCGCCAGTGCGGTGAACGCAATGCATACGCCAAGGAATGCACGGTCAACGACGCGTCGACCCACTTGTGATGTTGGCGTTGCCGCGGCAACAATCTCGCCCGGCGTTCGAGTCCGGGTAGTGGAATGAGCGCGTGCGCCAAGGGAGTGCATCACTCGTACTCCTCCCGGAATGCGCGCAGGAAGAGGTTTCCAACGATAGTCAGCGCAAGCGTGATGACGAATAGGACTGTGGCTACAGCGAAACTCGACTTGTATTCGATGCCGTACGCGGGGGCGTCGCCGGTAAAGATCTGCACCATGTAAGCGGTCATGGTTTGCACTTCATGCGCAGGATTGAGGGTCATGCTGGCCAGTCCGCCGGCTGCAAGCGCAACAATCATGGTTTCACCGATGGCGCGGGTGATCGCCAACAACCAACTGGCCACGATGCCACTCAGTGCCGCTGGAACAACCACTTTGGTGCTGACATCAAAGCGCGTTCCGCCCATTGCGAATGCCGCATCTCGCAAGCTGCGGGGTACTGCTCGGAGCGAATCTTCGGAGAGACTGGCAACGATCGGCAAGATCATGATTCCAACGGCCAGTCCCGCGCCAAGCGCATTGAACGTGCCAAAGGACTCGCTGACATGGTCATGCAGGAACGGCGTGATGACGGCCAGCGCGAAGAATCCGTAGACAACCGTTGGAATGCCGGCGAGTACCTCAAGAATTGGCTTGAGAATGGCGCGCACGCGCGATGGTGCGTACTCGCTGAGATAGACGGCAACCAGCAGCCCGACTGGTAGCGCGAATGCAGCCGCAATCGAGGTGACGAGGAGTGTGCCGGCGATCAGTGGCCAAATTCCAAAGTGCTTCTCTTCTCCTAAGAGTGGCGCCCATGTGGTGCCGGTGAAGAACTCCCACGCCGAGACTTGCGGCATGGCAAAGAACGAAGCGCTTTGGACAAGCAGGATCACCAAGATGGTGAAGGTGGTGACGATGGAAAGCAACGCACAGGCGAGCAGGCTGCCGCGAATGACGCGTTCCGTACCGATCCGTGCGGCTCGTGAGCGTGCAGTTCCTCGGCGGTTTGCTGCTGCTGCGCGACTGGTTGCGGCGGAGATTTCGGCGACGTTCGGCATGGTTTCAACGGAAGGTATCGAGCGGCCGATGTGTCAGTAGTGGGGCGTTGCCCGGCCGACAGTACAAGGCGCCGGTGCCAATCATTTGTAGATGTCCGCCAGAATTCCCATGCGCTCCATGCCGTTTTCGTCCAGCATTTGTGTCCCCAATTTGCTGGCGGCAAGATTGGCTTTGGCACGCTCGTAGATCACCGTGGGAAGTTTGATGTAACCAACTTCAGCCGCGAGTTTGGCGCCGTTGTCCAGCGCGAACGCTGCGTACGCCGCCACGGCAGGCTTAGCCAACGATGCCTTGTTCACGTAGATGAACAATGGTCTGCTGAACGGGGCGTAACTGGCGTCTTCAATGGTTGTCGGCGAGGGCGTAACGGCAGCGCCAGTCTTTGGATTGATTACCGGGACGGCATTCAATTTGCCTTGATTCTCTGCAAAGTAGGCGTATCCAAAGAACCCAATGGCATTCTTGTCGCCTTCAATGGAGCGCACGATCACGTTATCGTCTTCGCTCACGCTGATATCGGCGCGGATCTTGCCTTCTTTGCCGACGGTGACTTCCTTGAAGTAGTCGAACGTGCCGCTGTCGGTGCCAGGCGAGTAAACCTTGATCACATCGCTTGGCCAAGACGGATCAACATCCTTCCACGTCTTGGCAGTCTCGCTTGATGCGAAGATTTTTTTCACCTGCGCCATGGTGAGCTGCTTCGCCCAAGTGTTTCCCTTGTTGGTCACAATGGTGAGCCCATCAAATGCCACAGGAAGTTCAATGAACTCGATCTTGTGACTCTTGCAGGCATCGATCTCTGGCTGCTTGATGCAGCGCGAGGCGTTTGATATATCGATCTCACCGTTGCTGAAGCGCTTGAAGCCTCCACCTGTTCCAGACAATCCCACGGTGACATTGACTCCGGGAGCCACCTTGGAGAACTCTTCGGCGACGGCTTCCGCAATCAGATACACGGTGGACGATCCGTCAACTCGAACCGCGCCTTTCAGATTCTTGGGATCTTGCTTGGGCGTCGCCGGGGATGCCGCCATCGACACCAGAACGGCGGCTACGAGAAAGGCGTTGATCGCTCGGATGGGTCGCATGTGGTTCTCGTTCAGATAGTGTGATGCTCGACCACTCCACGCGCTCCACGCGGCCTGTTACGCCGTACGGCGGGCAGGGGAAGGAGAAGTAGGTAGTGTCGCGGGGTCATGTTCAGTTGGCGTGTGCAAGGGAGTGGCATCCGCGAGCGGGAGGCTCTTCACTCGGCCCTCCGCGGCGAGGGGCATCCGAATCCGGAATGTACTGCCGTGATTCGCGTCCGTCCGGCTGTCAACCTCCGCATAACCGCCGTGGACCATGGCAACGTGCTTGACGATGGCGAGGCCAAGACCGGTGCCGCCAGAATCACGGCTACGGGCTCGATCAACCCGGTAGAAACGCTCAAACAGGCGTTCGCGGTGAATCTCTGGGATGCCCGGGCCGTGGTCGGTGATGGAGATGACGGCGTAGCCCCCCTCGGCTGCGGCGGTGACGGCGATCCGTGAATCCGCCGGTCCGTACTTAACGGCGTTGGAGACCAAATTGGCCACGGCATGCGCCAGGAGTCCAGCGCTTCCAAGCACCCACAAGGATGGGTCGACCGCGACATCGATCGTGAGGCGTTTTTCAGTGGCAGCGGGCGTGACCTGTTCAACCGCCTCCGCAACGATCCCGGCGATGCGGACGGGCGTGCTGGCAATATCGCCGCGGGCTGATGGGTCCTCCAGTGAGGAGAGGAGCAACAGGTCATCGATGATCGCGCCGAGACGACTGGCACTGCGGGCGATGGTTCGTGAGAAACGGGCAGCGTCCGGCGGAAGCTCAAAGTTTTCTGCCAGCGTTTCTGCGTACCCGCGAATGGAAGTGATCGGGGTGCGCAGCTCATGGCTCACGTTGGCAACGAACTCGGTACGCAATGATTCCAAGCGGCGCAATTCGGTGCGGTCTGCAAGAACCAGTAACAGTTGTGCGTTGGCAACATCGCGTGAAAGCGGCACCACGGAGCAACTCGCGCGGCGCTCGCCAGTGACTGCGGAGAATGGCAGTTCGGCCTCGGCGCGGCGACCAGTTTCGCGCGCACTGGCGATCAGCGTCTCCAGATCCGGACTACGAACGATTTCAATGAGAAGCCGACCTTCGACGGCGCGATCGTTGGCATCAAAGAGCCGCACCGCCGCTGGGTTGATGGTCACGATGCGGTCGACCGAGTCAAGCGCAACAATTCCAACGGGTGCGGTCGCCAAGATCGCCCGCAACTCGCTGAGCGCGCCATCAAGTCGAACCGCCTCATTGGCCGCAGCACGGGCGCCGCGCACCGGGTTTGATTCATATCCACCAAGTGCCCCAAGCGCGGCCGCAATGCGTCGATGTTCAGCGCGGCGCTGCAAGAACAGCATGGCAAGCAGCGATCCGCAGGCGACGGCCACCATGGTTGCCCCAACAAATGGCACGAAATACGAAGCTGCGTCCGTGGTTGGCTGCATGGATCCGTAGAACGCTACTCGACTGCCACGAGGGACTCACCGAACCGGTACCCGACGCCACGGACGGTTTCCACGCACCCGGCGAGTTCGCCGAGTTTTTTGCGTAGGGCCGTGACGTGAACGTCAATGGTGCGGCTGGAGAGGATGACATTGCGACCATGCACGGCGGCGATGATTTGATCGCGCGTTCGGACGAACCCCGGGCGTTGCGCCAAGTGATTCAGGATGCCGAACTCGGTGACGGTCAGTTCCACAACGCTGCCATCGACGCTGACCACATGGCGATCGGGATCGATCACCAATCGGCGATCAAGTCGCTCCAGGCGGTTGTCATCGCCGGTGTTCTGCTCGTCGAGTTTGCGACGCAACACGGCGCGTACGCGGGCCATCAGAATGCGCGGGCTGAACGGCTTGACCACGTAGTCATCAGCGCCGATTTCCAGTCCGGTGACGATGTCGGTCTCTTCGCCCTTGGCGGTCACCATGACGATCGGAAGTTCGCGTGTCTCCGGCCACTGCTTGAGTCGGCGGCAGATTTCCAGGCCTCCGACATCGGGCAGCATGAGGTCGAGGATCAACAGATCCGGCGTTTCCCGCTTCACTTGATCAAGCGCAACCTTCCCGGTGCCCACGATGCGGGCATCCATACCTTCACGGTCGCAGTGAAATCGGATCAGCTCGGCGATGTCGGGCTCGTCTTCAACGATCAGGACAGATGGCTTTGCCATGGGGGTATTGCTCTACTGTGATGGGGAGTCAGGACTGGACAGATCAGCCGGGCAGTGTGGCGGGGTGGTGTTCAGGTCGTGTTCAGCGTAGTTGGGGAGTTTGCCGCGCTTGCACGAATCCACGTTCCGGAGGGAATGAGCCCGGTCGACGCGCGCTGGGTCACCGCCGGAAGTGCGATATCCAGGCCGTCGGCCGCCAGTGCGCCCAGGATGGCCCATTCGAGTGCTTCCCGGCAGGAAACCGGCACGCCTAAGTCTGACGAGGCAATCACTTTGCAGTTGGCGGTGCTGGCAATCGCTGCGCACAGCCTGCCGTGACGAGCGCCGCCGCCCGCGACAATTGCATCATGGACCCCGGATGCACGGAGCGCGGAGCCGATCGCTTCACCCGTGGCATCGGCAGCGGTGGCGAGCAGGTCGGCGGGCGTGAGGTGTGGCGTGTAGCGATCGACCCACGCGAAGAATTCATCGCCGGTGCCAAGGCTTCGGCCATCCGCGCGGGGGGCCAGGAGCGCGCGGAGTTCTGCGAAGGCGGCATCGTTGCGCGTGCCACTGGCGGCTACGGCACCGCCCGAGTCATAGGGCTTGTCGATCACGCGGCGCGCGGCGTGGTCAAGCAGTTGATTGCACGCGCACAGATCAGCGCCGCGAATGGCAGCCACTTGTTGCGTGTGGGTTCGATCATCATCGGCGGGAAGGAATGTGGCGTTTGCAAAGCCACCGAGGTTGATGATGGCGCGCGGGTGTGCGGTGCGAAAGAGAATCCAATCCGCAAGCGGGGTGAGTGGGGCGCCTTGCCCGCCGAGCGCAAGATCCGCGCCGCGCAGGTCAAACACCACATCGCATTGCAGCGCCAGTGCAACTGGATGCGCGTTCAGCAGCTGCCAACTTTCTGGCGGTCGATGAAAGACCGTTTGGCCGTGCAATGCAGCCAGATCCACGCGGGCAATGCCGGCACTCCGAAGCAGTTCCACGGATTCCCGTGCGTGAAGAACGCCGAGATCGCGGGCGATGGCCGCGAATTCGCTGGCGGGCATCGGATGTTGGTTGGCGGCGGCGCGCAGGCGTTCGGCAAGGGGGCCAAGGGGAGCAGATCGCTCGGCAAGCAGCGTGGCGCGCATGGCGAGGCCGGCGCCGTCGATACGGGCGACGGCGAGATCGATGCCATCGATGCTTGTGCCAGTCATTGCTCCAAGGACGAGGCGGGTTCGTTGCATGAGTGTGGATTTTCGCAGTGCGGAGGCTGGCGGTCAAGCATGGCGGTTCGCGTACGTTGCTGAGAAGCGCATACACTCGCGGAATGCCCCGTTCATTGGTCACAGGTGGTGCTGGATTCCTTGGTTCGCATCTGTGCGATTCGCTGATTGCGTCTGGTCACAGCGTGATCTGCCTTGACAACTTGTTCACGGGTAATCGGCAGAACATTGCGCATCTCGATGGCAAGCGTGGATTCACGTTCGTACATCACGATGTGGTTCATCCGTTTGACTTTGATGTTGATTACATCTGGAACATGGCATGTCCAGCGGCTCCCGGTCATTACCGCTACGAGCCGGTGAAGACCATGATGACTTCGGTGCTTGGAGCGCTGCATTCGTTGCAGTTGGCCCATCGCACCGGGGCGCGCCTGTTGCATGCTTCCACCAGCGAGGTGTACGGCGATCCTGAGGTTCATCCGCAGCCGGAGTCCTATCGCGGCAACGTGAATCCGATTGGTCCGCGTGCGTGTTACGACGAGGGCAAGCGTGCTGCAGAAACGCTGTGCTTTGATTACCGGCGCATGCACGGAACATCGATCAAAGTAGTGCGAATCTTCAATACCTACGGGCCGCGCATGCATCCGTACGACGGGCGTGTGGTCAGCAATTTCATTCGGCAAGCGGTTGGTGGAGAGGCGTTGACGATCTTTGGTGATGGATCGCAGACGCGCTCGTTCTGTTACGTGGACGACTTGATTGCCGGCTTCCGACTGATGATGGATTCACGCGAGGATTTCACGGGGCCCGTGAATATGGGTAATCCGCACGAATTCACCATGCTGGAGTTGGCGCATGCCGTTGCGCGCGACGCTGGATGCACTGCGCAGATTGAGCATCGTGCATTGCCGATGGATGATCCGTTGCAGCGGCAGCCAGACATCACGCTTGCCAAGCGCGAACTCGGGTGGAATTCCAAGATCAATATCGAGGAAGGAATTCCTCGGACCATTGAGTGGTTCCGCACTATTCGTTTGTCTGACTACCCACCGCCCAGCCCGAACGTGATGCAGCCGGAAACGCAGGCCAAGTAACGGCGGTCGGTGGGTGCCGTTTGTCAGCCCCCCGGGGGGTCCCAAACACCCAATCTGCCCGAACGAGCCCCTGGGGATCCGCCGCCCAGAATTTCGCCAAAGAAAAAGGGCTTGATGTCGCAGATACTTCACTTTGAGGTCGTACTGTTCCCTCATCGCCAGTCCGGTTCGGGCCTGGTGGTGGGTGCCCGCGAGGCGGAATACCCGAAAATTTACCGAACAGACCTTGACAAGTCCGATGGTTGTGGAGAACCTATCAAACACCGAACAACCATCGGCTGACTGATCAGAACAGTGAAACGCGCATGACCCGCAAAGTACGCGGAATGCAGAGTGTGCAAGGAACGCAGCACGGTGACCCAAACGGGTTGCCCCAACCGACGGAGCGAAAGAAACAGATGGCACAGACGACCACGACGGCGAACACCACTACGAACGGAACCCCGGCCTCGGCCGCCCGCACCTCCAGCACCACGGCCGGCGCGGCGGTGGCGACCCCCGCAGGGCGCGAAAACTTTGGGAAGATGGGCTCCATGCCAACCACCCCCAGCAAGGCGTCCGACTCCCGCGTTGATGTCAAGAGTGACGTGAAGAGCGAGATCAAGAGCGATATCAAGAGCGATATCAAGAGCGATATTAAGGAAGTCAAGCCAGCAGTCACCAAGCCTGCAGCGAAGTTGACGCCCGCAGAACTCAACGCGCGGACCGCGAAGTCCAAGGCGCTTGAGGCGGCCGTTGGACAGATTGAGAAGAACTTCGGTAAGGGATCGATCATGCGTCTCGACAACGAGACCGTGCCAGTGATCCCGTCGATTTCGAGCGGTGCGCTCAGTCTTGATATTGCGCTCGGCGGACGCGGACTCCCGCGCGGTCGAGTGGTGGAGATCTTCGGGCCAGAAAGTTCAGGTAAGACGACCCTTGCTCTGACGGTCATTGCCAACAGTCAGAAGAACGGTGGCGTGGCCGCGTTCATCGATGCTGAGCATGCGCTTGATCCATCGTGGGCGAAGCGTCTGGGCGTGAACCTTGATGAGATTCTGGTGTCGCAGCCCGATACGGGCGAGCAGGCGCTGGAGATCTGCGAGATGCTCGTGCGTTCCAATGCGGTGGATGTCATCGTGGTTGACTCGGTGGCGGCCTTGATCCCACGGGCTGAAATCGAAGGCGAAATGGGCGATAGTCACGTTGGTTTGCAGGCACGGCTCATGAGCCAGGCATTGCGCAAGCTGACCGGCGCCATCGCCAAGAGTGAGTGCATCGTGATCTTCATCAATCAGCTGCGCGAGAAGATCGGCGTCATGTTCGGCTCGCCCGAAACGACGACCGGCGGACGTGCGCTGAAGTTCTACTCATCGGTGCGCATTGATATTCGCCGTATTGGCGCGATCAAGGATGGCGACCGCAATGTTGGTAATCGTGTGCGCGCAAAGGTAGTGAAGAACAAGGTTGCGCCGCCGTTCCGCGAGGCCGAGTTTGACATCATGTTCGAGGAGGGCATCTCAGTGTCGGGAGACATTCTCGACCTCTCAGTGCTCGACGGCGTAGTGGACAAGGCTGGTGCTTGGTTCAGCTTCGGCGACGTGCGACTTGGACAGGGTCGTGAGGCATCGAAGTTGTTCCTACGTCAGAACCCGAACCTGATGGAGGAGATCCGCCGCGAGGTGTTGACCAAGCGTTTGGCGAATCCATCGGCGCCGACCAAGGCTCCCCCTGCACCTGCTGCTGACGATTGATTTCACTGCTGTCGGAGGTAGTGAATTTCCAGCGCCGGACGCCCCACGACGGAGGCGTCCGGCGCTGTGCTTTGGGGCTGTGCATCAGCGTTCGGCGCGCTGATTTTTAGCAGCGGCCAAGCAAGGAGTGCGAGCGTGGCGCGAGGCGCAAGTGGTCGTGTTCGCCGGCTGCGTATCGCCAATGGGCAAGGGCGGCGATCATGGCGGCGTTGTCAACGCAATATTTCTGAGCCGGCAAGCGCACGTCAATTCCGTGCTGAGTGCCGAACATTTCCAATTGGGCGCGCAAGTGGCGGTTAGCCGTGACCCCTCCGCCCACCAAGAGCGTTACGGGGCGATCGTTCTGTGCTTCGAGTCGTTCCATGGCGCGATTGAGCACGTCCATGACTTGATTGACCGCGGCTGACTGAAAGCTGGCGGCCAGGTCGGACACGCGCTGCTCGGTGAGCGGAAGTGGCGGGCGGGGCGCGGGTCGATTGGCAACGGGAGGGACACCGCGCACGGCGTAGAGCAGGGCGGTCTTCATGCCGCTGAAACTGAAATCAAGCGTGCGTTCGCTGGATTGGCTGCCCTCGCGGACGCTGCGCCCCGTCAGTCGCGGGGTGGGAAACCGCATAGCCGTTGCATCACCCGACGAACTGCGCTCGTCCAAGAGTGGCCCGCCCGGGTAACCGAGCGATAGCAGTGTGGCTGCTTTGTCGAATGCCTCGCCAATCGCGTCGTCGATGGTCCGGCCGAGGAGTGTCATCGATCGCGGGTCGTTCATGCGAAAGAGATGCGTGTGTCCACCGGAGGCCACCAACCCAAGCGCTGGCCAACCAACCGGGGGCGCATCAAGCAGGCCAGCGACCAAGTGTGCGGCAATGTGGTCAATGCCGATCACCGGAATTCCCAACGACCAGGCATAGGCTTTTGCTGCCGCATTGCCAACCAGGAGCGATCCAATCAATCCGGGTCGATTACCAACGGCAACCGCGCTGATGTGTCGCCCTGCGAGCTCCGCGCTTCGCAATGCCTCGCGAACCACTGGGACGATCCGTTCCAGATGCGCACGACTGGCAAGCTCCGGCACCACGCCTGCGTAGCGCGCGTGAATCTCATGTTGCGTACTCACCACGTTTGAAAGCACTCGGGGTGCGCCGTCGCGCCACTCCACAATGCTCGCGGCAGTTTCGTCGCAACTTGTCTCGATGCCCAGGATCAGCGTGCCATCAGTTGCCTGATGCGCCGGAATGCTCTGCGGGGAGTGACTCACTTTCCCTCCGGCTCGCGCGCAGGCGTGTATTCCGGGGCAGGAATGGCGCTTGCGCCGATACCCGTACGCAGCGCCGATGGGTCCTTGACGATCCAGCGACCGATGACATGGCCATCGCGGTCGCGGAGTTCAACGGCGCCATCGATGAGCGATGCGTCGTTGCCCAGAAGCGGATCATCCACACCAGCGCCGGCGCCGCGCAGGGTGCTGATCGTCTGGTCAGTCTTCTGAAGTTCATCAAGTAACCGTCGGCGGTATTCGATGCTCAATCGCAACTCATCGCTGCCAGCGCCGATGTCACCGGAGAGATCGCCGACGACCGGCCACTCCACCATGTCCAGGTAACCCTGAATGGCGTCCACCGCCCCGGCAAGTTGTGGATCATGGGCCACGCTGCTGATGGAAGCCGACGAATTCCACAGCACTGTGGGCGAAGAAGTAGCGCCGCCTGCTTCGCGCAACTGGCGCGCGGCTGCACGGGCAATCGATTGTTCCTCGGTCATCGGCACACGAAAGCCCGTGTCTGGTTCAACGCCCCACCGTGATGCACCGACGGCGCGATGCGGCGAGGTGCCGCTCGGTAAGTAGTAGCGAGCGGTAGTGATCTTGACCGTGCCGGCGCCGTCTGGAAGTTGCAGCACGTCTTGCACGCTGCCCTTTCCGTAAGAACGGGTGCCGATGATCTTGGCGCAGCCGTTGTCGCGCAAAGCGCCCGCAACAACCTCGCTTGCGCTGGCACTTCCTTGGTTGATGAGCACCACCATCGGAATGTGCAGATCTTCCGACGACGACGTGGCATCCCACGTTCGACCAGTGTCGCCACGGCCGCGAATACTGACAATCGCCCCTTCGGAGATGAATCGGTCCACCACTCCGACAGCAGCAGTGAGCGAGCCTCCGCCATTGTCACGCAAATCAAGAATGATGCCGGAAACACCGTCGGCACGAATGCGTGCAAGTGCGGCATCAACCTCTGCCACCGTTCGATCATTGAATTGCGCGATGCGAATGTACGCCACGCGACGGTCGGAATCGATGGTAAATCGCCAACCGTCCACGTCGCGGAGGATGCCCTTCACGCTGGGCGTTTCTACAACGCGGCGCGGCACATTGAGGGTTCGTTCATTGCCATCGGCGCGGCGAATCACCAACACCGCCACCGTGCCAGGCGCGCCTGGAAGGAGCGACTCCAGCGTGGCAGCGCCGATGCCCTCCGTTGACTTGCCATCAACAGAGAGAATGGTGTCGCCCGCCAGAATGCCCGCCTCCATCGCCGGCGATCCATCGATGGCGGTGATCACGATCGGGCGGCCATCGTCAAGGTCCAATTCAACGCCGATGCCCACGTAGCTCCCCGACAGTTGCCTGCGGAACGCGCCCTCGTCGGCGGGCGGAATGTAAACGCTGTACGGATCACCAAGCGCTTTCGTCATAGCCTCCATGGCGGCGCGCTGCATCGCGGTCGCGTCAATTGGATCAACGTAACTGCCCACAATGAGCGCGCGCAGGTCGATGATGGGATCGAGCCAGCGGTAGGCGCCCTCGGTGGCAGGTGGCACGGTGCGTGCGCCGTCATCGGTTGATTGTGGCATTCCAGCCTGCAGCGCGGGCGCCAGAAGCGCGGCGAATGCAGCAGAAGCGAGGAACATCGTGAATCGGGCCACGCGGCGATGATAGGGGCGCGCCATCCCGTCCTACAATCCTTCCCACATGGAAACAGGACGCCACGCAGAAGTCGACATTCGGGCCGAGCCCGCGATCCTTGTCGGCGTCCGCCTTCGAGATAATGAAACCACCTTCGACGACTCGCTTGCCGAACTACAGGCATTGGCGGAAACGGCCGGGGTGCGGGTGGTGGGCACCCTAGAACAGCGCCGCGTTGCGCCGCGGGGCAAGACCTACATCGGCAAGGGCAAGGTGGAAGAACTTTCCGCCATGTGCAAGGAGCTTGGTGCCAAGGTAGTGATCTTTGACAACGAACTTGCTCCGAGTCAGATTGCTGAACTGGAGAAGGCGCTCGAACTCAAAGTGATCGACCGCAGCGAAGTGATCTTGGACATCTTTGCGAACCGCGCCACGACCAAGCAAGCGCAACTGCAGGTCGAGATTGCGCAGCTTGAGTACACCGCGCCACGACTCCGCGCCATGTGGTCGCACTTGGGACAGGTCACTGGTGGCGCGCCCGTTGGTGTCGGTACCCGTGGACCGGGCGAGCAGCAGTTGGAGATCGACCGTCGCATCGTCAAGGCGAAGTTGGACAAACTGCGGCGCGAGCTTGGGGAGATTGAAGGTCGCCGATCACGCGAAGTGAAGCAACGCCGCGACGAGCACTACACCGCGGCGTTGGTTGGCTACACCAATGCCGGTAAATCGAGCCTCTTCAATGCGTTGACCCGGGGCGGGGCGTATGCCGCTGACAAACTCTTTGCAACACTGGGAACGCGCGTTGAAAGTTGGAATTTGGCGGGTGGAAACGCAGCCATGCTTTCCGACACCGTTGGTTTCGTGCAGCGCCTTCCCCACCATTTGGTGGCGAGCTTTCGTGCAACGCTCGAGGATGCCATTGCCAGTCACGTGATATTGATCGTTCTTGATGTTGCTGACCCCAGCGCGCTCATGCAGTATGAGACCGTGCAATCGGTGCTGGATGAGATTGGCGCAGATCAACAGCCGCGCATACTGCTTCTCAACAAGGCCGATCGATTGCCGCCGTCTAGAATTGGCATCGACCCACGAATCACTGAGTGGATGGAGCGCGTTCCTGGAGCGTTGCCCATTTCGGCGCTCACCGGTGCTGGGCTTCCTGAGCTCTCGGAGCGGGTGCTCGGACTGATGAAGGGCGACGTTCGCGACTGCACGCTTTCGGTTCCGCTCACCGATGGGCGTGCGGTGGACTTTGTGGAGAAGCGTGTTCCAGTACTGAGCCGCGATTGGACAGAGGCATATGTACAGCTGAAAGTGCAGATTGGCCGTCGGCAACTTGAGCAACTGCTCTCCAGTGGAGTGCGCATGTTGGTGGATGGATTGCCAGCGCATGAAGGATTGCGCTCGTTGTGGCCCGATATAAAGATTGATGTTGCGCCTCGAATTCGTCCGCACGATTCCTATGCGGTTGGTCAAGAAGTCGAAGACGAGTGAAGCGCGCGTTTCACGCGTAGGCAACGCCGCGCGGATCACAATTCTCGAGCGGTATCAAGCACGCGGCTCATGAGTGCTGCCACGGCGCCATCACGAACATGCGGAGTGCCGTGCGGCGCCCGCTCCCAGATATGTGCGGGCGCGCTGCCGTCCACCGGGAACCACGCCACCAACGAACTCATTTCATATTGGCCGCGTGCCCAGAAGCCGTCCTCGGCACGGCCGTGCGCTACCCGATGACCGCGCGGCGGGAATCGATCCCAGCGCTCAATGATGGTTCCCAGCAGCGCAGTTTCAACGGCCTCGTATGCGGCGGGCGAATCGCTGGCGATGCAGATGACATTGACGGCGCCGGGCATGAATTGCGAATACGCCTTGCGAAGAAGTCGCTGCACACGCGGTATGGCAGCCTCCCAACCGGCATCGGCACCTGTTCGAACAGTGACGGTGCCCTCTGCGGTTGGTGCCACAATGCGCGCCGCTCCCAACCACGCGCCATCGTCGGCGCGAACCACCACTTCATCGCCCACGCTTGCTTCACGTACGAACGGCTCCAGCGCGTTCCGCAGGGTGAGTAACTGCGCGTCGCCAGCGGTGGGTGACCAACGCACAGCGATGGACACGGGGCGCTTCGTTGCGGAAAGTTGGCTCAAGACTGCGGGAAGCGGGGTACTCGGCTCCATGGCATGCGGCGCGCCCACGCGTTTGACATGGACCCAGCACTCCACGCTGTTGGAGGCGCGCACGTAGAAGTCGGCATGGCGACCGCCCGCGGTGAGACGCTCGATATCGATAGCGCATCCAGCTTCCAAGAGCCGACGTGCGAGGACCGCTTCTGCCACGGTGCTGAGGAATCGGTCTTCGCGTCCGCTCGGTTCGTCGAGTGCTTCCACGAGGCGGCGAATTTGTCGCCCTGCCACTCGACCGCCGCGGTCAGCGGAGGGAGGGGTCATCCACGAGAGGATTTCCTCGCGCAGGCGTCGAACATCAATGGGTAAGCCCAAGTTGGGAAGGGTAGCTTCGTTGCGGCCGATCAGCGAAGCGGGGGCGTGCAACTTGATGCGCGGCGGTCCAGGGCGGAGGCCCGTCATAAGAAATTACGCGAAGTCATGCGCCGTCATCGAAAATCATCCGACATCATGCGAAACGCCGCCCTATCCAGTCAGGATTGGGCGGCGTTTTGAATGGCAACTCGCGGACTTGAACCGCGGACCCGCGCATTTTCAATGCGCTGCTCTACCAACTGAGCTAAGTTGCCGCGCGCGTTACAACCCAGTGCCGGGTTGCTTCGAGCAGTAATTTGGATGTCACCCTCGGAACCCAGGACGCGTTTCGGCGCCCACGGCCATTTGGGCAGGAATGCGAAGGGTACGCACTTCTTCCACCGTGTCAAGGCGCTCGGAGGCACTTGCTGCTCGCCCAAGCTCCACTTCGAGGCTCCCGAGGAGCCTTTCCGCCAGCCAATACCGCAGTGGGCGGGTGGCGGCAAAGGTTCGGAGGTCGGGAGCGCGAACGCCGCGCGGGCGGCGGACGGTGGTTCCGGAGCGTCCGCTACGCGACCGGCCGTCGGTGGTCGGTCCGAGCGTGGAGACGCGCAGGTCAATCCAGAATCGGCGCGCGAATGCAATTCCGCGCATCGGGTCAAGGCGCGAAGCACAGGCGCGATCGAAGCCAGGCGCCAGCACGGTCTGCAAGTCGGCCCATGATTGCGCAACACCGCGCGCGAGTGCAGCAGCGTGCACAGCACATTTAATGTTGTCGATCGCGCGCTCTGGTCGCGGCATCCGTCCGAGTCCCGCGTTCTCCAAATGCTCAATGACGTCCGAGACGCTCATTCCGTAGCGCACGGCTAACTCGCCTGATTCTGCGAAATACGCCGAGCGAATGCTCGCTTCAATCGATTCATCCAATCGGCGCGCCGAAGAGCGCTCGGCCATGGTGCATGCACCACCGGCATTGTTCGAACCCCACAACGAGTGTGACTCCCACAGCGTGCCCGTTGCGTCAGTGGCATTCATTGAACTGTTTACTTTCATCGGTGTTCGCCTCCTGCGATTCCGTTACGAGTGCCACTGCTCGCATAGCCGCGCTGCACTCATGCATTCCTTACGTGGGCGGAGTGTAGAGCTGTGAAGTGGCGCGTCAATCGGTTTACGCAGAATCCCGGGCGAATTCATGCAAAGCGGACGTTGCCAAGAAGGGAGCGCCGAAGGTCGCGCAAGGCCGGAAACTTATCGCGCCAGCGCAACAATTCGTTGCGATCGAGTTCTGCAATGAGCGCTAACTCACCATCGCCCGCCTCGGCGATGATGTCTCCGCTCGGCGCCACCACGAACGAGTCGCCGTGGTACTCGGCTTGTGGGTCGTGTCCGATACGGTTGCACGCGATCACAAACGCTTGGTTCTCGATGGCACGCGCAACCGCAAGTGCGCGCCGATGTACTGCGCGTGCACCGGGCCAATTTGCGCCGACCGTGAATACCTCCGCGCCCGCAAGTGCTGCATGGCGAAAGAGTTCGGGAAAGCGAAGGTCGTAACAGATGAACGGCGCAACGCGCCATGTACCGTCCGCGAGCGGCACGTCAATCACCGAGATGGTGTCGCCGGGCGCGTAGTGTTGATCCTCGCGAGCCGGCGAGAAGAGATGCATCTTCCGATATGTTCCGGCCACGGAACCGTCCGGACGGATAATGCTGGCGGCATTGTGGAGGGCACCGCTGGTGGCGTCGCGCTCCGCGTGCCCCGATTGCATCCACACTCCGTGCCGCCGCGCGAGCTGTGCAGTGGCGTTCACCGGATCCGGACGCCCGGCAGGGGGCGGATCCATGGTGAAACCGGTGTCCGCCAACTCGGGAAGCAGGACAAAGTCGCCCGCCAAAAGGTTCGCGGACGCAGCGAGCCTCTCCATGGTGGCCCAGTTGCGTGCGGGGTCCATCCACGCGATGTCAAACTGCAGGGCGGCGATTCGCATGGCGCGCACCATAGCGGTTCCCGCGTTCGCCGCGCCCAGTTGCCCAAAAACAAACCACCCCCGCATAAGAACGGGGATGGTCTGATGAACGGGCGACCGACGGGATTTGAACCCGCGACTTTCAGGATCACAACCCGATGCTCTACCAACTGAGCTACGGCCGCCGTAGTGAAGGAAAACCATGGTATCCGGACGATGAAGGGGGGTCAATCCCCTGGGATTCTGAGCAACGAACCGGGCGAACGAGTCGGTATCCTTCGTCCTTTACGCTCCTCTTTTGGAAAGTACTCCACCATGACCATCGCTGCGCCCTCCGCTGCCCGCCAGAAGCAAGACTTCGGTACCGCCTCCATTCATGCCAACCTTGCTGCGGCCCGCCTTGTTGAATTGGCGATCGCCCGCGGCGAAGGAATGCTTGCCGCCAACGGCGCACTGAACTGCGATACCGGCGCGCGCACGGGACGCAGCCCGGACGACAAGTACCTCGAAGACACCGCCAAGATTCACGGCAACATCGCTTGGGGCAAGGTCAACCAGCCCGTGAGTCCTGCGCACTTTGACCTGATCCATGCAAAGGTCATGGAATACATGCGTGCCAAGAAGGACGTGTTCCGTTTCGATGGCTATGCCGGTGCGGACACCAAGTACCGCCTGAAGGTTTCCGTCTTCACTGAAGAAGCATGGCACAGTCTGTTCGCCAAGACGCTCTTCATCAACGCCGAGCCAAATGAGCTGCCGACCTGGCAGAATGACTGGACCATCATCGATGCCTCGCGTCTTGAACTGGAAGACCCAGCCAAGTACGGCGTGAAGAACAAGTTGTGCATCGTGCAGAGCTTGGAGCGCAAGTTGGTTCTCATTGTGGGCACTCGGTACGCGGGTGAGATCAAGAAGTCGATCTTCTATGCAATGAACTACGACCTGCCTGAGGTTGGCGTGTTCCCGATGCACTGCTCTGCAAACGTGGCCAAGGATGACGCTTCGAATGTTGCTGTCTTCTTTGGACTTTCGGGTACTGGTAAGACCACTCTCTCTGCTGATCCGAAGCGCCGACTGATTGGCGACGATGAGCATGGCTGGTCCGACCGCGGCGTCTTCAACTTTGAGGGCGGCTGCTACGCCAAATGCATCAATCTCAGCCAAGAAGGCGAGCCGCAGATCTGGAACGCCATTCGCTTTGGCAGCGTGATTGAGAACGTGGTGGTTGATCCGGTGACTCGTGTGCCGAATTACGAAAGCGCCGCGCGTACCGAGAACACTCGCGTTACCTATCCGCTGGATTTCGTGCCGGACGCAGTGATGCCATCAGTGGGCACGCATCCGAAGAACGTGATCTTCCTCTCTGCGGACGCATTCGGTGTACTTCCGCCGGTGTCCAAGCTCACCGCCGAACAGGCGCAGTACTACTTTGTGAATGGCTACACCTCGAAGCTTGCTGGTACAGAGGCGGGCGTCAAGGAGCCAACTCCGAATTTCAGCGCGTGCTTTGGTGGACCATTCATGCCGCGCGAGCCGATGGCATACGCCGCCATGCTTGCGGAGAAGATCAAGCAGCATGGCAGCACCGTGTGGCTGGTGAACACTGGTTGGACCGGTGGGCCGTACGGCGTTGGAAATCGCTTCAAGTTGAGTTACACCCGCGCCATTCTTTCGGCCGTTCTGGACGGATCACTGGCGAACGCCAAGTTTGTTGAGCATCCGATCTTTGGTCTGCACATGCCAACCGCAGTCCCTGGTGTTCCGACCGAAGTGCTTGACCCCCGCAACACCTGGGCCGACAAGGCTGCGTACGACGCTATGGCGAAGGATCTCGCCACGCGTTTCCGTGGCAACGACGCCAAATACACGCTGAGTGACGGCGTCCGGAAGGCTGGTCCGAAGGCCTAACCGGCCCGAGGTACCTCAGACCATGGCAACCATTCACGCGACTGCGCACGCTGTCACTGATGTTTGCTTTGCGGACATCGTTGCAGCTCGGCAACGCATCGCGGGCGGGGTGTTGGTGACGCCGTGTGTTGAAAGCCCGGCGCTTTCAGCAATCACCGGCGCACAGGTATTTTGCAAATTGGAATACCAGCAACGCGCCGGCAGCTTCAAGGAGCGTGGGGCGTGCAACGCCTTGCTTCTGCTCAACGCGGAAGAGCGCGCTCGTGGCGTCATCGCGGCGAGTGCTGGCAATCACGCGCTGGCGTTGGCATTGCACGGCAAGCGACTTGGCATTCCAGTGACCGTGGTCATGCCAACGCATGCCCCGCTCGTAAAGCAGCGACGTTGTCGTGAACTTGGCGCGCGCGTTCTGAATCACGGTGACAACATCGCCGAGGCTCGAAGCCGCGCGGATCTGTTGGTTGCCGATGAACGTCTCACCTACATCAATGGCTTCAACGACGCAGCGATTGTTGCCGGGCAGGGCACCGTCGGCCTGGAAATTCTGGAGCAAGTTGCCAACATTGATGCCATCGTGGTGCCGATCGGTGGCGCTGGCTTGATTGCTGGTATTGCGTTGGCAACCAAAGAATTGGCTCCACGCGTACGGATTGTTGGTGTTGAGCCATCCCGATGCGCAAGTTTCGCTGCCGCTATGGCCGCCGGTAAGCCCGTGCGCGTTTCGTCAGTCGCCACGCTCGCTGACGGTCTGGCCGTGCCGGAAATTGGCGCCCGTAGTTTTGAGATTGCACGAACCCGCGTCGATGAGTGCGTGGCGGTTGATGAGAACGCCATCGCGCTGGCAATTCTGCGGCTGGCTGAATTGGAGAAGTGCGTAGTTGAAGGCGCTGGTGCAGCCCCGCTGGCAGCATTCCTGGCAGGCAAGTTGGATTCACTGAAGGGCAAGCGCGTGGCGCTGGTTCTGTGTGGAGGCAACATTGATCCGTTAGTGTTTAGCCGCGTCATCGAGCAGGGACTGGCAGTTGATGGTCGGCTTGTGAAATTCGTAGCAGTGATTAGCGATCGCCCCGGTGGTTTGGCAGATCTTGCTGGCACGCTAGCGAAGTGCGGCGCGAGTGTTCAGGACATCGTCCACGAACGCACTTTCGGCGAAGCCGATGTTTCCACCGTGACGGTGCAATGCATTGTGGAGGTTCGGGACCGCAGCCATGCGCAGGAGCTGTTTGAAGCCCTGCACGCGCGCGGGGTCCGTATTACCTCCCGCAGCGACCCGCTGGAGTGAATTTCTTCAAAAATCCGGTGATGTGCGCTGCAGACAGGGGTCAGGGGCGCCGATTCATGCGGTGGCTTTGCGTCCACTTCTGGATGCGGTGGCACCTATGTCGCGCTTTAAGGAGCATTGAGAATCACATGGCACAGAACGCATTCGGCACGGAAAAGGAAGCACTCACCACTGGCGAAGTTGCGCGTATCTGCAATGTTGCAGCGCGCACCGTGAGCAAGTGGATCGACGGCGGTCGGCTTGAGGGCTATCGAATTCCTGGCTCGCGTGATCGTCGTGTTCATGTTTCCGCGCTCGAGAACTTTGTGACCACGCACGGGATTCCGTTTACGGCCGAAGCGCCGCAAACGACAACCTCAACTCGTGTGCTCTTGGTTGACCTGGACCGAACCGCTACGGAGACCGTTCGCGAAGTCTTGGTGGATTTGGGTAGTTTCACGGTAGAGACTGCTTCCGATGCGCTTTCCGCAGCGATTGCGTGTGGATCCTCAGTGCCGGATGTGGTGGTGTTTGACTGCTCGGCGGGCGATCCGGTGGCGTTCATCACTGCGCTTCGGTCACGCGCAAGTTTCGCGCGCACCCGCTTCTTCGCAAGTGGCGCGGCCTTTCCCGACGGTGGCACTTCGCTCACTCGCCGCGGTTTCGAAGCGGTCATCCATAAGCCGTATTCGGTACGGGTACTGCTGGAAACAGTCACCGCGCCACGGATGAATGCTCGTCGCGCTGGTTGACAATGGCTCCGCACTGCGGCGTTGCCACCTAGACTGTCTATCCCATGCGGATTGCGCTTGCACGCTTCGATTCCCTCGTTGGCGATGTCCCCGGTAATTCCCGGCGAATGCTTGATCGTGCAGTGGAACTTTCCAGCGCCGGCGCGCAATGCGTGGTCTTTCCTGAACTCGCCATGGTCGGCTATCCGCCGCGGGACCTTCTGCAACGTGAAGGTTTCGTTGCGAGCTGCGAACGCGCCGTAGTGGCGTTGGCGGCCAGCCTGCAGAGTGGTGGCGCTGGCGATGTTGCCGTGCTTGTTGGCACCGTCATGCACGTGGGCGGTCCTGGTTCTTCCCTCATGAATGTGGTGGCAGTGCTGCGGGGCGGTCGTGTGGAAGCAACCTATGCCAAGCGGCTGCTTCCCGATTACGACGTCTTTGACGAGCCGCGGCACTTTGCTGCGGGTCGATCGCCCGTGGTGATTTCCTGTGGCACGCAGCGCGTTGGCATTGTCATCTGCGAAGACCTGTGGCGCGCTGAAGACGCGGTTGCCGCAGGTCACTCATATTCCATTGATCCGGTTGCGGAGTCCGTTGCCGCGGGTGCCACTGTGATCGTCTGTCCGTCGGCAAGTCCATGCGCAGCAGGAAAGCACGCGCGTCATACGGCAATCTTGCGATCATCGGCACAACGCAGTGGCGTTCCACTGTGTTCGCTGAACGCATCTGGAGCGGACGATGATCTGGTCTTTGATGGTGACGCGCGCATTGTGTTTCCTGATGGAACCGCTATTTCTGCATCGCGTTGGGGCAGGGATGCGCTGGTGCACGATTTCAACGCCCCACCCAGCGCCGCGGAGCGCAGTCCTGCGCTGGACACTCCCGGAGCGGAGCACGCCGAGCGTTGGCACTCCGTTATCACGGGAATTGCAGGCTATTTTCGTAAGACTGGCCATAGTCACGCGGTGCTTGGACTATCGGGCGGAATTGACAGTGCCCTGGTTGCTGCGCTGGCGTGTGCTGCCATTGGCGCGGACCGTGTCACTGGGGTACTGATGCCCAGCAAGTTCTCCAGCGATGGCTCCCGCGCTGATGCGTGGGACTTGGCGCGGCGGCTGGGTATGCGCGCGCTTGAGATACCAATTGAACCGGCGCACGATGCGTTGGCTAACCATTTGCTCCCGCACCTCGCCAAAGTGGGTGCGGTGCTGGACGGATTGGTTGACGAGAATCTACAAAGTCGCCTGCGCGGTATTCAACTGATGGCATTCTCAAATGCCACCGGTGCGTTGGTGCTCGCCACTGGAAATAAGAGTGAATATGCAGTTGGATATTCCACGCTGTATGGCGACATGTGCGGCGCACTGGCCCCGATCGGTGACATCTTGAAGACCGACGTATGGGCGTTGGCGAGGTGGGCAAACGACCATTACCCAGAGTTAGCGCTGGCTTCCGGCGTAGATTGGCACTGCTCCCAGCCGCCGATTCCTGAGGCGAGTATCACCAAGATTCCCAGCGCTGAACTTCGACCCGATCAGGCAGACCAAGACTCGCTTCCACCGTATGAAGTGCTTGATGCCATCGTTCGCGGCTGGGTGGAAGAAGAGCGTTCCATAGACTCAATTGCACTGGCCCACCAACTTGACCGTGCTTTAGTAGAGCGATGGACGCGTGCGATTGACATGGCGCAGTACAAGCGTGCCCAAGCTCCGGTGATCATTCGCCTGAGTGCGCGCGCGTTCGGTCCGGGCAGGAGAATGCCGATCGTCATGCGCGATATTCGCTAATTTCTAGCCCGTATCTGCGTACCAATTCGTCGCGCTACTCAACCACTCGTGGACCGCTGCCCGCGGAACGCGGTGGGTACTTCAATGCCCGGAATCGGCAGCGTCTCGCCGTGCACTTGCAACACTTGATCTGCTTCAATGCAATACGCAGTCAACGCACCACCGTATGCGCACCCCGTATCAATGTTTGCAAAGTACGGCGCGCCGCTTTCGGATCGAAGGATGATTGGTTGTCGCACTGGTCGATGTCCGACGATGATGAGCCCCTCGGAACCGTCATAGCGCTCCCACCAATTCTGCTCGCCCTCGGCCGCCTTTACGTGGATCTTCACATCATCGGGCGTGTTCTCAATCCCAAGTTTCGGATCGATGCCGCCATGGACAACCGTCCAAGCTCCGCGTGGATGTCGCACCTCAACGCGGTCGCATGCCTCCGTCAATAGCCACGTTGCTTCGCGCATCAGCCCGGCACGTTGCAGCATTTCAATAGCGACGCGCTCGGTGCGTGGCAAGAGATCGATACTGGCGCCTGACTGCATGCGCACCACGGCGCTCAGGAGCCGCAGGTCATGGTTGCCACACACGAGGTCAACTCGGTGACCCTGCGCGCGGCGATCCATGATGGCACGCACGACCCGACCCGGCTCTGGTCCCTTGGTGAACAGATCCCCAACCAAGACGATGCGTGCGCCGGGAAACCAACGATCGACCAGGAGCAGCAACTGCTCAAACTCTGCCCCGCATCCATGAATGTCACCAATGGCAACAGTGGAGGTCTTTGGCCGTGCCGGGGTGCGTCCTGCACCGGAATTGCTGCCCGTCCTAGGCGTTTCCATGGGTGTAGTGTGACATGGAAGGCGCTTGACGTCCAGTACTCGGCGCGATCTTTACAATCCGCGCATGCCGATCCGTCTTCTTCCGCGCCAGCTTGTTGATCAAATTGCCGCGGGCGAGGTGGTGGAGCGTCCGGCCAGCGTCGTCAAGGAGCTGGTGGAGAACGCCATCGACGCCGGTGCGCAACGGATTGAGGTCTCCGTGGAAGGTGGTGGAGTGGATCGCATCGTGGTGGCCGACGATGGCGGTGGTATTGCCGCAGACGAACTTCCGCTTGCCATCGCGAGCCATGCCACCAGCAAGATTTCTTCCTCCGATGATCTTGCCGCCATCGGCACCATGGGCTTTCGCGGCGAGGCGCTCGCTTCCATCGCCAGCGTTTCGCGCCTTTCAATCACCAGTCGAGTCACCGGGAGCGACGCTGGTGCACGCATCGAAGTGGATGGCGGCGTTGCCAGTGAAGTGCGTCCCGCCGGCTGTCCAGTCGGAACGGTGGTTGAAGTGCGACAGTTGTTTCACAACGTGCCAGCGCGACGAAAGTTTCTGCGCACGGCAGGCACGGAACTGGGACGCATCGAAGAAGTACTGGAATCAATTGCTCTATGCCGCCCGGACGTTGCATTTCGGCTTGTAGCGGACGGCAAGACGCGTGTTGATCTTCCCGCAACCACTGATGCGCGCCGGCGCGTGCTGGCCGTATTGGGCGAATCAATCGCTGATGGATTGTTGGAAGTCACCGCGGACACCGTCTTGGAAGGTGGGGCACCGATCACCCTGTGGGGATTGGTTGGACGACCATCACTCGCGCGTGGTTCCGGGCGTGCATTGCGGTTTGCATTGAACGGACGCGCCGTACTCGACCGCACGCTTGCGCACGCGGTAAAAGAAGCCTTTCGCGGCCTGGTTGATCCGGGTCGAACTCCCATCGCGTTCGTGGCGGTGGAGATGGATCCATCACTTGTTGATGTCAACGTGCATCCAGCCAAGACCGAGGTTCGCTTTCGGCAACCGAACTTTGTTCACCAATCCGTGATGCGAGCGGTGCGCGATGCCTTGCGCGCCGCTGACCTGGTGCCTTCATTCACGCTGATGCCTCATGCGCACAGCCTCGTACCCGCGATCTCCTCGACCCACACGAACCCAACGACCTACACGTCCCGCACGGTCTCCAGCGATTTCAGTGACTTCGCGGCGCTTGCCGTTGACCGGGCGCTGCATGCCACCCCACCGGTCTCATTGGTCAGCGCGGTACCGGAAACGCTGCATGGAAACCGCACCGCGCGTCGGGTGATGCAGGTGCACGGCAGTTACTTAGTTGTAGAGGACGCTGAAGGAATCTTGGTGGTTGACCAACATGCGCTGCACGAGCGCGGCATGTTTGAAGAACTGAAGGCACGCATTGCGGCATCTCCGTTGGAGTCGCAGCGCATGCTGGTGCCGGTCGCCATTGAAACTGATCCGCGCGCAGTGGAAGCCATTGCTGACGCGGGTCCACTCTTGGAACGGTTGGGTATTGAGCTTGGCGCTGTCGGTCCGCGTGCAGTCTTGGTGCATGCGTATCCAACATTTCTCCTTGGGCGTGGCGTTGAGCCAGCGGCGTTCGTCCCCGGTCTTTTAGCGCAGATTGCTGAGGACGGGCACGCAGACTTTGAATCAGCCCTGCATTCCGTACTTGACATGATGGCATGCAAGGCATCAGTGAAGGCAGGAGATCGATTGTCAGCAACAGAGATTGATGCGCTTCTTGATTTACGCGATCGCATTGAGCGCGGCACCGCGTGCCCGCACGGTCGACCCACCGCGTTGCGCATCACCATGCGTGACCTCGAACGAAACTTTGGAAGGTCCTGACCCGATGGCGAGGCAGCAGAATCTCACCGATGAGTGGCTTGAAGCCGAGCGCGGCGCGCGTGCATTTACCGTCGTCGGTGGATGGGGCAGCGCCGACGGCGTGGTTGCGTCACCGCCACGGGATGCTGGTTGGATGGCACGCTCCCGCGATGGCAGTCATGGCAGTCATGGCACGCATGACCCAGCCTTGCCCGTGGTGCTGGTAGCGCCGCAATGGCCTGGTTTGGAAGACTCGGTCGCAGTGGCGCTCGCGGACGACGCGTTGGCAGTGGGGTTGCTTCGCGGTGGCGTTCGTGTGGCTCGCTTGCGCGCGCTGAACTTCGCAGGGCCCCCCGATGTTGGCATGTGGGTTGACGCAATTGTTGATTCATTGCAATCGGTGGCAAGTAGTTCGGGTGCAGTTGGATTGGCTGGAACCTGGGTAGCCGGGACCGCGTGCGCCTTGGCTGCTGCACGCCACGAAGAATTGTTGCTCTTGGTGTGTGTTGGTGCCCCGAGCGCCGAGATCATGAGTCGCCGAACCCCAGAAAATGAGGATGACTCCATGTGGACATCCTCTGCAACGCTGCAGCTGATTGAGCAACTTGCCGACCTCGCACCACTCGAAGCAGTTGGAGTCTTTGCTCGCCCGTCATTCTTCGTGCAGGGAGCCGTCGATGAGCTGTTGACCGCCGCACACTTTGAGGCATGGCGCGCAGCCATCACCGCAACCGGTCGCTCAGCTGACGGCGTGGAGATTGGTTTCACCGACGCGTTCTTTCGATGCGTCGATGCGGGCGGTGCCATTGACGTGCACGGCGAAGAAGGTCGATCGCTGCTCGCCGAAGCAGTGGCGAGCTGGGTAGCTCGTACTGTCACCCCGGCGGCAGGGGCTCGTCGCGCTCGGTGACGATGTGGTGGTACACCGTTTCGCCGGTGCGCATGGTGCGACGTACGTAGGGGGCACACAGCCCGCACCCAGTTCCACACTTGAATTCCTGCTTGATATCAGCGAACGTTGCGCCGGGATGCGACTCCAGCCACCGCTTCACGGTGCTGAACTCCACCTTGTGACAGACGCAGCGTTCAATGCGCACGAATCAATCGCCTCCGTACGCAGCATCGTTTGACGAAAGGAACCCGTTGTCGGGAAATCCCATGACCCATGTTGCCATGGTCGGCGGAATGCTTGGGCTCGACTGCGGATCAGCGTAAGTAGAAATGTGTCCATCAAGATGTGCACAACAGGTGCATCCGCCCCAGTGCCGAAATGCTTGTGTTCCTGCCGCAACAAGACCAAGGTCGCCCTCAGCGCGATTCATGGGCGCACGCATGAATTTGTTTGCCCCGCCGCGCCATCCGCCATCGCCGAAAACGGCTGTGCCTGCAGGATCGCGGATTGCAGTTGGTGGCACGCCCATGCGCGCGGTGCGCCATCCATCAAGCGCGGTGCCGTTTGCGTCAACGGTTGGATAGGTGCCTTCGTGCCCAAGGTAACTGCTGTTGTAGTTGTAGCCCGTATAGGGGTCCGCACCGAACGTCGATGCGCCCTCAAAGTCTGGGCACTGCTGCACGGCCAACGGCGTGTCTGTGTAGTTCCATAGTGGTCCCGGAGTGACCGTACCGGCGCGTTGCTCAAAGTCCCATGCGATCGTTCGGACCACACCTGTATCAAGGACGTAGAGGACCGCCGCGGGCATGGCTCCATTGGAGGAAACGTAGGCCTCACATGCAATGGAAATCTGTCGCAAATTAGAAGTGCATGCAGTGCTTCGTGCTATTCCAGCAGCGGATCGCAGACCAGGCAGCAACACTGCGATGAGTATGGCGATCACGGCAACCACGACAAGAAGTTCAAGAATGGTGAACGCGCGGCGCAGCGGTGCGTTGCCGTGTTTCATGACCAATTCCCCAACAAGATGCCAAGGTCGGAGCCGCCCACGTGGCCGTCGTGATTTAAGTCGGCTGGGCAATCGTCGCACGGGCCCCAGGCCCCGAGCAGTACTCCAAGGTCAGAGCCATTGACTCGTTGATCATTGTTCATATCGCCCAACATGCGTACTGCACGCACGGCAACCACGGCATCCACCTCCGGAACGCTGGCCGCGTCCGCAGCAACACGAATTCGAATGAAGCGTGCCGCGGTCATTCCAGCATCGGCAAGATCAATGCGTGTGCCGCCCGCAGAGTTTCCGTACACGGCAAGCAGTTCTGGCCAACTCATTCCAGCAATGGTCTCTGCATTGATCTGCGGGTCAATCGGCAGCGCGGGATCGGTTGGCTGCGTGCCCGGGGCAGTGGAGTAGGGCGCGACATCGGTCCAACCCAGCGTGGGAAGTCCGCCGTCAGCGGTCGCATTTGGAACGGTGATCCAAGTGAGGCCATCGATACTCAGGTCGATCGAGCCGCCTTCAGCAAACACCCAGCCCGCAACACCGCCGGGGTAGGCAATGTCTCCGCACATGGCGTTGCCATAGACAATGAGATCCACGCCGAACGGATGCGAAGCATCGTCAACAATCGGTGCGTCGAACGCGAGCACCAATTCGCCACCTCTGCCGATCGACACAATCTCCGTCGGCATGAACGCGGGGCGGAACGGAGTGACTGCGCCGGGTTCAATCCCAGCGCCCGTGTACCGCGTGGGTGGTCCAAGTGCGCTTGCAGGATTCTGATACGAGCCGCCCGCGCCGCTTCCCGCGCTGTAGCGAACAACGGTGGTTGCGCAACGCGGCGTATCGGCAACGGATGTCATGCTGGCAATCGCTACGCTGAAGCACGCCGCGATCATGCGCGTGTGCATGCCATCCATGGCATATACAGGGGTGAATTCCATGCTGACCTAGCTCAGCCGCGCCTGCGGCCGTAAGTGGTCCATCCGGTCTTGAGCCCAAATCGCGTGGGCGTGACCGATGCGCAGGCCGGTCTTCCGGCTAAGGGCTCCGGCTCCGCCTTCCCAGCCCAGCGCGTTGCACGCGGGACCAGTGGCTCATGGAGTCCGGCTGCGGGAGTGCCCGCTGCCCATTCACGGCGGCGCGTCCGCGGCGGTCTTTCACCGCCTTCCCGAGCCGGAAATCGTGCATTTGGACGGACCTGTCCGAATGCGCCAGTTTCCGGCCTTCCGCAGCCACGGGGCTGCGAACGCCTGCGCAAGGTCGAGTGTAGCGGCTGCAGCGGGCAGCGTCCCGAAACTTTCATTGACACCACACGGTCCGGTGGCGTAGATTCGTGACCCTTCCCGGGCATCCGGAAGGGGTTCGGCTGCGTAGCCCTCCACCGAAGGATCGGTGGGGCCACTGGCCTTCCCTCCTCCGATTGCCCCGTTCAGCCATCCTGGCTGGGCGCCGTTTGTACCGAGTTTCCCCGTTTCGCGGGGAGGCGCTCCGAATTGAGGTCCAGAAGTGCACGTCCTGAAGCGTTCGCAGCTGATTCTCCCGCTCGCACTCGTTGCCATCACTGGCGGCTTTACGCTGCCTGTCATGGCGCAGGATGGCGCAGCCCCGGCTGCAGCCCAGCCCGAGTCTGGTGCCGACCGCACCAAGCTCATCGAAGCGGCCTCGCTCTACGTGCACAACATCATGATTGCCAAGCCCGACAGCGCAGCTGCCGCGGCCAACGTGTTGCTTGCCGACTTCGTTGAGCCAAGCGAACTGGCCCTGGTGATCGACGGCGCCGATCTTGGCAAGCGTATGGACGAAGCGTTCCGTCGCAGCCGTCGGATGACAGATGTTGCCGACGCGTCGGCAGCACTTGAAACCAAACTTGAAGCAGGCCGGCAGTTGCTGGCTCGCAAGATCGATCGCATTGAAGAAGCGGTCAAGATGCTGGTTGGTCCGATGCGTGGCCAGATGATCGCCACCGATCGATTGATGGCCGCTGGCGAATACGCCGTCCCCGCACTGATGCGCCAAGTGGTTGAAGGGCGTGACCTTGGACTTGAAGCCGCATCCATGCGCATGTTGGTGCAGATGCGCCGTCAGTCAGCGCTTCCGTTGGCATTGGCAGTGAAGTCACTCGATCCCGCTGCGCAGCGCAAGATCTGCGTGATCTTGGGTCAACTTGGTTACCCAGTATCCGTGCCAATGCTGTTGGATTTGGCACAAACGAAGGGCGTAACACCGGATGTCACCGGTGCCGCTATGGATGCAGTCCGTGCGCTCGGCGCCACTGATCAGCCTGCGCACCAGGCGTATGCAGAACAGGCGTATGCGTTCCTCACCGCTGATCCATCGCTTGCTGCGTATCCGTCAGAATCAATGCAGAACGTCTGGAAGTGGACGGAGTTTGGCGGCCTGGCTGCTGACCGGATTTCCACCAAGGTTTACTTTGACGCCATGGCGATGATGCTTTCGCGCCGCGCGCTTGAACTCGATGCAAGTGATGACCGTGCGTTGGCGATCTTTGTTGCTGCTGACTTGCGCCGCGAGGCCGCGATGACCGAAGGCGTGATCGATCCGCTCTTTGATGGTCAAGGTCGGTCCGCGCAGTTCTATGCAACCACTGCAGGTCCACAGACGATGCAGGCGGTATTGCAGATCGGCATGGACTTGTCTGACACCGGTCTAGTGCGCTCGTCGCTTGCCGCGCTGCGTGAGACAGCCAGCGCATCGGCCATGATTGGCGATGGCTCAACATCGGTAGTGAAGGCACTGGATTACGCGGATCGTCGCGTGCAGTTTGAGGCCGCGTTCACGCTGGCCTCCATCACTCCCAAGGCTTCGTTTGCAGGCAGCGAACAAGTTGTTCCACTTCTGGCGCAGGCCATTCGTGGCGGCAATGAAACTTACGCGGGCGTCATCAGCCGTGGTACCGAGGATGCGCAGCGCATCGCGGGCGCGCTCCGTGCGCTCGGCTTCATGCCGTTGACAGCCGCGCGTGATGCCAAGGAATTTGGTGCGATCGCAGCGCGCAACGCTGGCGCGGACATCGTGGTGATTGCCGGAAACGGTGCGCAGGTGCGTTCGCAGTACCAAGCTGTTCGTGCGATGCGTATCGGCGCCAACATCCCGGTCATTGTGGTGGCGCAGCCTGCCGACAAGGCTGGACTGGACAAGCTTGCTGATGACGGTCGTACCGTAGTGCTCGGCGCTGACATTTCTGATGATGCCTTCAAGGCCGGCGCTGACGCGTTGGTTGCCAAGGCACTCGGTGGTCGATTGGGCGCCGCGGACAGTTCGCGCTATGTCAACGATGGGATCGACGCGCTCACCCGCATTGGTCTTGCGTCCGGCAACGTCTACAAGATTGCTGATGCTGAATCAGGACTTGTTGATGCGCTGCGAACCCAAGAGGGTCAGGTAAAGGTTTCGGTTGCGGCACTGTTGGCCATGGTTGACAGCACCCGAGCCCAACGCGCCATCATTGATGCGGCGCTTGCTGCTGAGGGTGATGAGCAGACGTTGCTCTTGGCTCCAGTTGGTCAGGGTGCGCGTCGCTTTGGTTCCAAGGCGACCACGGCGCAGGCTGATGCGATTCGCGAACTGGTAAAGAATTCGACCGGATCGCTTGCGGATGCGGCTGCTGCGGCGTTCGGCGCGCTCAGCTTGCCATCAAGTGAGGCGGTTGACCTGATCATTAAGAATCGCGTGCCGGGGGTGCGGGTTGCGCCAACGGGCGACGCGCCACTTGATGATGTTGATGCGGCTTCTGGCGGCGCAGCTGATGAGGCCAAGAAGGGTCCGGCTGAGGCCAAGGACAGCGACGTTTAATTTGATGTGGTAGATGCCTTGCAGGTGACCTGCGCGCGATGAGCGGCGTGGGGATGCGGGGCGGGGCGGTATCATTGTGGGTCGGTATTGCCACCCTAGCTCAGTGGTAGAGCAGTGCTTTCGTAAAGCACAGGTCGTGGGTTCGAGTCCCATGGGTGGCTTTCACTACGCAACAGGCGGTGCCCTTCGGGCAGCGCCTGTTGCTGCGTTTCAGCCCCCCAGCGCGGCGCCGGTGGCGACGCGCGTTCCTTCGGCCGATTGGATCGGCCGCAGGAACTGGTCCTCGCGCTTTGTGCCCGCGCGGCCTGGCCGCTTGGGCAGTCGCGTCGATTCCCATGGGTGGCTTTCACTACGCAACGGGCGGGACCCAGGCTTCGTCGCTGCGCGACATTGGCTGGGGGGCGGTGTCCGTAATTCGGGTGGAAGTCGTCCAAGCGGCGAACTGGTGGGAATGACACACGCTCCCGGGTGCTTGGGCACCGCGGGAGCGTGGGGTTCTTGGTGGGAGTAACGGGGTGTTGTGCTCGTACCGTCAGCTGCGTCGGCGGCGGGTGGCGCAGAGACCAGCGGCTGCAAGGAGTGCCAGCGCACCCGGGGCCGGGACTACACCAAAGTACATGTTGTTCGCGGTGACATAAATGTCGCCGGGGGCGGTGTCGGATGCAGCCATGGTCAGGCTGGAGATAGCAGCTCCGTTGGAGATGAATCCGACGAAGTCTGTCGGGCCGGTCGTTGATGCGATGTATGAGGACCCATCCGCAAGGGTCACCGTGATCCTGGCTGGGATTGAATTGAAACTATTGTCGGTGCCGAAGATGTTTGCGCCCACTGACATCACTCCGGGAGCAAATGTGAATGTTGCGGCAACAGGGTTGTTCGTGGAGAAAAGTCCCGACTGGCAGAAGAGACCTCCCACCGCAGCGGCGGACCAATTGATGCCGCCCGTACTTCCCGTCAGCGGTGAAGCGTAATAACCGTTGTATGCGTTGAAGGTTTCTGTGGCCACCGTTGAACCCGAGGCTACGACGTCTTGCTGCCAGAACGAAAAGCTGGAGTAGGTGGCGATGGCCGCCGAAGCGCCCGAGGCGAGCATGGCGCTCGCGGAGCAGGCGCTGATGGTTAAGAGGGTGAGTGAAT
>CAMDUB010000020.1 GCA_945878575.1 Phycisphaera mikurensis NBRC 102666 | reverse complement strand
GAGATGACCACGAGTACTGGTTTCGCTTGGAACATCATTGCACGGTAGCGGAAAGTTGCGGTGCAAATCACCCGCTCCGCCACCGTTCCCCCCGCCCATGAATCCCTGCCTCATCATGCCATCGGCCGCGGCATCCATCGATCCCGATCGGCAAGGGAACGCGAATTGAACGGCCCGCGAATGCCAGGGCCGCGCACTGATTCCTCCGACTCATGCCCAGCCTGTTGCCGATCAAAGAGCTGCTTTCCCATGCCGTGCTCATCCAGGTCCATGGGATGAAGGCAATCAATGAATTCTGAAGCCTCGGACTCTGGTGGCAAGCACCGGGTCGGTTCATCAAGAATTCGGTAGTAGAGCCGAGCATACAGATCCCGATCACAGAGATGATCACTGTTGAGAATGAACACCCCAGAAACGGCCAGCGCCTCTACTACGGTCCACAGCTCATCATGTAAGTCATCATCGGCTGCAAGATCTTGCGGCGGGACCGGCACAATGTGATGCTCCAGCAACATGGCGCGCCCGGTAGTGCTCGGCGCCATTTCCATGTCATAGACAAGCGTCCAATAGAAGCGATCGGTTTCACCACCGGTGTCGCGAGCAGTAGTAACCAATTCATCAATACGCACACTGCGCTCCGAAGTCTGCGCTTGGCGAAGGGCGGTCGCTTCCCGTGCCAACTGCGCCAGTCGCGTTTGATCAAGGCCACCCCGCAGCGCGCGCCGGCGACGCACACGGCGTTTCGAACCCGTCCCACTGCGTTGCTCCTGCGCACCAGACACACTTGCCGATCCATCATTTCCATAACACATGATTCCACCTCCTCGGTTGAAGATCCTTGCACGCGCAAAGTACGCAGCACATTGATCACAACCGGAAATGACCGCGGAATTTCTCCGCACATTGCAAATTCAGTCGGGGTACCGGCTTTAATGCGCGTGGATTCGGAACGTTGGCGCCTCACTGGAACCGCCCCGCACCTTCAGGACCATGTTCAAACGCTCGCCGGGCAGCAGAGAAACTAGATTTGGCGAACACTCCGTCCAATCACACTCCGGCTCAATCCACAAGTCGCGCACCAATGTCTGCGCGTGCACCTGAATCCACAAGTCACTGACTGATCGCCCAGTAGTGACTGCAAATACTGGCTTGGTTTCCGGTTGCTCGCGGTCGGCGGCAAACCACCACCAGGCGCGCATGCGGTCGCGATCGGCAAGCGGAATCTCCTCGCCGATTGCATCGTCCTGACTGGGTACATCAACCACAATCCCCTCGGCGCGCGCATCGCCCGGCGCACCCACCAGGTCCTGCACCTCCAGTGACATGTCAACCGAACGCGGCGGAACCACGATGCGCTCTTGCGCCTGCGCGAGGACCTTTCCATGAACATCGATCCGACGCACAATCACATGCGCATTCCACCGCGACACGGTGTCATTCACCAGCACCACGCGCAGCGCGCGCGTACCGGATGCATCAGCAACACCAACTGGCTGAATAGTCACCAACTTGGGCGCCGCCGCCCGACGAACCGCGTGGTACGCCGGCTTCGGACGCATCTTTCCATCAATGATGCTCCAACTGTGACCAGTCCACACATCGTTGAGTTGCCAGAAGAGACTCCCGGATGATCGTTCTGGATGCGCCCGTAGCCAAGTAATCGCCGTCTCCATCGCCCGCGCTTGCAATAGCTGCGCCTGCCAGTGCCACTCGGAGAAGTCACGCGCGGGACGAAACGCCGCATCCATATATGTTGCGTACTGCGGTGCATCGCCACCCGTGGCGCGTTGCCGCAATGCCAGCGCGGGGGAGCCAATCAGCAACGCCGCCTCGCCAAGCGCCTCACGCAATGACTGCATGTTGGCGGGACCCTGATGGCCAAATTCACTGGTAAATCGCGGCACCATTGCTCGATAGCCGTCCAACTTCAAGTCCCACGTGTGCCGATCGCCGCGGTCGGGATCATTGGCATGTACATCAAGCGAGCCACTCCACGGGCTGTCCACCCAGTACGGGCGCGTGGGATCCAACTCCGCGCAGATGCGCGGCAGCAACTCTGCCCAATATCGAATTCCCCACGACTGCTCCGGAGCCAAGCGCTCGCGGAATCCCCACGACTGCCACGCCAATACGTCTTCATTGCCACCGCACCACAGCACAATGCTCGGGTGCGATGCAAGCCGTTCCACTTGCTGCTGCGCCTCACGCTCAACCGAAGCCATCATGGCCGCGTCTTCTGAATACGTCGCACACGCAAACATGAAGTCCTGCCAAACCAACATGCCGATTTCGTCGCAATGCTCATAGAAGCAGTCATGCTCGTAGATACCGCCGCCCCACACCCGCAACATGTTGAGGTTGGCCGCTGCTGCAAGATCAATCAACCGTTCGACCGTTCGAACATCACGCGTAGCACATGGGAACAATGTTGCGGGAATCCAGTTGGCGCCAGTCACAGGCACCGCAACCCCGTTCACACGAAACGTGAACTGCGAGCCATGTTCGTCCGCTGTTGTATCCAGTTCGCAAGTGCGTAGCCCAATCTTGCGAACGATGCGCTCCTTTGCACCGCGCACTGGCCACTCCGCTTCGGAACCCGGGCCCGGCACCAATTCCACATGCAACGCATGCAGCGGCTGCCGGCCAATTCCGCACGGCCACCAGCGATCCGGTCGCTCCACGTCAATGATTGCAATTCCCGTGCCGTCCGCATGCACTGGCACATAGACCACAATCTTTGATGGAAGCTTGGCACGCTTCTCTTTGCGATCGTCCTCCGCCGGCGCTGATGAACGAGGCGGCATACGCAATTCGCAGCGGGCCATCACCTTCAGCGGTGCAACATCTGTCCCACTGGCAGGCGCGGCCAGGCCGTCGCTCGTTGCTGCCGATCGTTCCACGCGCACATGGACTTCCACGGTTGCGCGCGCTCCATCACAATGCGTTACCAAGGGTCGCACTGCAGCAAGACGCACTCCACTCCAGCACTCCAATTGAACGCTTCCAGGTATGCCCGATGTCGGGACGCGCGGGCCCCAGTCCCAACCAAAGTTGCACGCACTCTTACGCATGAATGGATACGGAGTCCAATCACCGTTCACCGGGCGCGCACCAAGCAATCGCTCTTGCGCACCAACCCAATCGACAGGCGCTCGAATCGCCACGGTGATTTCATTCACCCCGACACGGAGCGCGCGCTTCGCGGCAAACCGGTGCTGCATAAATTGATTCGCGGCAGTTCCCACTTCAACGCCATTGACAGTAACACTGGCGATGGTGTCGATCGATGCAAACACCAATTCGCAGCACTCCTCGGCGAGCGCATCAGCAGTCACTGCCATCGTCCCGCGCCACAGCCAATCCGCGTGACCAACCCATACCTGCTGAGCCTCGCCATCACCCTCATCAACCGGAACAAGTACGCCGGCTCGGATGAGGTCGTAGTGCACACACCCCGGCACTTCGGACGCAAACCGCGTGCCAATCACGCCTGTAGGCACTGTTGCACTGCTACAAGCGGTGCATTCCACGGTCCAACCTTCGGCTATCGGTAACACGCTGATCATGGCAGGACGCTACCGCACTGAGCCGTCATCGGAGGCGTCCGGAGTGAATGTCCGCAGATCACGCCGTAATCGGAAGTAGTCGCGCATGCCGCCAATGACGAACCACACCATGACCGCGGTGCTTGCCACCAAAATCACCCACGTCCACACATGCCAATAGGCCGACCACTCTGCGTCGGTAACCGCGGTGCCCTGACTCTTACGCCACACCATCCACGGCGTACCGACACAGAACAGCAGTGTGAAACAAAGCGGCCAACTCAGGGTGATCCAAGCAACAAATCGGTCCCATCCTTTGTATTGACGATCAAATCCAATCTTCTCCCAGAAGGTCGCCGGCGCTTCATCAAGCGCTGCATCACCGTCAGTGCGGTACGCACCGCGATGCAGCAATCGGTCAAGATCAAACTGCTTGGTACCACCTGCAAGGCTCACTGTTACATAGAAGATGCAGGATGCGATCATGGCAATGAAACTGATCACCATGCCGGTCAGGTTGGTACGCACCCACTGGCAACATTCACCCCATGTGTTCAGGACTGCACCCGCATCAGTAGTGTTCCAGCCATCAACCCACTCCTGCGGGACGTTGGTAATGATCACGCCCAATACACACAATGTCATGCCAACAATCATTCCTGACCATGCGCCGGCGGTCGTCCCCCACCGCGTGTACAGCCCGCCGATGATCGCTGCTCCACCGCCGGCCACAAAGATGCTGGCACTCATCGCTGCAAACATGGCGATGTAAATGCCAGGCTCGTACCACATGCTGAAGCAGAACGCGAAGATCGCTACACCAAGCACCGCGGCCTTCAACAACAGCAATTGCCCACGCGCCGACATTGGCTTCTTCCGGAACGGAAGCACCACGTCCTGCACAAAGATGCTTGCCCAGGAGTGCAGATACGCCTCATCGGTACTAATGGCCGCACCCAACATCGCTGCCACCACCAAGCCAAGGAGACCAGTAGGAAGCATGACCCCCAGCGCCAGCGGCACGCGCATTTCCGACTGCAGTGCCTCGGTTGGCTGAGCAGCAATCAGATCCTTGAGAGGCGCCGCGGCCGCTTCATAGTCGGGATGCGTCAGAAACGCGCGCACCGCAAGCGGAATCAACACCGTCACCAACATCAAGGTTCGGTATCGCCATCCGTTTAAGAGTTGGCCCATGCGCGCTTCGTGCGCAGTGCGGGCAGCGCTGTTGTAGCCCTGATCACCTTGCCAAGCGCGGCACGCATAAAAGAGTGTGAAGGCACTGATCAGCCAGAACACCACGCCAAAATTCTGCTCGTCCTGCAACCCCAGCGGATTGAGCATGCTCTTTCCGGCGGGGAGCATCATCATTGTTTCTTCCAGTTTCAACCACGGGAATTTGAGAAGCACCCAGTAGCACACCGCCACAAACGTGCAGAAGCAGAACACACCTTGGAAGAAGTCGGTCACTAGCACTGCCAGCATTCCGCCTGCAAACACCAAGAACACGGCAAAGGAAAGGAGCGCCACCATGACTGCTGGGAACGTTGGAAATGTTGCGCCAAGCACTTCGAATCGTTCGGGCATACCCAACATCGCCATGAAGAATCGCGCGGTCACACCGGGGAAAATCGCATAGTTCAAGATGCCGGAAATGAACGCAACAATTCCACTGAAGATGCGAAAGCGCCGTGAGTAACGCATCTCAAAGAACTGTGCCAACGTCATCGCCCGCGTCTCGCGGAATCGATAGATCACCCAACCGGTCACGGCCAGCAATATGAGCGATGGCCCTTCCATGTAGCCCCACCAGTACTGGGTAAAGCCAACGTCGTAGCCAACTTGGAAATACCACACCAACGTGATCACGCCTACCTGCGCCATGTTGTAGGAGACGGTGAGCAGGTACCGCCCTGCCAAGCGATTGGCACTCAGGAATCCGCTGACGGTATTGGCGTGCCGACGCATGCTCCACGCGGAAAGCGCGAGCGCCACCAAGAACGCCACCACGATGATCCAGTCGAGTAATTGCATGTCAGGAACCCATTCCTACTTCCGCAATATCAGCCCGAAGTGTGATGATTTGGAACGGCCGCACTGCACACCGCGTGGTGCCAGTGGCGGCATCGTGCTCGAACCCGTCAATCTCCACTGGTCGCTCAAAGAGATCGGTGGCACACACAGCTCCGACCGGAAATCCCCAGCGAACAGTGGCAACACCGGCACCTCCGCGCACTTCCACCACGCGCAGCGCCATGCCGCCCGATTGTTCCGCAGGCTTGAGCGCCGCAATCTCCAGGTGCGCTGCACCGCTTGCGCCAACCGTGACCGCCTGCCAACCATCAGCCAGACGCGATGAAGGCACTCCCACGCGCTCGCCAACACTCCGCACCATGGCGCCCACCAGTGGATTATTCAATTGCTCAGCGTGCGCATCAACGCCCGCCGCGCGCCAATCCCCGCCATGCGCCATGACCGCATAGGTAAAGCGGTGATGTCCACGATCGGCGGTCGGATCAGGAAAGTTCGGTGCCTTCAGGAGACTCAGCCCCAAGACGCCATGCTTGGCGCTGCGGCCAAACTTGCCGTCATCAAGCACTGCCACCCCGAGCCCCGGCTCGGAAATATCCATCCAGTTGTGCCCCGGAACCTCAAACTGCGCGCGCTCCCATGAAGTGTTGTCATGGGTGGCGCGTTCGATGTGTCCAAACTGAATTCCGAACGTCGCACGCCGCGCACGCACCGCGCATGGGAACAAGGCACGCAGCAGTTTCTGCTCCTCGTGCCACTCAACGTCAGTCACAATATCGACACACGGACTGCCAGCCAACAGTCGATAGCGCTGCACCAAGCGACTGGCGCTGCCAAGCGGACGCTCCACAGTGATCTCTGCAGCGAGCGGCGAACGCTTCGTCACGGTGATTCGCTGAGCAGCACTCATCACGCGCATGGCCTGCTCTTGATAATCACGATCAGTGTCCCACGCTTCCCAGCGACGAGGACGATCCTCATAGATCACCAATTGGTTCATCGGCAACGGATCACCATGAGCATCGACACCGTTTGCTACGCGATCGCTATTCAGGCAACGAAGCTCGCCGATCCGCCCCGCGTCATCGATCGTCACCGAGACCAATCCATTGCGTAAGGTTCGGTCGCCATCAACGTGCACTGTATCGCGCGCCTCGAGTTCAGCCGGGCGCGCTGGATCGATTACTTGGATGCCAAACGCCGGCACACGAATTGCCAATACGTCGCCTTCCTCCGTTGCCAACATCCCGCTCTGCGCGGTGGACGCCGGATTGAACACCACCAGCTTCTCAGCTTGCGTCGTGGAATGTGCATCAGCAACGCCACCTGCAACTATCTCGCCCAACCAAGCCATTCCGCCCTGCACTACGCGCAACGCGTCACGGCGCACCTCGCCAAACTGCTCGCGGGCGTCGTCATATACCTCTTTGATGGAACTACCTGGCAGGATGTCGTGAAACTGATTCAAGAGCACCGTCTTCCACGTGCCATCAAGCGCCACACGCGTTGCCTCCGCACCCGCTGCGTCGCCAGTCACACCAGCACGCGCGCACGCCAGCGCCTCGCCCAGCCGCAACATGCATTCCGCGCGGCGATTGGCTTCCTTGATCCATGCCTGACTGGTGTAGGTGCCGCGGTGCAACTCCAGATAGAGCTCACCGTCCCAGACCTTGATGTCTTGGCCATTGCGCCACAAACCGCGCTGCGCTTGATGCAAATCTTCGCAGAACGAATGCACACTCTTCTGCTCCACACGCGGCAGGCCATCGCAGCGTGCGCCTATATTGGCGCGTTCAATCTGCTCGGCGGTTGGCCCGCCGCCACCATCGCCGTAACCGAACGGCTGCAGGTACATCGGAATGCGCGCGCCGTCCTGTTCCACCAAGTTCTTCACGCCGTACTGAAACTCTTTGGGCTCAATCGCGCTGTTGTAGTTGTGACCGGGAGTCAGGTGCGTAAGAATCTCTGTGCCATCAAGACCACGCCAACGGAAAGTCACGTGCGGGAACTTGTTGGTCTCGCACCAACTCATCTTGTTGGTAATGAATGTGTCGAGACCTGCTTGCGCCATGATTTGCGGCAAGCTGGCTGGAAATCCAAATGTATCCGGCAGGTACAAGAACCGCTGCGGAGCGGCGATCCCAAAGCGCGACTCCCAATAGGCGCACCCGTGCAGAATCTGCCTCACGAAACTCTCACCTGACGGGCACGTGCAATCCGGCTCAATCCACATGGCACCCGCAGCCTCCCAGCGTCCCTCGGCCACGCGCGCACTGATCTCTGCGAAGAGTTCTGGCGAACGTTCCTCTACCCATGCGTACTGCTGCGCCTGACTGCAAAGAAAGTGGAAGTGCGGGAATCGCTCTTGCAAACGCAGCACATTTGCAAACGTGCGCGTGCATTTGCGCTTGGTTTCAGCAATCGGCCAAAGCCACGCTGTATCAATGTGCGCATGGCCAACGGCGTCGCAGACCACCGGGGTCTGCGCACCACGTCCCATGAGCAGCGCCGCCAATTCCGGAAAGAGTGAAGAACACGCTCCATGCATTGCCATCGCATGCGAAGCCTGCGCCGCGCCGCGCACCGGAATGCGCGCCATGAGCGCCCGCAAGCCACGGTCCAGTTCGTGCGCACGCGTATCGCTCTCTGGAAGTGTCAGAAGAATCTTGCGTGCAGCATCAAAGCCCTGCGCAAAGCGCCACACCGCTTCATCAACCACTACTAACTCCGCTGATTCAAGCCGACCCGGATGATCCTCACGCCAGCGCGTCTGTTGCTCGGCATGATCCCACCAGAAAGTGCTGATTCCCAGCGGTAGATTGCATGCGGCTTCAATGAGAAGGTCCAGTTCAACGGACGCGGCGTTCAACGCAGCATTCGGCACTTCGTTCGACGCGGTGTTCGACACAGCGCCCGCCGCATTCGGCTTCTCAGTCGCCGTCACACCACCAGCCGCCGGCGCCCGCTCCCACAAGAACGCCAAATCACGGTACGGGTCGAACCCCTGATGCGGCACGCCATCTTTCCATAAGAGCGCCTCCGTCCCAGACGAGAATCGCAAAGCCACGCGCTTGCCCGTCATGGAACGTGGCAACGAGCCACGCAATCGAAACCACGCCGTGCTCCACACCGGGCCCCAGCGCCAACCAAGTTTGACTGGTGCATACGTCTGCTCGAACGCCACATCCGGCGTCACACGATCAGGGGTCTGCCACACCGCAACATCAAGCGGCGCCCGCTCTGGAAATGCGGCCGGTAGGAGGATCTCGGAAACAAAGTTCTCGAAACGAATGGCGGCGTATTGCAGGTCGGGTAGCACGGGTGGAGTCTACGGAACCCACACCCCCGAGCAGTCCGCTCAAACGCCTTCCATCTGCGATCTCCAGCCTCAGGATCCCCAACGATCGGCGCGCCCCAGCACCAGCTACGCCAAATTACGGCGCCCCCGCCGGCTTCTTCTGCACAGGCTGCTTCTTCTGAGCGGGTTTCTTCTTCGCCGCCGCAGCGGCTGCTTCCGCCGCAGCAGCAGCCTTCGCTTCCTCCGCGGCCTGGAGTTCAGCTGCCTTCTTCTCCGCTGCGAGGCGAATGGCTTCCTTATTTACTTCAGCGTTCAGTGCCTCCGCAAGGCGTGCATGCGTGCCAATGATCGGCATCGTCTGCGCCGCAAACGGCTTGACGGTTGGATCCGTGCAATTGTCGTACTGCCAGCGATACATGGCCAAGACCTTGGGGTTCTCATCCGCCAGATAGGCCATGTAAGCCTTATCGAATTCATCCCCGCTCAGCGCTTCCAAGGTGGTCACGATCGCCGTGTCATCAGCAGCAATCTCCGTGGGCAAAGTGATCTCCTGAGCAACCGCAATCTTCCCGATGATCACTTGGATAGCCGTGTGATTGGTCACCATGCGGTGCCCGAAGTCCTTCACCGTTTGCGCATCCGCCTTGGCCATCGCCATCGTTCCCAGATTGATCTCTAGCAAGTCTGAAGCGGCCACCGCTTGCACGAATGCTTCCGGCGTCATCGACAGATCCGGAGCCACTGCCTCAGCAGCTGGAGCTGCGGCCGTGGCAGCAGCGGCTGCATCAGCGGCAGGCGCGGCATCCGCAGCCTTATCAGGCGAATTGCCAGACAAACTGTTGATCACTTTGCAACCGGGCGCTGAACCAATTGCAGTGAGGGCAACAACGACGACTAGGGCGAGAGTGCGTGGGAACATGTTTGTCATTGATTCAGGTCCGTAAACCGATGATAGAGCCGTTTGCGGTGCGGCTGGCATCAGAAGTTCACTTGGTAAGTCAGTGCGAAGGAAACAGCGATACCTGCCGAATACGTGGAGTTCAATCCGTTAATACCCTCGGAAGTCCGGTACTCGGTTTGCACATCGGGGTTAGTGAGGTTGCGCGCATTGATGGAGAACTTCAAACCTTCATAGATCTCTTGCGAGGCGGTGAAATTCAGCGTTCCGTAGCCAATCTGATAGATGGCGGGCGTGAGCAAATTGGTGTGCGGGTTGGCACCACTGATCAATGAGTCACCTTTCATGGTGTAAAAGATTCCCAGTTGGGTGCCCCAATCCTCATAGTCATACGTTGCGCTGACATTCATCAAGTAATCCGGCGTAGCGGTCATCGGCTGGCTGTTCTGTTTCACGCCATAGACGGCCAATGCATCAGACTCTTGCTTGGACAACGTCACCTCTGACGACATGTAAGTGAAGTTGGAACCCAATGCAATACCCCGGAAATTCTCACCAAACATTGGTTCCAACGTGACACGCGCCTCAAACTCCGCTCCAAGCAGAGTGCCCTCGGGAAAGTTCAGCGCACTGGTGTACGCAAATCCCTCAGTGAATCGATTGACGTACTGAATCGGATCAGTAATTGTCTTGTAGAACAGCGAGCTAGAAATCAGCCAGTTCTCATACGGAGTCCAGTCCAATCGCAAGTCGTAATTATTGAGGGCACTCATCTGCAGCTCCGGATTGCCGATGAAGATCGGGCCTCCGATGTAGTCGTACTGCAGCACCGGCACCAGTTCATAGAAATTCGGCCGCGCCAGGGTCTGGGCAAATGCGGCGCGGAAGATCAACCCTTCCTCCACAATCCAGTTGCAGCCCACCATGGGTAAATAGCGATTGGTAGTGAAGTCCGCATCCCAGTCATTGGCACCTTCGAAGTTACGCAACTGCTGAGTTGCGGTATCAATCCACAGCGCGTTGATATCAGGGAGCACCGTGGTGGACATGTGCGTGCCCTCATAACGAAGACCGGTGATGACGTTGAAGGTCTCACTCACCGGCAAATCAATCATCGCATACGCGGCCCAAATGTCCTGAGTACCGTCGTATGAAATATCGGTTTCCGACTGATAGATCGGGTGATCTTGACTTGGGAACACCGCACTCCACGGCTCATTGAAGGAGCTGGAATACGTGGTGTTCGGGTCGCCGCCGTTACTGAATGTGTCCTGGCGATAAGTGCGCGAAACCAAGTCAAGAAACGAACCAGTCTTGATGTATCCCTCCCGATCATCCCACTGCGTGAATGGCAACTTCACATTGAAGGAGCCCTGTTTGCTCTCTTCTTCGTTCTCGTAGTTGATGTGCTGAACCCAACCAACGAATGCATTTTGGGCGGGCGGATAGGCAATCCACTGCTGTGGAATGACCGTCCCCGGCGCAACTTGGAAGTCGGGAACCCAATAGGACGCAAACTGGGTTTGGTCCGGCTGGTCCTCACGGGCCTTGCTCAGCGCCAATTTCCAGTCCACCGTTGGAACCAGCAAATCAAACACGCCAGACCGCTCGCTGTCTTCACTGCTTGGATCAAGGAAACTGAGTTTGTGTTGCCCACTGAGAATCACGGATTCCGTACTCAATTGGCTATAGTCCAGCGTCTCCAGCCGGTTGTACGGCGCAGCATCCGGCTGATCGTGCCCCACACCGGTGATGTCATCTGGGTTGTAGCCAGGGAAGAAGTAGTCCTTGCCGCGCGTATCAATCAGCCGAATCGCTTGGTTCTCGGAGAGCAACGTGTACAAGAACTTTGCGCCAAGTTTGTGCTCGTCCGTCTCAATACCAAACGACCCCATTCCGCCCCACTGAATGGAGGAAGTTCCTTGGGTGACGTCATACAGTTCGGTCTTGAAATTATCGCCAACCCCGTAGCGCTCGGGAACCATCGCGGTGCCAGGCCCGGCCTGCTCCAACGAGTTCAACTGACCATTGTCGTAGGCCGATGCATCCTGTTCGTAGAAGAAGTTTCCGAACGCGCCGACCTTGACGCCATCATCCACTTCCCACGAATTGCCAAGCGCGGCCTGCCACTTGTAAATAAGCGGCGCTGCGCCTTCCTCGGTCGACGTTGGATTGTCGGGCCAACTCTGGCCACTTATCTCTTCCTTGGTAGTGAGCACATCGTTGTTGCCCCAGAAGCCAAGATCGCCGCCCTTGTAATTCAGAAACTCGCCGTCCTTCACCTGCGAATTGAAGCCCACCTGCGTCTGCACGCGGAAGTAGAACTCATCAGGGAAGTCCTTCAACGAGATATTGACGGCGCCGCCCGATGCTTCACCCTGCTGATCCGGGGTGAAGTTCTTGCTGACCTGGATCCCCTGGATAACCGCACTGGGGAACTGATCCAACTTCACTGCGCGCTTATTCGGATCCGCGCTGGGCAAACGAATGCCATCCAACAGCGTGGCCACGTAGCGGTCAGGTAATCCGCGGATCACCGCGTATTTGCCATCCTGCAGCGTTGCACCAGGCACCATGAGCAACGCCGCCGCCGCATCACCTGCGCCGGAGCGCGAAATCATCTCCACGCCAATGGTGTCGAGCAACTGCGGAGCTTCAAGGCGCAAACTGAATTCAATCGGTGGGATAATGACGTACGGCTCAAAGTTTGTCGGCACAACCAGGTCCTGACGCTCCGGCGCATCCTTGCCGAGGTCAACGTCCTGCACAACAAACTCTTCCATGTCCTCAAACTCACCGGCCATGGTGACATCCGCATCCACGAGTTGCCCCGCAGCCACCGGAACATTCGCCTTTACTTCACGCGTGTAGCCGTCCTTGGTGATGACCAGGGTATAAGCGCCCGGTGCAATATTCGGCAAGATGTACGAGCCGTTCTCGCGCGTGGTCACCTTGGCCTTTAGACCAAGCACACTCACGGTTGCGCCGCTGATGGGCGCGTTGAACTCCTTGTCATACACCACTCCGCGAATGGAACCGCCCGCCGGTGCCTGTGCCACCGCCATGCTTGTCACGGAGCAAGCCATCACCACCGATGCAACCGCAGCCCTGCTCAGATTCACCATGGATCTGCCAGGCCGGCCCGTATGTTTTCGATGCGGAGTAGTAACTCCGGAGGAGGCATAAAGCCTGACACTGCCATCGAAACACAGGTGGCTGACAGATCTTCGGCACGAGGGCGCGCGTTGGGATTAAGCGCTCCAGCATCAAGCGCTGCTGCATAGCAGTACCGCGCGTCGTCGGTATCTCCAAGCAATAGGTACCCCTCGGCAAGTGCGCGCCATGAGGCAGCTCGGCGTAGATTCACAATGGTTTCGGCGCGCACCTCGTATTCCGTGCGCAATCGCCGCAATTCGGCACGACCGGCTTTCGTATCACCCAGTCGGATGCGAGCCTTGGCAACAACTACCCCAAGTGGCGCGGTGTCTTCCGGAAGAAACACCGTCGCTCGAAACAGTTCCGAGGCTCGATCCACTTGCAGCGTGGCTAACTCTTTATAGCCGTGAGCAAACAGTACATCGGCCGACTGCACGTTGCCCCGCACCTGCAGGTCAAACGGCAACCCCGGTAACGCCGCACTCAATGCTTTCAACGCACGCTCCCGGCGCGGTGCATCATCAATGACCCGGTCAAGCCACGCTAAGTATCCATCGATCCCGCCCCGGGCGAGGTCGAAATTCATGGTGGCAATAGCCTTATCAAACATATCCGCTTGCGCGTCTAACTGCGCGTCCGGAAGTTTGGCGGTTCGCTCCGCTTCAACGCGGCCGCGCTCTGCTTGCAGATCTGCTGGGACCGTCGCATACGCCTTGCTGTCATCGCCGAGCTTGACGTAGATCCGGGCGACCTCCGTAGCAACGATATCCTTACCCCAGGTGCTTTCCCCTGGATCAACTAAGAGCGCACGGGCGGCACACGATTGCGCCCGGTCATTCTGACCAAGCGCTGCGTAACGCTGACCCAGCAGCGCGATGACATTTCCCTGGCGCCAACCTTGCATCTGGTCAGCGAATTGTGCCGCCTGGTCAAAAAACCCAAGCTCAAGACATGCCAGTACTACCGACTCTTGAGCGCGGGCACGATCCCGTTCATGCGGATCAATGGGCATCCGCGAAACACCGGTAAACGCGGTCGCAAGCAGTGCAGTCCGCGAAGCCGTCAAAGCAGCTGACGGTGCCGCGCTCGTCCCAGCGACCTTGGCGGTGCTTGAGGATGCAGACACTTCAGATCCGGAGCGCCCCTGGGTGCTCCCCGACGAACACGCTGCAGGCATTGCCAGAAGCGCAACCATGACGAAAGTCGTCACACTGAGGAGTCGGGGGTAGGACATCGTCATGGATCCTAAGTAAAGAAGGAAGGGGCGTCTGGTGGAGAGTAATTCTCCTCCACCAGACGCCCCTGAATCAATCAAATCAGTAACTGACCAAACCAATCATTGTGGGCATGCACCCCATTGGCCGAGCATCTGACCCAAGTCAGATCCGCCCACGACGCCGTTGCCATCAAGGTCACCCGAACCGGAGTTGCCCCAGTTACCGAGCAGAGCACCAAGGTCAGACCCACCGACGATGCGATCTCCGTTCAAATCTGCAATGCACGGTGTGCCACAGTTTGACGTGGTGTAGCCGTACTGCGATGCAGCAGTCCAACCACAGAGCCAGTTCTCGCTTGCGCTGAACGCACCGCGATAGTTGGCCGGAGTAAAGAATCCGCCGGCAGGAGCTGCACCGACGCTGGTGACAGCATTGTTCTTTGCGGTGGGATCAATGAAGATGACTGGCGCAACAATGATTGAGCCAGACGTAACGTTTGGACCACGCGTCAGCGTACCAATCGGTGAAGAAGTAGCGAGAACGTTGTTGTTACCTGCCGCAAACACGCCGCGAGCATTAGCCTCGGTGTATGCAGCAGCGTTGTTGTTGTTGAAGAACACGTTGTCGGTGTACTGAATCAACTTGCCGCTCGACTGGCCGGTGTAAGCAGCCGACGGATTCGCAAACGCATTCACCGTGGAGTACACGTTGTAGTTCGTGGTCCACGTATCAGCCCAAGAAAGGGTTCCGTTGTAGCCGTAGCCAGTTTGACCGCCGGTGGCTTCGCCATCGGTGTTGTCATTCCTGATGACTGCCGCACCAGTATCCATGAGGATGCTGTTGTTGATCTGCATGCGGGCGTTGTCACGGAACTTTGTAGCAGCCCGGCCGCTGTTTGGTTGACCGACGAGGGTCATGTTGTAGAGCGCAACGGTGGTCACTGGCTGGCCATCGGACTTCTCCGCGCCGTCAACCTCAATCGCACTGTCGGGGAAACCCGAGCCCGAAGCGGCGCCAGGAATGCTGTAACCAGAAACGATCAGACCGAACTGAGCCTGACCGCGCCATCCTTGGTCGAGATCGAAAGAATCGTCGCCGATGTTCCAGATGCTGAAGTACTTGAGGTTGACCTTTCCGCCCCAAATTTCAATGCCGTCGTCGACGTTGTTCATGATCTCAATGTGATCAATGATGGTGTCTTGACCAATGCCACCGAGCGAAAGTCCGTTCAGTTCATTACCAAGGCCAACCACCTTGCCGCCGTAGCGGAACGAGACGAATTGAAGCGCACCGCTGTTGTCTTGGTCGTTGCCGCCACCGTAGAAGGTGCGGGTGTCGCTGGGGCCGGACGCAACCAGGCCTTCCATATTGGCGTAGTTGCCAGCATTTGGGGCCGCTGTGTTGGTTGAAACGGCGCCGTTGCCGTACTTACTGATGTATGCGTTACCACAGATGGTGAGGTTGCCCCACTCATTGGCAACAGGGCGCCACACACCGCGTGGGTTGGTTGGGGTCCAAGTGTTGTAGTCAACCTTGGAAGTGAAGATGATCGGATTCTGCGAAGTGCCGATGCAGGACAGGCGGGCGTCGCGGGTGACAGCGAGTGATCCACCGAGATCGCTGGCAATGATCGTTCCAGCCTGAATGGTCAGCGTGGCGCCGTTGGTGACGTAGCGGGCACCCTGGAGGTTGTAGACATTGTTCGCCGTCCACGTGGTGGAGGTGGTGATGTCCGCAGTCACCAACACTTCGGCGGCACCGGCAACGCTGCCGATCATCGAAGCGCTGATAGCGGCAGTGAGTGCGAGTGTGTTCTTTGCAGTCTTCATGGGATCAAATCTTTCTTGGTAGAAATTTCTCAGCCGAATACAGGGCGACAGCATCAAACGATGACCTGACGCGAAGAGGACAACCCAATTCTGCACCAACTATGTTTCCTTCGCGCTACGTGTTCTACGAAAGCAGCATTCATATTTGGTAAACTTCGTGTTGCCTTCCGGCACTTCTGCAAATTGCACCTAGATTCATGCATAAACAGGCACCGCTTAACAGTATCTGAATGGTTGTCTAAACCACTTCTGAACCAAACTATGCATCTATTGGGGCCTACCGCTTGCTCTTCGACGCGCGCTCAACCTGTTCGATGTAGCGGGCAATGTCGTCGCGCGGCTTTAGTGATTGGGCATCACGCAACAATGGAAGCGCCTCGGTGAACCTTCCTTGCGCCACGAACACCTGGGCAATCTTGACCTTGGCATTGGCAGCGAAGGAATCAATGCGCGCCGCACGTTCGTAATAAAGGATCGCCTTGTCGGGCTGAGAGGTGCGGTTGTAGTGTTGACCTAGAAGCATCAGCGCTTCACCGTCGAGCGGATCGAGCGCAATGACCTCTTCGAGCACCGTGGCGGTTTCTGCATCGCCAGACCCGCTGTTCATGGTCAGGCGCGCCTGCAACTTCAGCACCTTGCGGCGGTCCGTGTCGCTCAGCGTGTCGTTCCAGTTGGCCTTCACATGGGTAAGCAGCGTCTTGGATTGCAGCAACCCCCCGCGTGCCGCGAGCACTTCGGCGGCACGAATCGAACGGGAAACTGGCTGCGATGGATTCTTAGCGATAGCTCGGTCGTAGGCACTGAGCGCCATGTCAGGGAGGGCTTCAGAAACATAGATATCTCCGAGCGTGAACAGGCTGTCCACCGTGGACTTACCGATGGAATCAAGCGCCTCCAGATTCACGGCGGCCTTCATTGGCTGCTTCAGACCCAGGTAGGTGTGCGATTGCAATAGCCAGAAATCCGCCTTGTCCGGGTAATTGGTGATCAGGACATCCAGCAGACTGGCGGCGTCTTCGTACTTCGCTTGCTTAAACACGGAGCGCGTCAGTCCAAGCCGCCACTCCACGTTGTCCGGCTGCAGAAGCAGTGCGTTGCGGTACGCAGCCTCGGATGGCTGGTAGTCGCCCCGCGCCGAATGGCAGAAGCCAAGCAGCCCGTACGAGTATGCATCGGCGCCGCCCAGCTCAATCATCTTGTTGAATGCGGCAATTGCTGCTTCGTACTGGCTCTTGCGCGTGCAGATCAGGCCAATACTGCGGTAGGCGCGCCGGAAGTTTGGGAACTTGGCCACTGCGTTTCGGTAATTCACCAACGCGTCGTCGATCTTGTCTTGCTGAAATTGCACGCCGCCGAGCGTGAGGTCAATGACCGCCGACACCTCCGGACGGACTGACTCCTTCAGAAGCGTCTCCGCGGCCGGGAGTTCCTCGGCCATCAGTTGACGCACCAGTTCCAACAGCGCCATGTCATCCTGAGCAATACGGGGCTCAATGTCAGCGCTGACGCCGTAGCCACCAATGAATGACTTCTGGAATCCCGGGTCGTTCCAAATCACCGCGAGGTCGGGCTGCGAAATCTTCATGGATGGCGGCGGCGCTTCGCCCCCCGCCCCGATTGGGGCGCTGGCCATGGTGACGGAGGGCGTGGCACCCAACGCGGTGACTGCAATCAGGAGTCGGGCAACAGATCGAACTTGTGCTGTGGTATCGGAAGTCATGTGTTAACTCGGTTGAAAGCGAATCGGTACGCGCATACGACAACTCACGCGCTGGCCAGCTTTGATGGCCGGCTCAAATTTCCATTGACGCACAGCAGCAAGTGCAGGCGCCTCAAACTGTGGATGTGATGACTTTTCCACGCGCGGATTGACCACACGACCCGTGTCATCAACGATGAAGATCAGCGTCACCACGCCCTCCACGTTGCGCGCGCGCATTTCTGACGGATAGGCGCCCGCCACTTGGTGAACGGGGCGCGGACGCTGGTCAATCTCCGACATGCTGAACGCGCCTTGGAATTCCTGCTCGGCAGCGGCAGCCTTGCCCGTGCCACCAATCCGGCCGCCCGATGACAGCGATGCGCCACCACCAAAATCCGATGCGCCACCACCGGCACCGCCATTGAGCGCCTGTTCCAGTGCACCCAAACTTGCGGAGTCCAGCGCCGGCGCATCATTGGAGTCTGACGGCGTATCAACTGCTGCCAACACTTGATTTGGATCTGGCGGCGCGTCGGACGGAGCCTTGAGGTCCGGCTGAACAACTTCCTTCTCCTCCTCATCAACTTTGTCTTTGTCCTTCTGGACATCTTCGTTCAAGAGCTCAATGTCACGACGGCTCGATTGAACGGTCTCCTCACCAAGGAACAAAATTCCGCCAAAGGCAATGATCACCGCGTGCACCAGCAGTGCACCAACAATGCAGAGAAATATCTTGGTCTTGCTCACTTCTTGTCCGTATTGATGCCAACCTTGGCGATACCAATCTTGCGGACTTCATCCAGAACACCCACCACGAACTTGAAGTCCGCGTTGCCATCGCTGTTGATAATCACCTTGGGATCCTTGGCAACCACCTTGTAAGTCTGCAACTTCATGGGCAACTGCGCGAGGGAAATCTTGTCCTTGTTGAAGAAGATCTCGCCCTTTTCATTGACGCTGATAGTGACCGCCTTGTCCAACTCCGACTGCTCGCCCAGCGACTGCGCCGTGGTTGCACCAGGCAACGCCACTTGCACACCCTGATTTTTGGACATGCTCAGCGAGACCATGATGAACGTGGCCAACAGAAAGAAGATGATGTCGATCAGCGGAATGATGTCAATGCGCGCGCTCTTCTTCTTGCCGCGCCGCAACCCGCCGCCGCCGCCGGCCATCTCAGGATCCTCCCAGCGAAGTTGAGGTACCGTGGTACGGATCCACTCGCAACGTTAGTTCTTCTTCTTCCTCTTCCGCTTCTTCTTGTGCACGCTTGGTCAATGCAGCGCCGCGCGGATGAGTCTCCACCAGCAACTTCAATTGCTCGCCTGCCGCCAGCATTTCCGTCTCAATGCCTTCGATGCGGTTGTTGAGGTAGTTGAATGGCAAGAGCGAAACAATGGCGATCACCAGTCCGAACGCGGTAGCAATCAGCGCCTCGGAAATACCTCCAGTGATGGCGCCCGGCGAACTGAGGTCGCCGCCGATCACTGAGAATGACGCCATCATTCCCGTCACCGTTCCCAGCAGTCCAAGAAGCGGCGCCAAGGTAATCACCGTGTCAAGGATGGCAATGCCGCGCCGATAGCGCTTGAGTGCGCGCGTCTCCGCGTACACCAATGCATGACCCAACGATTGGTCGCGGTGTTCAAGCGCATAGCCAAGGGTGACGACCACTGCGTCCTTGGAGGTCTTGGCAATCGCAATCGCTGCGGCCAGGTCGCCCTTACCGACTTCAACAAAGAACTTCGCGAGCGTCTTGGGGCTGCGCTTTCGTTGTTCGTTAAGCAGGAACAGCAATCGTTCCAGCACCACCGCTACCCCCGCTACCGAGGCCATGAGCAGCGGCCACATGATCGGACCGCCCTTCTCAAAGACGTGCACGATGTTGGTCTTCTGTACCAGCGCCTTCAGCGCACCGCCGCGCGATGGGTCAAGCGGCAGGGTTCCCTCACCCGAAGCAACCAGGGTGCCGATCGAGCCAGCGAGTGGCCCCTCCAGTTGACGCACCAGAGGATTGACAGAGCCAACCTGCGCAACAGCAATACCCGCCATGCCGGAATCAGCCCGAAACAGCGCGATCGGACCGATCATGGCAAATTGCCCCTGCAGCACGGCGCCCATGGTGTCCACGGAGACGCCCGCAAAGCGCATCCCGCCGACGACATCAAAGAGACGCTTGATGGTCAGTTGGGTGAATGTGGTCTGTCGAGCGAAGCGCTCCACTGGAGTGAGCGTCTTGTTCTCTACTGCTTGCTTGGCCTTTTCAACGGGCTCCGCATAGACCTGCATCTCACCCACACCAACCTTGGTTTCAAAGGTCCGGGCGTACTCATCAAGCAGACTGCCGATGTAACTGAGCTCATCTTGACGAGACTTAATCTCTGCCTTGAGCGTGCCGATTTCCAACGCGCCGGCATCAACAAGGCGCTGCACCTTGTCGCCATCTTTGCGGAGTTGCACAACGCCTTCTTCCAGCGATGTGAGTTCCTGAGCGAGCGGCAACTTCTCAGCGGAGATCAGCGCGCGCACATTGTTGAGCTCGCCAATACTCTTGTTGAGTTCGCCCTCTGCGCTGCGCGAGGCCTTGCCGATGGCCGGATTGACCTCCGCAGGCTGCGTCGCCGGCGCCTGTGCATGCGCAGCGCCAACTGCCAGAAGCGCTACGGCTGCCAAACGAATGGTTGATTTGAGTGTGATCATTTGATTGTGATTGGAAGGGGGACGAAGGATGGCGTTTGTTTGCCCTGAATGATTTCCAACGCTTGGGTGATCTGGCTAGAGGTGGCAGCGGAAGCGGATTCCCACTTCCATCCATCCTCCGTCGGACGACCAATCCCAGCCAATCCGCGCGGGCTGATGTAGTACGCCTGTGCGAGGCCAACATAGAACACTTGCACCTCGCTGGAGGAACCATCAGCGAGCGTTCGGATCTCATAGGAAACCGAAATCTCGCTGTTTGCCTTGTTCAATTCATTCAGAATTCCTAGGACATTCTGGAAGCGCTCAGCGGTAGAGACGCGCGTATTCGTTGGGTCTGCAGGCATGCGCTGCATCAAGGGCAGCAGCTTTGCATTGACTGGCTCGGGCATCATCTTGGAAAGTTTGCGCACCTGGTCTTCCATGGTGGTTACCGCGTCGGACAGTTGCGCCGTGACGGCCTTGAGCTGATCGTTCTCCGCTACAAGTTCGTCGCGCTTCTTGTTGGACTCCACCACCGCCAATTCTGACTGAGTGATGCGATCCTTCAAGACGCCCACTTCCTTACCGACCAACTCAATGCGCCCCTGCAGGATCTCTTTGCCCTGCTGCCAATCATTGCGCTCCTTGGAGATGATCTGCTGCGTCTCGATCCACTTGTTCAGGGTCAAGCGAGTCTCATCGAGCGTAGCCGGGGGGGCTGGAGGCGCGGCGGGAGTTGCTGCTGGCGCGGCCTTGGGCTTCGCGGCAGTCCCGGAAGCCTTCGGCTTCTTGTCGCCTGACTTGGCAGCCGGAGTTGGCTTGGTCGCCGGAGCGGGCGCGGTCTCCTTGGTTTCCGGCGCGGTCTCCTTGGTTTCGGGCGGGGTCTGCTTTGATTCGGGCGCAGCATCCTGCAGCGGCTGCGCGAAAGCTGAGATCGGTTCAACCAGGAATGCGACAATGGCGACCGACGCCAATGCCATGATCCAATAGCGGGCGCGTTGCGCGAGGGCAGTCAGAAGTTTGGGACTATTCATTGTTCATCAGCCTTCGCCCAGAGCCTGGGCGTTGCAAGTGCGAAGTGGGGCAAAGCCGCGTACGCGACACCCCATCCGTGGCGAAGAGGCTATGGATCACGCATATCCCGTCTGTAAACATTTGGTTCAGATTGTGTTAGCGCCCGCCAATTAGGCCCCCAGAGGCGGGAATCCAGCCCCACCCTGCCTCGCGTACACCACCAATCAATGCCCGTACCACTCTTTCTCGGCCTCGACATCGGAACTTCCTCGCTCAAGGCGCTGATCGCCACCGCCGAGGGAACCCCCGTTGCCCACGCAACAGTGGACTATCCGCTCTCCACCCCGCGCCCGGAGTGGAGTGAGCAAGACCCCGACGACTGGGTGCGCGCTGCCCACCAAGCCACCCGCGCCGCATTGGCAGCCGCCGTTCGCCTTGGCCATGCCGATGCCGCCCGCCGTATTGCCGGCATCGGCTTCAGCGGTCAGATGCACGGCGCCACCTTCGTGGACCGAACCAATACGCCGCTACGCCCGTGCATCCTCTGGAACGACGGACGCAGTGCAGATGAATGCGACCGTCTCGATCTCGACATTGGTCGCGAAACCATCGTGACCCGTACGGGCAATCGCATGCTTGCCGGATTCACCGCTCCCAAGGTGCGCTGGGTGCAACGCCACGAACCCGCCGTGTGGAGTGCGACCGACTGCATCCTTCTTCCCAAGGACTACGTGCGCCTCAAGTTGGGCAGCGTGCGCGCCACCGATGCCGCCGATGCCAGCGGGACGCTCTACTTTGATGTTGCACGGCGCGTCTGGAGCATGGACATGCTGCGCGACCTGGAAATCAATGCTTCGCAGGTTCCCGCGTGTCATGAATCGCCTGATCCGGTCGACCAACTCTCTCAATCCGCGGCAGCGCTGATGGGGCTCACGGCTGGCATTCCGCTGGTGGCCGGCGCGGGCGATCAAGCAGCGAATGCCATCGGGTCCGGCATCATCGCGCCGGGCGCGGTAGCTGCGAGCTTGGGAACGTCGGGCGTGATCTTTGCGGCCAGCGATTCGTTCCGCAGCTCGCCCGACGGTGCGCTGCATGCATTTTGTCACGCGCTCCCCGGTCGATGGCATCTCATGAGCGTGATGCTCTCCGCCGCGGGCAGCCTGCGTTGGTACTTGGAAACCCTCGCCCGGGACGCCAATGCGCGCGCCAATGCCGAAGGAATTTCGGTCTACCAACTGCTCGACCAGGACGCCGCCGCCATTGCGCCCGGCTGCGAAGGACTCCGCTTCGTTCCCACCATCTCCGGTGAACGATGCCCCATTCCCAATCCGCATGCGCGTGGTGGGTTTCATGGCATCAGCATGGCGCATTCGCAGGCGCACTTCACGCGGGCGGTCATGGAAGGCGTTGCCGCTGCAATGGGTCTGTGCATGGGCCTGATTCGAGACGCCGGAATCACGCCACCCGAGGTCGTTGCATCGGGAGGCGGATTTGAAAGCCCTCTGTGGACCGCCATGCACGCCAACGCCTTTGGAATTCCAGTACGCCGGGCCGAAACCCCGGATAGCGCTGCCCTCGGCGCCGCCATCTTGGCGGCGATTGGCACCGGAAATCACGGAATGTTTCAGGAATCTTCGCAGGCGGGCGCCGGAGTTACAGCCGCGGTTCAGCCAACACAAGTACATCTCTGGAAAGACCTTATGGCTGAACAAGAGGTTCTTCAGAGAACCGCGCTTTGAGACAAATCAAGAATCACCGCGCGATTTCCTTGCACGTTCGCCGACCCGGGCTACCTTATTTGTAGATTGAGATTGCTGTCGAGGAGGCGAAAAGGGCCAACTCTGCCTTTCCCTCCTCCCTCACAAGGGAGACCGATGCGCTCGATGGGTTAAACCCCATCGAGCGTTCTTTATTTTCCGGCTGATGTTCCGGATGGCTGGTCGGGCGGATCCCCAAACTCCTCGCGCCGCCCCTTGGCAGCGCGCTCATCGTCGGCCTTCAACTTGGCCTCAAGTGCACTGTCGCCCGATTCTTGGCGCTGTACTGCTTTCCATGCAAAGAACGCCACGGCAATCATTCCCATGATCGCGACCAACATGGTGACAACGTTGGAGATTGACCATGCGCCAGCGGCCACCAGATTCACGTTGAGCATGATCACGCCTTCGACCTGAATTACGCCACGGCGCCGGCCTTGAAGCCAATCTTACGGAGCGCGAAAACCTTGGATTGCAGGTTGGTACCAGGGCACAGCGTCTGCGCACCCTCCCATTCCTTGTGTGTCTTGACGTTTGCAGCTGGAATGCGATAGACGCGCTGCAACTGGGCAACGGTTCGGTTGAGCCCGTCGACTTGTGCTGCTGATGGCCGCTGCAACATGAAGTTGCCCATGCACATCACACCGATGTTGTTCTCGTTGCGGTTCTTGACGTGCGCGCCTTGCCATTTCATGACATCGCGCCCCTGCCAGACAACACCAGAACGGTCAACGATGTAGTGGTAGCCGATATCGCTCCAACCCTTACCGCGATGACCATTTTGAATCCATTCCAAGCGCGAGCGCGCATCAAGGTCTGTCACGCCCCAGAACGGTGTCATCCCATCGTGATGGATGGTGATGTACTTGGGCGGCAACATGGGATCCATGCCCTTAATGTTTGGAACATTGCCCGCGATCCCCCAATCCGCGCGCGGGCGCGCAAAGGGAACGGGTCCATTGCTGTAGCACACGGCCGGCGCCTTCACTACGCCCGTCTGCGGATCCATCTTGGGTGGCAGGCACACCGCTCCCGGAGGAGCGCCAACACCTACTTCTGGAATGTCGGGCCACTCCGGCGCCGGGAGACGGCTCGAAGCCAACTGCGTTGAGCGGCTGGTGGCGCATCCGGCCACAAAGAGCGCTCCAAAGAACACAAAGGAGCGACGCGCAATAGCCATGCCCCGTTCGGCGGAGTCCGCCAACCGGCGTGCCTCAGGCGTGCTGTCACTACTGTTGAGATCGGTGCTCATGTCGCTTCCTTGCAGACTGCTACGCACACTTGGGCAAAAAGGTCAGCCGTCCTTCCTTGGATCGGCACACATGCTTTAACTCCTGCAGTTTACGCACGACTTTCAGGCGCGCGTAAACGGCGAAATCCGGCGAGAAAACCGCCGATATGTCTTCACGCCATCACGCCGCACCGGGCTCCACCGTGAGATTCGCTTGCAGCGCCGCCATCTGCTTCTCCAGTTCGCGCGTCCGTCGGAGCAGCTCCGGAAGTTGCTGAATGGCGATGAACTGCCGCTTGGCCAATTTGTCCGGAATGGCGGGCACGCCAAGCACCAATGCTCCGTCCGGCACATCACGCATCACCCCGCTCTTGGCGCCAACAATTGACTGCTTCCCAAGAGTCAGGTGGTCCGCCACTCCCGACTGCGATGCAATGACGGCGTAATCGCCCATCTGCACACTGCCCGCAAACCCAACCTGACCCATGATCAGGCAGTGCTTGCCAATCTGGACATTGTGAGCAACGTGCACCAGATTATCGATCTTGCTCCCCTGACCAATGACGGTCGGTCCGAGGGCGCCGCGGTCGATGGCGGTGTTCGCACCAATCTCCACATCGTCATGAATGATGACGATCCCCACCTGCAACATCTTGCGATGGCGACCTTCGTCAAAGACATAGCTGTAGCCGTCGGCGCCGATCACTGTTCCGGAATGAATGCTGACGCGGCTTCCCACTTGGCATCCTGGATAAATCACCACATTGGGGTGAAATCGAGTGTCGTCGCCAACGATGCAGTCAGTGCCGATATTCACGGAACTCAGTAACGCGCAGCGTTTGCCGATCCGCGCCCGTGCGCCAACCACGCAGTACGGACCGATGTGTGCGGTTGCATCAACCTGCGCAGAGGGATCAATCACTGCGGACGGATGGATCCCCGAAGTATGTTCAACGGCTGGATGAAATAGCGGCAAGAGCCGCGCCACCGCGATGCGCGCATCGGCAACACGAATCACCACTTTGGAAGATGGCTGCACCTCGCCGGAAACCAAGATGGCCGAAGCACCACTGCGCTCGGCAGCTTCAAGATATGAAGCCTTCTCCGCAAAGGTCAGGTCGCCAGCACTCGCCCGATCCGCTGGTGCAAAGCCAGTAATGATGATCGAGCCATCCCCGTGAACTTCGCCATGAACGCGCTCAGCGAGCTGTGTTGCTGTGAATTGCATGTTGTGGAGTGATGTCAGTGACTGGTTGCCGGACGGGGGAGACGACCGGCAGCATGCTTCGCGTGACCCGCCAAGCACTCCTTGAGACTGATCATCTTCTGCGCATCAACGTCCCACACCTTCAACCGCAAGCAGCGGTAGATATCAATGGGACGAAGAGACGTGGACTTGGGCGTCATCAGTTCCGGGATCGCGTTCTTGACTTCCGGCAGGCGATAGAACGGGATACGCGAATTGAGGTGATGAATGTGGTGATAGCCGATGTTGGCCGTGAACCAAGCCATCACTGGCCCCGTGCGCAGGAAACTTGAAGACTCCATCGCAGCAATCTCGTACGCCCAACCTGCTCGGTGGTAGAACGAAACGCCGGGGAAGTTGTGCTGCGCGTAGAAGAGATATGTGCCGATTGCACTGGCGATGAAGTGCGGAATGATCATTGCCAACAGCAGCGCGGTCCAACCAAAGAACCACACCAGCAACGAGCCCACGACCAAGTGGATGCCGATTGCAATCATGCCGTCGTAGTGCTCGCTGGGCTTGTTGAAGAACGGATACACGCACATCCCGTAGAAGAAGATGAACACGTAGCCAAACAGAATGGTGAGCGGGTGACGCATGAACTGGTACTTCAGCCGTCGACGCGGTGAAGAGCGCAAGTATTCCTTGCTGGTCATGACTGGAAACGAGCCGATGTGTGCCGACCCAAGTTTGGAGTTGTGCTTGTGGTGATAGTTGTGCGAACTACGCCACACGCTGCTTGGACTCAAGCACAACATGCCGACGCCCCACATGATCCACTCCGCGGCGCGCGAGCGGGGCAAGATGGCATGATGCTGCTGGTCGTGATAGATCACAAAGAGCCGCAGCACCAGCAATCCCTCCAGGACCATGCAGGCCAGTCGAATGCCGATGTGGAAATTCAAGAGGGCTCCCGCAAAGGAAGCCACTAGCAGTGCGAGCGTGGACAACACGTACCACCAACTGCGCGCTGTTGAATCAGATGCAAACGGACGCGTGGCAAGAATGAGTTCTTTGCCAGTGCGCATCTTGGTGGCACCCTTATTGTTCTTTTGCCCGTTACCAAAGTGACGGACTTCCCCGTGCTCAGATTGACGGGGATTGGGGGCAGCAATACTGATTTACAAAGTCACTTTCCGGCTGTCGACGGCACGCGTCGCACAATGGCCACGATGGAAAGAATGTTCCATCCGATTAGTGTAGTAAGGGTCTGCGCTCGGCGGTCACACGGAATTTGCAGAAAGATTGGGAAGTGTTGCGCTCAGCGCGTCCCGAACTGCTCCGGCACCGCACTTTATGCTTGAAAAACAGGGTTAGAACCAGTCTGCAGATCGGGCGCAAATTCGGTGTCCTTTGGCGTTCTCGGGTAGTATTTGTGGTTCACCGAAATGGCAGAAATACAACCCATCCCAGCCGACAGCGCAGCGCCCCAGGGCGCCAACGCCGCCCCCACCGCCGACGAATACACATCGAGCACCATCCAAGTCCTGGAGGGCTTGGAAGCGATCCGGAAACGTCCAGGTATGTACGTCGGGGGCTCAGGGCCAGAAGGCCTGCACCACCTTGTTTACGAGTGCGTCGACAACGCGATTGATGAGGTCATGGCTGGATACGCCACCAATGTCCACGTGACCATCGGCGTTGACGGCAGTTGCATGGTGCAGGACGACGGGCGCGGAATGCCGGTCGACCCCATGCGCCATGAGAACCCCACCATCAATGGCCGACCCGCGGTTGAGGTGATCCTGACCGAAGTGCATGCCGGAGGCAAGTTTGACGGCAACGCCTACAAGGTTTCGGGCGGTCTGCACGGCGTCGGTATCAAGTGCGTGAACGCGCTGAGTGAGTGGACTGAAGTAGAGGTCGACAAGGGCCCCAAGACTTACAAGATTGCATTTGCACGCGGGGAAGTCTCGGAGCCGCTGCATGTGATCGCTGAACGCCAGGCGGGGGCACGCAATGGAACGCGCATCTCCTTCAAGCCTGATCACGAGATCTTTGCTGACACGGATTTCCAGTTCGAGCGCCTGGAGCATCGCCTCCGTGAATTGAGCTTCCTGAATCCGGGCGTCAAGATCTCCTTGCGTGACGAGCGGGTTGACTCTTCTGGCAACGTTCGCGAAGAGAATTTCCACGCCGCCGATGGATTGGCTGGCTACGTTCGGCACATGAATGCTGCAAAGAACACGCAGAGTCCCGTCATTGCGGTTACTCGCGAGGATGAGGAAAGCGGCACGCGTGCAGACATTGCCATGCAGTACACGGACGCCATGAATGAAACGCTCTTGGCGTTTGGCAACAACATTCCGAACCGCGATGGTGGTACGCACGTCACCGCGTTCAAGCAAGCTGTCACTGTGGCTATCAATGGTTACGGCAAGCGCACCGGCATCTTTAAAGATGGCAAGGACGCAATCACTGGCGAGGATCTGCGCGAAGGATTGACAGCAATCATCAGCGTCAAGTTGAAGAATCCGACGTTCAACAACCAGACAAAAGAGAAACTGCTCAACCCGGAGATCGCCACCTTTGTGAGCGGAGCGCTGAATGAGTTGCTCGGCGCGTGGCTTGAAGAGCATCCCTCCGAGGCGAAGAACATCTGTAACCGCGCCAAGCTGGCTGCCGAGGCGCGTGAGGCTGCTCGCAAGGCCCGTGAACTCATCAAGCGCAAAGGCGCCTTGGATTCTGGCGGCATGCCGCACAAGCTCGCAGACTGCTCCTCAAGCGACGTCGAGAAGACCGAACTCTTCATCGTCGAAGGTGACAGCGCAGGTGGAAGCGCCAAGGGCGGACGCGATCACGTTTGCCAAGCGATTCTGCCACTGCGCGGAAAGCTCCTCAATGTTGAGCGCGCACGACTCGACAAGGTGCTGGGGTTTGAAGAAATTCGCACGCTGATTCAGGCTTTGCAATGCGGTATCGGCGAAGACTTTGACCACGCCAAACTTCGCTACGGGCGCGTCATCATCATGACCGATGCAGATGTCGACGGAAGTCACATCCGCACGTTGCTACTCACCTTCTTCTTCCGGCAGATGCCGGAGTTGGTGCGGCGCGGGCGCATCTACATCGCGCAGCCGCCGCTGTACCAAGTCGCGCGCGGCAAGCAGAGCGAATATGTATTGAATGATCGAGAGATGGGCGACACGCTCGTTGATCTTGCACTCAAGAATTGCACACTTGCGGTCCGCACTGAGGACGGCGAAATTGCCCACGAGATTCCCACCGATAAGGTGCGAACGGTCATTCGGATCCTGAATCGCCTGGAAGAATTGGTCACCATTTCCCAGCGCCGCGGCATTCCTTTCCCAACGCTTCTTGCTGCCCGCAAGGACGATCCCACTGGTAATGACCACTTGCCAGGCTGGCAGTTGGCATGGGCTGGTGGCGATGGACTGTTCTTTGCTGAGGCGGACGCAGTGAAGTTCATGCAAGCCAACGGCCTTGAACTTGGCGAGGCGAAAACCACGGCAAATGCTGCGCAAACCAACGCGGCTGCTGCGCTGGCGAATCAAGCGGCGATTGCTGCGGGAACTGGTCCAGCGGCTCGCCCGGCACAGTTGCGGGTGCTGCATGAAAACAAGGAACTTGAGAAGCTCTTCCAGCAACTCACCGCCAATGCCATCAGCATCAGCGACTGGGCACTTGAGCAGACCGAGACAGTGACCGGCGAGAAACTGCCAACCAAATATGCGTGGCGCGTTCGCAATGAGAAGGACGGTTCCTATGAGTGGGCTGAGGCGCCGAGTGTGCACAGCATCTTGCGCGTCCTCTATGAGGTTGGCCGTCGCGGAATCGAAGTGAAACGCTTCAAGGGACTGGGCGAGATGGAGGCTCTGCAGTTGTGGGAGACCACCATGGATCCATCCAAGCGAACCTTGCTACGCGTGACATGGGACGCCGCGGGTGAAGCCGATCAACTGTTCTCTATTCTCATGGGTGAGAACGTTGAACAGCGACGCGCTTACATTGAGAAGCATGCGCTTGAAGTGAAGAACTTGGATGTGTGACGACCGCGGGTAGCGCAGGTAACGCGTGAAGCCCGGTTAGCGATCGCTACGCGGAGGAGGTCCGCCGCCGGGGCCACCTGGTCCACCATGTCCGCCACCGGGACCATTGGGGCCTTTCCCACCAGGACCGCCACGTGGTCCGGGCTCTGGAGGCGGAGCCTGCCGAACCGGAACGCTTGGAGGCGAGAACCACGCTGCGTCAAACGCGCCGCTTGGAACTGCCGAACGCTCAATAATGACCATTCTTGGCTCCGCACGTCGACCGGGACCGCGACCACCTTCTGGACGGCGCCCGTCTTCAGACCCGCGTCCGCCTTCGGGGCCACGTCCGTCTTTCGGGCCGCGTCCGCCTTCGGGTCCGCGTCCACCCTCTGGTCCGCGTCCACCTTCGGGTCCACGTCCACCTTCCGGTCCGCGTCCATCTTCCGGTCCACCAGGGCCGGCACCGGGACGATCTTCGCGCGCCGGGCGCGCAGTGGTCGCATCGGGACGCCCGCTACCAGTGCTCGCCATCGTTTCGCTGGCGCGGTTCGCCGGCGCGCCACCTTCCTTCGGGCCACCAAAGTTCAGTGCCGCTCGCGTCACCAATTTGGTGTCCGGATCGATGGTCAATTCAATGGTCTCCGGCCCGCGGAATCCACTGTTATCACGGGTAGCGCAAATCTGCATTGCCCCGCCCTTGTCGCATCGAACAATTTGATAGTGCGCGCCAACGTCGGCAAGCAACACATCAAGCCGATCCGCCAAGAGGTCCCCTTCTGGCGTCTCGATGAAGCGGGGCCAGCGCGCATCAGTGGGCATTGACAGCACTTCGCCACGCTGATCGACCGTCCAACCAGTAACTCCATCGGTGCCACGCGTCATGGTGCGGCCGTCTTGGAAGCGAATGTCCAGGCGCACATGTTCGGCGTCACGAATGTCAAGTGTTCCGGTGGCACGCGGCGCCTGCGTATCAGACTCACCAGGGCGTGCCGGGAAGATCAATTCCAGTGCGTACCGACGATCGCCCGACCCAGATTCGGCAACTTGTGCGGCACGAAGAATCGAATTGGCAGACGCGGGCTGCGGTGAGAACAACAGCGCGCTACCAGCAATGATGGCGATCGATGCTGCTGCAGCCACGGGCGTTCGCCAATTCCAGCGGCGTACCCGCGGAGCTGCAGAAGTGCTTGAAATACCGATAGAACCAGCGGTGCGAACGGTTTCGGTCGCGCTCGCGCTGCGCACGCGCATCACGGCACGATCAATCAAGGCGTCGACGCGTTCCGGCGTGTCATGCAACTGAACTTCGATCAACGCACCGACCCAACGATCGTTGGCGGTGTCTTCATGCGCGAAGCGATCATTTTCATTGGTCATGCCGTTGCTTCCTTGGATTCCATGCACGTTGCGATCATGCCGCGCGCGCGCTGCAATCGCTTCTTTACTGCTTCTACATTTGCGCCCACTTCAGCGGCGATCCGAGCGATCGGCGCATCAAGGCGATAGGACAGGTGAATCACTGTTCGATATTCGTCGGGCAAGCGCGCCACGCAATCTTCAAGACGCACCAGCTTGGCGCGGAACTCTTCGCGATCGCCGCGGTCTTCTGCTTCAGCGCGCCGCACAATGCCATCCAAGATGGCGTCATCAGTGGGTCGCTCACGACCCATCTTTGATCGATAGTCAAGTACCAAGTTGCGCGCGATGCCACGCAGCCATGCACCGAACGGTCGGGTGCGGTCGTAATCTGGCAGTCTTCGCCATGCCACCAAGACGGTGTCTTGGAAGATGTCATCCACCGACGACGACGGCACCGACGCGCGCAGAAATGCCAGCAATCGCTCACCGTGCTCGCGCACCAGAATCGCAAAGACATCGGCGGCATCGGGGCCGCGTCCACTATCAGTGGCAAGTCGGAGATTTGGTGGGGTTTCAGACATGATTTACGACTGCTGTTGTTGCCACGGTTGGGTATTCGGGGACGTCATTCAGCACGAAACCAGTGAGTTGCCCCCAGTGACGGGCCATTTCCCGCCCTTCCGCCCGCCGCCACTCAGCCCGCGTCCCGAAATCCACGCTCCCGCAACTGGCACGCGTCGCAGTGCCCGCAGGCGTCCCCCGCGGGGGTTGGGTCGTAACAACTGATGGTCCGGGAAAGGTCGACTGCCAACGCCCGACCACGCCGAACAATGTCCGCCTTGGACAGCATCAGGAGCGGCGTGTGCACGCGCATCCATCGCTCGTTGCGCTGGGTGGCCTCCGTGCCGGCCCGAGTGGCCAAGTTGGCCATGCGCTCAAAGGCCTCGATGAACTCCGGACGGCAATCGGGATAACCGGAATAATCAATGGCATTGACGCCGATACCAATGTCGCGCGCGCCGATCGACTCCGCCATTGCCAAGGCATGCGCTAGGAAGATGGTGTTGCGCGCCGGCACATAGGTGATAGGAATGTCATGCGCATGTTCCACATCACGGTCCTTTGGAACGGCGATGTCAGCAGTGAGTGCACTTGCACCAAAGGCACGCAAATCAATGAGAGCCGTGCGATGGCTCGCCGCGCGCAACTGCAGCGCTACCTCGGCGGCGCGGATCAGTTCCACGCGATGGCGCTGACCGTAATCGAAGCTGAGCGCATGACACTCAAATCCTTCGGCGGAAAGGTGCGCAAGAACGACGGCCGAATCCATGCCGCCAGAGAGAAGTACCACTGCACGCCGAGCGCCACTCATGACGGACTTGCCACTTGCTCAAGTACTTGTTGCAGAATCCGCCGAGTTGTCAGCGTGTCACCTTGATGCATGTAGGTGCGACTGACCACGCGATGCGCGCACACCGGAATCACATTGGCGATCACATCTTCAGGAACGCAATACTCGCGTCCCGCCAAGAGCGCCGTGGCCCGCGCCGACTGCGCGAGCGCCAGCGAACCGCGTGGACTGATGCCCACTTGTAACTCTTCATGCGTGCGGGTTGCTGATGCCAGTGCAATCACGTAGTCAACCAGCGACTGCTCCATGCGCACTGCATCCACTGCCGCTTGCAACTCAACTACCTCGGACCCAGTCATCACTGGTCGAAGGTCGCGGAGCGTGGTGCGCGCTGGCTGGCGATGCAGAATCCTGCTCTCGTCATCTGGGCTCGGATAGCCGAGCGACATGCGCATCAAGAACCGATCGAGTTGATTCTCCGGAAGGAAGTACGTGCCTTCAAATTCATATGGGTTCTGCGTTGCCACCACAATAAACGGCGCCGGCAATTGGAATACATGTCCGTCCGCACTCACCGTGCCCTCGGCCATCGCTTCAAGGAGCGCGCTCTGCGTGCGCGGCGTGGCACGATTGATTTCATCAGCAAGCACCACGTTTGCAAAGACTGGGCCCTTCTTGAACTCAAAGGCCTCACGCTCGCGGTGGTAGATACTGACACCGGTGATATCAGAGGGCAAGAGATCCGGGGTGCACTGAACACGGCTGAAGGCGCAGTCGAGGCTGCGGGCGAGCGCATTTGCCAGAACGGTCTTGCCGACGCCGGGCACATCCTCAATCAGTACATGGCCGCGCGCAAGCAGACAGACCACCAAGCGGTCAACCGCCTGCAGATTGCCCATGTAGACGCTGGCGATATTGTCACGAAGGCGATGGAGGGGGGCTACATCTTGCATCTATTTCCTCCGCGAACGGAAGACGAAGTATATCGTTCACCAACCTCATGCAGACGGCGCACCCATCCGACGACGGCCCAGTTCTTGATGTGCATGTTCCATGCGTACGCTGCCAGTACGACCTGATCCGAACGCATGTCTACGGAAAGTGCCCAGAGTGTGGTCTTGAAGTGATGGCCACGGTGGCGCAACATGCTGATCCTGAGGTGGCATTTTTGGCGGCTCCAGAGTCGCCCCGTCTGGCCTCCAACGCGATGATTGCAGTCACAGTCGCGCCTTTGTTGGTGATGCTTGCGCAAGGATCCGGGCCAGCACTTCGCACGATCGACGTACTCGCAGGTAGGGGACGCTCATTGCCATCGCAGGTGGAAAGACCGTCGTGGATAGTGTGCGCAGTGTTGCTGGCAATTGCCGCGTTCCTCTTACGCAAGGGGCTTGCCGAACCCACCAACCCGACACTGCGAGCAAGTATCGGCAGCGCGCGCGTTACCCGCCTCACGGTGGGTCTCGGAACATGGTCGGCAGTACTGGCCGCGTCGTTCGTGACCTCATTGTTCGACGCAGCAAAGTCCAACAGCTTTGCTGGGATAGTGCTGGCCGTGCAACTACTGCCGATGGTGTTCACACTCCTCACGCTTGGACCATTACTTGGTCGCGCGGGCGCTATGAGCCGCGCGTACCGCGAGGCGCGCCATGGCAAGCAAGGCGCAGAGGTACTCACCATGACGCTCGCTGCAACCTGCGTATTGTTTGTTGCAGCACCGATCATCGAACGCACCCAATCGCCGGAAGTGGCCGGAATCGCCCAGATCTTCTCGCTGGTTCTCTTGATTCTGTCCGTCCTCGGCTTGGCGTACATCACCGCGAACGGCTGGGTGATTGCCACGGCACTGCGAGCACCGCGCATTGATCCGCGGCGGTGGCAGTAGGTCAGCGATTCAACACCCAAACGTTGCGCGCGCCGCGTCCACTCACTGACCCTGCGGCTTGGTGACTGCTTCCATGACGCGCTCGAGATTGAAACTGCCTGGCTTTTGGCGCGGTGGGAATTCGCGGAAACTCTGTAGCCAGTTGCCCACGTACGCGCCCGCAGGTGCGATGGCGAACATGTGCTCCAGATACCAGCGCTGGTAGTCCATGCCGATATCGGGGGCCAATTCAAATGGATCCATGCGCAAATTGGTAAGCATCGGTGCGCGCAGTACTTCAAATGGCGCCTGCCAGACATGCATTCCGTGCGCGTTCTGCTTGAGGAACGTGGCCTTCCAGTTTTCAAAGCGCAGCGCGGCAACGCTGCCGTCGTCGGTCCAGTAGATGAACTCCTTCCGCGGCCATGATGCTTCGCCCTTCAAAGCTGGAAGCAGGTTGTAGCCGTCAAGATGCACTTTGTATGTGGCGTCGCCGACTTTGCGCCCGGTCAGTAGGTCTTCCTTGACCGTCGCGTCACCTGCAGCGGCCAATAGCGTGGTCATCATGTCCTCATGCGCACCGATGTCGTTCACCACGGTGCCCGGCTTAATCACGCCTGGCCACCGAATAGCGCATGGCACGCGGTATCCACCTTCCCACTGCGTGTTCTTCTCGCCGCGGAACATCGTGGTGCCGCCATCGGGCCAGGTGAATGCCTCCGCACCGTTGTCTGAGGAGTACATGATGATGGTGTTTTCCAGCATTCCCAGCGCCTCCAATTTGGCAAGCACTTCGCCAATTTGCCGGTCATGTTCCACCATTCCGTCGGCATAGATTCCCAGGCCAGTCTTGCCATCAACGCCTTCCTTGAGATGCGTGAAGATGTGCATCTTGGTGGAGTTCCACCACAAGAAGAAGGGCTTATTGTCTTTCGCAGCGCGATCGAGGAAGTCAAATGTCTTGGCATTGACTTCTTCGTCAATCGTCTCCATGCGCTTCTTAGTCAGCGGGCCAGTGTCAGTGATGCGACCATCCGCAAAGCTGTGAATGACGCCGCGCGGTCCAAATTTCTTCTTGAATTCTGGGTTCTTTGGATAGTCGCGGTTCTCTGGTTCTTCCTCTGCGTTCAAGTGATAGAGGTTGCCAAAGAACTCATCAAACCCGTGCGCGGTGGGCAACATTTCGTCGCGATCGCCCAAGTGATTCTTTCCGAACTGACCAGTCATGTACCCGCGCGCCTTGAGAAGCGTGGCGATGGTGGGGTCTTCCTTCTTGATGCCTTCCGGCGCGCCAGGCAGTCCAACCTTGGTGAGCCCAGTGCGAATCGGAGCCTGACCGGTGATGAACGCCGCGCGCCCGGCGGTGCAACTCTGCTGGCCGTACCAATCAGTAAAGAGCGCGCCCTCTTTGGCAATGCGATCAATGTTGGGCGTCTTGTAGCCCATCATGCCGTGGTTGTATGCACTGATGTTGAACTGACCGATGTCGTCACCCCAAATCACCAGGATGTTGGGCTGCTTGTTGGGCTGCTTAACGGGGGCCTTGGCAGCCTGAGCGCACGCCGGCATTGCGCACACGCCGATGACAACAGCAACGAGCGCAGCGATTGAGCCGCGGAGGGCAGTTGCGAGTTGGAAACGAACGGAGGCGGCAGTTGCGTACACGGTGGGTGACATGGGGATCGGTCTCTTCCTGAATTGAGCTGTCCGGCTGCTCTTGGATTCCCTGGGGAAAATAGCTACAGAGGCAAACTCTAACGAAGTTCAAGGCCGCCGACATGGGGATGACTCCCTCATCCCGGGTGCTGCCGATCTGGCAGCGTCCATGCCGCCACGCCGGGGCGGGTGGCGGGAGCGGCAGGATGGACAACGGCGAGCTTTGGGGGTGGCGACCTGACGACTGTGTATTTAAGTCTATTTAAGACAAATGTTTATGTCGTTAATCTAGCGCCATAATCACGGTCTCTCCCAGATTCCCTGGCAATCCGGCTGTTTGGCACACCCCTTGCATCCCTACTCCCTGCACCTACGGGCGAACCCGCTCGGGGCGACGCAGAACACGCCATATTCACCATATTCACCATATATCGGAGACCTGATCCATGCCCGTGAAGGAACTTGCCTTTGACACTGACGCCCGCAAGCAGCTGCTCGCCGGAGTCGAGAAACTCGCAGCAGCCGTCAAGAGCACGCTCGGCCCACGCGGCCGCAATGCCGTCCTCGACCGCAGTTGGGGTGGACCAAACATCACCAAGGACGGCGTCAGCGTCGCCGAGGAGATTGAGCTTCGCAACAAGGTAGAGAACATGGGCGCCAAGCTGGTCAAGGAAGCCGCCAGCAAGACCTCCGACGACGCCGGCGATGGCACCACCACCGCCACCGTCCTCGCCGAGGCGCTCTTCAAGGCTGGACTTCGTCAGCTCGCTGCTGGTGCAGACCCAAACACGCTGATCCGCGGCATGCGCCGCGCGGTCGAGACCGTGGTGAAGGAACTCGCCGCTGCTTCGAAGCCAGTTGCACAAGTTGATGGCGGCATCGCAGCCGTCGCCAGCATCAGCGCCAACAACGATGTTGAAGTTGGCAAGATGATGGCCGAGGCTTTCAAGAAGGTCGGCAAGGATGGCGTCATCACCGTCGAAGAAGGCAAGAGCCTGGAGACCGTGGTTGATGTTGTTGAAGGAATGCGCTTTGATCGCGGCTACCTCAGTCCGAACTTCGTGACTGACGTTGAGAAAATGCGCGTCGAGCTCGACAAGGTGCTCGTCCTCATCTACGAAGACAAGATCGACAGCGTCACCAAGCTGGTTCCGTTCTTGGAGAAGGTGGTCGAGAGCAAGAAGCCGCTCCTGATCATCGCCGAGGACATCACCGGTGAAGCACTCAGCACGTTGGTCATCAACAAGCTCCGTGGCGTGTTGCAGGTCTGCGCCGTCAAGGCACCGGGTTACGGCGATCGCCGTCGCG
>CAMDUB010000019.1 GCA_945878575.1 Phycisphaera mikurensis NBRC 102666 | reverse complement strand
ATCGCGAAGATCTTTCGGTGTACGTGGACTTTGAAGCGGCGGACCGCGAAGCAGTGGAGCGTGCGTTTGAGTGCGAGCTTGACTGCACTCCCAGCTTCACCATCTGGACCACCACGCCCTGGACGCTGCCGGCCAATTTGGCGATTGCTATCCACGCGGACTATCGATACGCCATGGTTGAAGTGGACGGCAATCTGGCGGTCATGGCCAGCGACTTGGTGGCCAAAGTCACCAAGCTGGCGGGCAGTGATAAGGTGCGGATTGTTGCGGAAACGGACGGCGCCAAGTTGGTTGGCTTGAAGTACCGGCATCCCTTCTGCGACCGTGAATCATCAGTGGTTGCGGCTGACTATGTGACACTTGAGGATGGCACGGGTCTGGTTCACACGGCACCCGGTCACGGCGCAGAGGACTATCGCACCGGACTCAAGGAAGGCCTGGAAACGTACTGCCCGGTGCGCGATGATGGAACCTACGACGACACGGTTCCGGCGTGGCTTCGCGGCAAGAGCGTGTGGGATGCCAACAAGGAAATCACGGAACACCTGCGGCAGAGCGGTCATCTGTATCACGATCACGTCTTTACGCACTCCTATCCGCATGACTGGCGATCCAAGACGCCGGTGATCTTCCGAGCCACTGAGCAGTGGTTCATTGGTGTCGATCGTGCCACCAAGCGCGATAGCATTTCCTTGCGAGCCTTGGCGCTTGATGCCACGGGCAAGAGCGCCGCTGAGGGCGGCATTGATTTTGTTCCAAGCTGGGGTCGCAATCGCATGCGCGGCATGCTGGAGAGTCGCCCGGATTGGTGCATCAGTCGCCAGCGCGCCTGGGGTCTGCCGATTCCGGCATTTCGCACGGAAGCAGGCGAAATCCTGCTGACGCCGGGAACCGTGCGTGCCATTGCCAAGCGCTTCCGCGAGAAGGGCAGTGACGCGTGGTTTACGGATGGCCCAGCGGAATTGTTGGCGCATTGGAATGCCGCCGCTGACCCCGATGCGCCCAAGGGCGTTGACATTTCCAAGTTGGTCAAGCTGTACGACATCTTTGACGTGTGGTTTGAATCAGGATCAAGTTGGAACGCAGTCTTGCGCGAGCGCGGCCTGGGCTTCCCTGCGGATCTGTATTTGGAAGGATCCGACCAACATCGTGGTTGGTTCCAATTGAGTCTTCTTCCGGCGCTTGGTGCCACGGGCAAACCGCCGTTCAAGGCATTGGTCACCCACGGCTTCATTGTGGACAAAGACGGCAAGAAGATGTCCAAGTCGATCGGCAACACCATTGAGGTGGAAGATCTCTTGAAGCAAGTTGGCGCTGAGGTGTGCCGATGGTGGGTCTTTAGCGTTCCGTACGAAGGCGATATCAAGGTTGATATGTCCTTCTTCACGACTGCTGGCGAGAGTTACCGCAAGGTACGAAACACTGTTCGCTATCTGTTGAGCAATCTGTACGACTACACGCCGTCTGCTGACGAAGCGGCTCAATTGGCGAAGACCGAGCCCAACTCGATTGATGGTTGGGCGCTTGGTGAATTCTGCAAACTCCAAGAAGCAGTTCTGGCTTCGTACCGCGGCGCCAATTTCCGCGACGCGCAGGTGGCGATCTTTGACTTCTGCAACAGCACGCTCAGTTCGGAGTGGTTTGCTGCAACCAAGGATCGTCTGTACTGCGATCGCGCCGACGGCACCCGCCGTCGTACAACGCAGCGCGCTATGAATGCCGTTGCTGAAGGACTCATCCGCATGCTTGCCCCAGTGCTGCCGCACACGGCTGACGAAGCCTGGCGTGCGCTCAAGGGCGCGGATGCAAAAAACGTTGTCTTCGAGCAGCATGTCCCGATCACCTTCGCCGCCGCCGCTGGTTGGCCGGCAGTCTTTGCAGCCCGTGAATCCGCCATGAAGGCGCTCGAGGAAGCAAAGTCACAAGGCATCGAGAATTCCCTCGACGCCGGTCTGGTGATCCCAGACGCCGACGGCACCCTGAAGCCATTCACTGCAGAACTGGCAGACCTGATGGGCGTCAGCCGTGTGACGCTTGATCCTGCGGCAAAGCTTGTCTCAGTCACCGACCTCCGCGAAGAACCCCGCTGCGAACGCAGCCGCAAGCGCGACGGCACCGTGCGCGAGCGCGCAGATGGTGGACTACTCAGCGACCGAGATGCCGAAGCCGTTGGACAGTAAAGAGACGTGATGCAACCACACGCCACCTGGCCGCAAGCGCCGAAGAGGACAGGGCCGCGCTCAGCGGCCGTCCTCGTAAGGCGGATGCGGGCCAGTACGAAGGCGTGCGGCGAAGTGCGTTGAGCCGTCCACCGCCCCCTCCGTTGCGCGCGGGACCCTCGGACGCGGACGGCTGCGCTCCCCAAGGTTCCGCTTAGCCTCGGGCGAAACTGTTCGTCCGGTTGGCACCCACGGGGCGTACGTCCAACTGCCGGACTTCTCAGTTTCACACGCCGCTTACCGAGGATCCCGTGCTCACTGCGGGGGCTCGCCTACAGAAGGCGCTTTGGCAACTAGGGGTTGAAATCTGTTCCCCTGGCCGCAGGCGCCGGAGAGGATAGGGCCGCGCTCAGCGGCCATCCTCGTAAGGCGAATGCGGGCCAGTACGAAATCGTGTTGCGTCAGGGCCACTACGAAATCGCTTTGCATCAACTCCCGCGCCTTACTCCAGCCGTGCCAACCGCTCCGCAACATCCATCCGGTGCAGCGCGTCAAGCAACTCGTCCATCTCCCCAGACATCAACTTCTGCAACGGAAACGAAGCATCAATCCGATGATCCACCGCGATCGCTTCCTTCCAGCGGTACGTGCGAATCTTCTCCGCCCGCCCGCCGCTCCCCATCATGCTGCGCCGCTCCGCACTGCGCGCCGCTTCAGCAATCTGCCGCCGACCTTCATGCACGCGCGCACGCAACAGCCGCCATGCTTTCTCGCGGTTCTGCAATTGACTGCGCGTCTCTTGCATGCGCACCTCAATCCCGGTGGGTAAGTGAATCAGATGCACCGCGGTTGCCACCTTGTTGACGTTCTGCCCGCCCGGCCCCTGCGCGGTGGTCATCATCTCCTTCACTTCGGCGGGATCCACCTCGCTCTCTACTTCCTCCGGCTCGGCCATGACCGCCACCGTTGCAGTACTCGTATGAATCCGCCCCTGCGCCTCTGTTGCCGGCACACGCTTCACTTGGTGCGTACCCGCTTCGTAACCAAGCGCAGTCCACACGCCGTTGCCTTGCACTTCAACAATCGCCTGCGTCACTCCGCCCGCGTCGCCGTCACGCACATCCATTTCATCCCACGACCACCCACGTCGATGCGCCAGCCGCCGATACATTTCTACTAACTCGCCAGCCCAAAGCGCGGCCTCATCGCCGCCAACGCCCGCACGCACTTCTAAGATCACCGCGCCAACGCGGCTGTCATCGCTGGTTACCAACAGTCGCTGCAACTCCAAGAGCAGGGCGTCCGCGCGTCGATGCACGCTTGGCAATTCCGCCGCAGCTACTGCTGCAAGCTCCGGGTCACTGTCGGTCGCTAACAAGCCCAATTCTGCGCATTCACGCTCGGCTGCGCGCCACAAATCCCATCGCGTCACTACCGCCTCCAGCGAGGCACGCTTCAACGTCAGCGCTCGCACGCGACGATGGTCCGCAGCCACATCCGGATCGAGCATCGCCTCCGCGGCGGCGTGGAATTCGCTCGCCATCGAATCAAGCATGTGCCGAAGGTTGTCTGCGATCGGTTCGATAGGTGCCTCGCAATCAGGATCGATTCAGCGCCACTTAGTGCCAGTCACCACCACTCGCCATCCCGCGTCACTCGCGCCACGCATTCACGCGCCCACCCCGCGCCTCAAAAAGAACAACCGCGCCAACAAAGGCGCGGTTGCCATATTTCAGAATCAGTGAACTACTTCTTGGCTGGAGCGGCAGCCTTTGGAGCAGCCGGGGCCTTCGCAGCAGGAGCCGCCGCTGGCTTTGCAGCCGCGTCAGTCTTCTTCTCTGCGTCCTTCTTGAAGTAGTCGCCAGCGAACTTGCGCTGGAAGCGCTCAACTCGGCCGGCGGTATCGATGAAGGTCTTCTGACCGGTGTAGAACGGGTGCGAACCCGACCATACTTCAACATTCATCTCAGGCACGGTCGCGCCAACGGTCATGACGTGCTGACCGCGATAGGAGACCTTGCACTCGGGGAACCACTTCGGATGGATTTCGCTCTTCATGTCTGCTGTCCTTACCTTGCTTGCATGTTTATGCCCCGGACAGGGGCAGATCGAGGAGGATAGCGAAAGACGCCGCTCAAGGGAAGTCATTTCTGTATGGATCTGCTCGTTATGCGCCCCTTTGGGCTTATACTCCCGCGGTGGACGTACCGAACAGACCTCAAAAAGTGCTCGGTGACCGCGGTTGGTGGCGCGATGTTCGCGTTCCGTCGCTCCCGGAGGTGAATTCATCCATCGCGGTGGCTCCAAGCGGCGCACCCCTGTGGCGCAAGCTTTGGGCCTTCAGCGGCATCGGCATGATGATCGCGGTCGGCTACATGGATCCGGGCAACTGGGCCACGGGTTTGGCGGCCGGTTCCGGGTGGGGCTACTCGCTCCTCTTTGTGATCCTGGCATCAAACCTCATGGCGATGTTGCTGCAGCACCTCGCCGTGCGCCTCGGCATCGTTGCCGGCCGCGACTTAGCACAAGCGTGCCGCGATCATTACTCGCGTCCAGTCTCGCTCGCCTTGTGGTTCCTATGTGAATTGGCCATCATCGCCTGCGACCTCGCCGAAGTCATCGGCTCCGCCATCGCGCTGCAGCTGCTCTTTGACATTCCACTGGTGTGGGGCATCATCATCACTGCGTTCGACGTGATGCTCATCCTCATTCTGCAACGCCGCGGCTTCCGCATCATTGAAGCACTCGTCGCTGCACTGGTATTCACCATCGGCGCCTGCTTCGCCTACGAACTGTGGGCCGCGCGCCCCGATGCCGGCGGAATCATCCGTGGCTTCGTTCCAACATCGCAGATTCTCTCTGACCCCGCGATGCTTTACGTAGCGATCGGCATCCTTGGCGCAACGGTCATGCCGCACAATTTATACCTGCATTCCAGCATTGTGCAGACACGCGACTTCCCACGCACCGACACCGGCAAGCGCGAAGCGCTGCGCCTAGCCACCATTGATTCCACCCTTGCACTTGGGTTCGCATTCTTCGTCAACGCAGCCATCTTGATCACCGCCGCCGCCGCCTTCCACGGCACCGTGAACGAAGGCGTTGCCGACATTCATCAGGCCTACGACCTCCTCACGCCAGTCCTGGGTGCGTCACTCGCCAGCACCATCTTCGCAGTGGCGCTCCTGGCGAGCGGCCAGAATTCCACGCTCACCGGAACCCTCGCTGGCCAGATTGTCATGGAAGGATTCCTTGACCTGCGCATCTCCCCATGGGCGCGCCGCCTGCTCACGCGCCTCGTTGCCATCGTCCCCGCCGTGGTCGTCGCGCTGATCTACGGGGACACAGGCATCGGCAAGCTCTTGATTCTCTCGCAGGTGGTGCTTTCGCTGCAGTTGCCGTTTGCCGTCTTCCCATTGATCATCTTCACCACATCGCGCGCCAAGATGGGCGACTTCGCCGCGCGCGGCTGGGTGAAATGGGTCGCATGGTCGCTGGCCTTCCTGATTTCCGGGCTGAACTTCTTGCTGCTCTGGCAGACATTCAGCGCCTGAGTCCGGAACGCATCGCCGTCAGGGCGTACATTGCGCCGCAGTGGCAATTCGACGATCCCCCGATGACTTCCGTGTTGATGAGGAACTTGTTTCCTCCTACGCATCCGCACTCGAATCTTCTCCATCAGAAGACGCGCCGTTTGCCGTGTGTCGCCTGACCAAATCAGGCTGGACCACGCCCGATGCTGTCGACGCGCTCACGCGTGAACTGCACCTGCCGCCGCGTTCCGTCACCTACGCCGGTCTCAAGGATCGCCACGCGGCCACCGCGCAGCACATTTCGCTTGATCACCCTCCGCTCGGCGCGGTGCGTTCACTCGCGCGCGGCGTGGAAGGGGAGGGCTGGCGCGCTCGCACCATCGGTTGGTCACCGCGTCCACTCGACGCATCATGCATCGCTTCCAACACCTTTGAGATTGTCGTCCGTGGCCTCGTCAAGTTTGAAGTGGAACTCATGCGATCGCGCGCGGACGACCTCGCGGACGCGAACGGCGCGCTCCTCTTCGTCAACTATTTCGGCGACCAACGATTCGGTTCAGCGCGACACGGCAAGGGATTTGCTGCTCGCCCACTCATCGCTGGCAACCCGCTCGGTGCCTTACGCCTTGCCATCGGAACACCCGCGCGTAAAGACTCCGGCATGCAACGCTCGTTTACTCGCCTCTGCGCAGCGCACTGGGGCAATTGGAAGCGCCTCGCCGCCGAGCTACCTGAGTGCCCGGACCGCCGACCGTTCGAACGTCTTGCCACTGGCTCCGAACCCGACGCCGCGTTCATGGCGCTGCGCCCGTTCTTGCGCGGCATGTGCATCGAGGCGTATCAAAGCTTCCTATGGAACGAAGGCGCACGCCGCATGGTGCGCGCCTTGCCCGCGCAGGAGTGGCGCACCATCGAGGCGGCCGATGATTTCGGTCCGCTGCTCTTCCCGCGCCCCACGGAATTCCCCGCCAACTGGCTGACCTGCGAAGCTCCCATGCTGAGCCCTGAAACTGAATTCGCTGCGCCGTGGGGCGATGCGTGGCAAGAAGCAATCACGGCGGAAGGGCTCACAGCCGCCGCGCTGGTCGTCCCAGGGATCGCTGCCCTCCGCTTCGGTCACGCGCTCCGACCACTCCTCGCGCGCGCCGCCGGGCTCGTAGTGGAACCCGATGTCGACGATTCCACCGAGCGCGGCTCACGAGCAGTATCTGTTCGCTTTTCGCTGCCACGCGGGGCGTATGCAACGGTGGTGCTACGGGCGCTCGGTCAGTAGGTCGGGGCACCAACGCCGGCGCCGAATCAGAACCCAGATATCACTCGAGTCGCCCACCCGGTGAGTGATCGGCCTCAAGACCGATAATCTAAATCACACATAAACTCGCAGAGTTTCTTTAGGGAAGATTTGATCTGTGCGATCAACAGGTTATGTTTGTTCGCGTGGACCCTGACATCAGTGTGTGAGGGCTTGATTCGCCGACCCCGGCATTGTTTTGAATCGCGTTGATTGGAATCCCCCCGAGTATCCCCTGAAAGGTCCGACTCATGCTTCGCACTCGCTCACTCACCACAATGATCATGGCGCTGACCGCCACCGCCTCAACGTTCGCTGATGGAACGTGGACGAACATCGCATCGACCGACGGAAACCCTGCTGGCCTCACCAGCATCCCGGGCGTCCCAGCGGATGCGCAGTGGGTTCCCAATCAATTCAACAATCCCGTGATCGGGCCAACGGGCATCGTGACCTTCCGCGGTCAACTTGCCGGCACCGGTCTTCAGACGACTGCTCCCAACAACACGCACATCTTCGTCACCGGCAATGCCGGTGGAGCTGGTCTCACGCAGATCGCTCGCGCAGGTAACGCGTTGCCAAGCGGACTCGCCCCTGGCCTGGTGTGCAATACCACCACTGGAACCAACGGTCTTGGATCTTCGCAGTATCAGTGCGCCAATGGCGGCACGCTGATCACTGGCAACTTGAACGGCGCAGGCGTCACCAGCACCACCAGCCCATTCTGGATGTTGCGTGATTCCACCGGCACCAACAACTACATCATCTACCGAGGTGGCGACGCATACCCAGGTGGCACCGGCGTGACCATGTCAGTGTCTGCAGGCAGCCCGCAGTATGTCAATAACGATGGCAATGCACTCGTCAGCGCAACGCTGGCCGGCACCGGCGTGGTCACCGCCGCGGGCGTGACGCAGAACAATTCCGCCGTCATGTGGATGGGACCTTCGGGCAAGTCAGTGGTCATCCGCAAAGGTGATGCGGCCCCTGGTTTCACGGACGGAACAGTCTTCCAGCCAGACACCTTTGGATTGCAATGCAATGGCAACGGTATCGTCATAAGCGGCAAATTAGCCGCGGCGAGTGGCATCACCACGTCCAACGACGGCGTCTATCTGACGAACGCATGGGGCAACGGTCTCGAGATCTTCGCTCGTAAGGGAAGTCCGATCCCGGGTTACCCGACTCTGAACTTCCAAAATCTGACGACGGCCACTACGGCTCCGATCACATTTGCTCAGCACCCGCTGATGGATGATGGATCCATCGTATTCCGCTCAAGCCTCGGTGGGTCTGGCGCGACACTTGCCATCAACGATTCAGCGACCTTCTCCGCGAAGAACGGCGTCTTCACCATGCTCTTGCGTAAGGGAGATGCTGTGCCCGGTATCTCTGGTGTGGTGTTCTCCTCGACCGGCTCCGGTTCGGTGATGAACAACAACGGTATGTACGCCTATGAAGGCATCTTGATGAATGCCGATGGCACCAGCATCACCGATACCACGATCGGTAGCAGTTTCCTTGGCGTCCGCAAGGCTGACGGTACCGTGGTGGTACTCGCCCGCGCACTCGATGCAATTCCCGGCATACCTGGAGCCACCTACGCCAGCATTTCCGGCAGTTCATCGGTGTGCATCAGTGATTCCGGCGTCGTGGTGTTCGCCAATTCTTACAACCTCGGCACAAGTAACAATGTCGCGATCTTCGCGTGGGACGCGACCTCGGGCCTCCGAGTCATCGCAAAGAATGGCGACACCAACTTCACGGGCACTGCATGCAACCAGCTCACGCTCATCGGCGGCACCGGTGTGTCGGGCAATGGAATCAACACGGGCCTCAATGCTGCCGGGCAACTGGTCATCAGAGCTGGGGATTCGGTGGCAAGTATCAACACCATCGCCAAGATTGATCTCGGCTCGCTTCCTTGCCCGGCTGACCTGACCGGTGACCGCGTCGTCAACGGCGCAGACCTTGCTGCTCTGCTTGGCGCATGGGGTCCTTGCAGCGGAAGTTGCCCGGCCGACCTGACCGGGGACGGCGTTGTGAATGGTGCCGACTTGGCTGCACTGCTCGGCGCTTGGGGCAACTGCCCGTAAGCGTTCGAACGGACGATTCTTGTGATATCTCAGTTGGCGCGCGGCCCCAAAGCTGCGCGCCAACTGCGTTTTACTCAGCGGTTACAAACTCGAGAGCCAGTGCACTGGCGGTGGCACATCCGGGACTTTCGGTGCGAAACGAAAATTGTCATTGAAGTTCGCCATTTTCCCTAGGGAACGGTGATTACGCGGCGTACATTCCTTTAGTTGCCCCTGCGGGCTCTCTCAAACGAACCTCAACTCCCCCATGAACCGAGCACTCACCACCTTCGCCGTTGCCGCCTCCGCGCACTTCATTGCTTCGACGCACGCCGGCGAACTGTTCCTTCTTGGAGCAGTTCCATACGCCTACGCCTACGACAGTAGCGCCAACGGCACGGTTGTGGCCGGTCAAGACAATGCGAGCTACTGGTACTGGACTAAAGACACGTGGGTGGTTGCACTTGAGGAGTCGGTTCCGCCCGGGAACGGTGTGGGTGGAAACCCGTGCATCACCAATGATGGCTCAGTGATGACCTGCAGCACCTTGGTCGACTTGAACGGCGTTTCCAAGGCCGAGGCCACGTTGTTCAACATCAATACGGTCGTATACGACCCCGCGGTGGGGAGCCTCGGATTTCACTGTGACATTTCGCGCGATAGCGCGTGGGGCATGAATCCAACAGCATCTTTCGTGTGCGGATTGATTTGGAATAGCGGTTGCGCTGCGAGCGGGTTCGTTTGGGACTCCGCCACCGACACCATCAAGTTGATGCCAACCAAGTACTTCTTCAAGCCGACCCGCGCCAACGACATCAGCGATGATGGAACCGTCGTTGCTGGATGGAACGATGACTACAACGGCTGGCGCCAAGCATGCGTATGGGTCAAGAATTCTTCTGGTAACTACATCGCCACCGTGCTGACCAATGGCCTCGCCACTCCGGCGAAGTTGTCTGAAGCCAGTGCAATCAGTGGTAATGGCGTCTGGGTTGCTGGGTTGGGCCGAAGCGATCTTGAGGGCGGCGCCCCTTGGCGCTGGAGCGCGGCGACCGGCTATCAATCATTGGGCGTGCAGCCTGTTCCTGGAGTGGGTGGAGCCACGGCTATGAATGCCGATGGAAGCAAGATTCTTTGCTTCATGGGTGTTGCGGCCGCCTTGGGCGAGGGCTATATCTGGATTCAGGGCCGCGGCTATGTGGAATTGGAAGCCTACGCCGCTGAGTACGGCGTGACCATGCCGGATGGCGTTCGTTTGTCGCTGCCGCTCAGCATTTCTGCTGACGAATTGACGATCACCGGCACCGCGCGCGGACCATTCGGCACCTCACCGTTTGTGCTCGACCTGCGTCCAAGCGCGGGATCGTGCTTGGGCGACCTGAATGGCGACAACACCGTGAACGGGGCTGACCTTGGCAAGCTCCTCGGTGATTGGGGTCAAGCCACGGCAAGCGACATCGACGGAAGTGGCGTGGTTGATGGCGCGGACCTTGGTGGTCTGCTCGGCGCTTGGGGCAACTGCCCGTAAGAGTTTCTGACGAACGATTCTTGTGACATCTCAGTTGGCGCGCGGCCCCCAAGCTGCGCGCCAACTGCGTTTTACTCAGCGGTTACAAATTCGAGAACCATTGCATTGCTGTCCGAGAGTTGCAGACGTCCGCTACTCACTGACCAGCGGGTGACCGCCGCGAGCGCATCGGCGTATGTCTGCTCAAGCTGCATCCGATCCGGAGGTCCGGCCATCCGCGTCATGCCCATCATTCCGAATTTCAAAGTTGGCCCGTCGATCGAGCACGTTCCAAACCATCGATTGACCCCCGCAAATCCGCTGGCCTTTCCTTCGGCGGTCATCAGGAGCGTTGGCGTGTTGCTCTCGGTGAGTGTCCGTGATCCAATCTGTGTGCAGCGCCACTCATGACCGATCAGGTCCTCGGTGTTGGCGGTGGTACATCCGGCGAGTAGCGCCACACCCAAAGCGAACGCTGCTGTTGGTAGGGGAGCGCGGCGCAGGCACTGAATTGCGCGGGAAACCGGGGACGTTGAGTGCGATTCAGAAATTGTCATTGAAGTTCGTCTTTTTCCCTAGGGAATGGTGATTGTGCGACGTACATTGAGTTTAGCGAGTCAGCGGGTCCTGCAAACGAACCTCAACTTCCCCATGAACCGAGCACTCACAACCTTTGCCGTTGCCGCCTCCGCGCACTTGATTGCCTCGACGCACGCCGGCGAACTGTTCCTCCTTGGAGCAGTTCCGTACGCCTACGCATACGACAGTAGTGCCGACGGCACGGTTGTGGCCGGCCAAGACAATGCGAGCTACTGGTACTGGACGAAAGACACGTGGGTGGTTGCACTTGAGGAGTCGATTCCACCCGGGAACGGTGTGGGTGGAAACCCGTGCATCACGAATGATGGCTCAGTGATGACCTGCAGCACGTTGGTCGACTTGAACGGCGTTTCTAAGGCCGAGGCCACGTTGTACAACATCAATACGGTCATATACGACGCAGCGGTGGGGAGCCTCGGATTTCACTGTGACATTGAGCGAGATGGCGCGTGGGGCATGAATCCCACAGCATCTTTCGTGTGCGGATTGATTCGGAACAGCGGTTGCGCTGCGAGCGGGTTCGTGTGGGACTCCGCCACCGACACCATCAAGTTGATGCCGACCAAATACTTTTACAAGCCGACCCGCGCCAACGACATCAGCGATGATGGAACCGTCGTGGCTGGATGGAACGATGACTACAACGGCTGGCGTCAAGCATGCGTGTGGGTCAAGGATGCTTCGGGTAACTACATCGCTAATGTGCTGACCAATGGCCTCGCCACTCCCACGAAGTTGGCTGAAGCGGGTGTCGTCAGCGGTAATGGCGTCTGGCTTGCGGGGAAGGGTCGAAGCAGCATTGACGGCGGTGCGCCGTGGCGTTGGAGCTCGGCGACCGGCTATCAATCGCTTGGCACACAGCCAGTTGCTGGCGTTGGCGGATCTACCGCTATGAATGCCGACGGCAGCAAGATTCTGTGCTATTTGGGTTATGCAGTCGCCGCGGGCGAGGGCTACATTTGGATTCAAGGCCGCGGCTATGTGGCGTTGGAAGACTATGCCGCGGAGTTCGGCGTAACCATGCCCGAGGGCGTCCGTTTGGCGCTGCCGCTCAGCATTTCTGCTGATGAATTGACGATCACCGGCACCGCGCGCGGACCATTCGGCACCTCACCGTTTGTGCTCGACCTGCATCCAACCGCCGGATCTTGCGTGGGCGACCTGAATAGCGACGGCAGTGTGACCGGCGCTGACCTTGGCATACTTCTCGGTGATTGGGGTCAAGCCACGGCAAGCGACATCGATGGAAATGGCGTGGTCGATGGCGCCGACCTTGGTCGGTTGCTCGGTGCTTGGGGTCCGTGCCCGTAAGTGACGGGGTGACTGCAAATCTGTAGAGTGCCGATCGCGCCCTGACAGTCGGGGCGCGTTTCTTTGAGTTCACTCACCGAGTTCCACATGATCATTCGTGCCGCCTTGACCCTCGCTTGCGTCTCGCTCATTTCATGCGCTGCTGCACCGGCGCCGGCACCCGCGTCAGCCGCTCAGGCTGCACCGGCTGCAACGGCGCCCGCTGCACCTGCACCCGCCGCCCCCAAGACCAACGCCGCCCTGGAGCCGCTCGCATTCATGACTGGTGCATGGACACAAGCGCAGGCCAACGGTGCCATGATTGAAGAGCACTGGATGGCTCCGCGCGGATCATCGATGCTTGGTTCGTTCCGTCGCATCCTTGGTAACGGCGGCGTGCCGTTCTATGAGTTCACGCAGATCGTCGCTGAGAAGGATCGCGTGATTCTTCGGCAGATGCACGTGCACGGAAACTTTGAACCAGACCCGAAGCGTGTCGAACCGATGCTGCTGGTCTTGGAGAAGGCCGGCGGCAACCGTGCCACCTTTGTTCCGGCGGCGGATCCAACCAAGGCCAACGCGGGAGATCTCTCGCGCGTCACCTACTTCCTTGATGGCCCCGACATGCTGGTCTTGGTGGTTGAGCCCAAGGCAGCCGAAGGCAAGCCCGCAGAGAAGCCGCTGGAATTCCGCATGTCGCGTGTCAAGTGAGTGCGGCTTGACCACGCAAGAGCGCCACGAGCTCTGCGTGCAGTGCCGGGTTTGCCGCCACTGCAGTTCTGCCGTGAATCCCGGGTGTTCCGTCCCATGAACTAAACACGCCGCCCGCTTCCTCAAAGATCACTGGGAACGGACCGGAATCCCACGGGTTCATCCATGGCTCCACGGCCGCATCGCAGCGACCAGTGGCAGCAAGTGCCAGGCAATAGCAATCGCTCCATCCGCGCATCCGTCCCGCGGCGGCGCTCAAGGCGTCAAGTGCGTGCACGCATCCGGCGCGTCGGAAGTACTCGTAGCCAGTGGTGCCAACCAGCGCATCTGCCAGTCGCTCGACGCCGGTGACACGCGCACGCACCGCCGGTTCTCCGTTTCGCTCCCACCACGCGCCGCGGTCGGAAGCAGCCCACACGCGTTCACCGAGTGCCGGCAGTTCGCACACGCCGGCCACCACGCGCGGGGCATCGTGCTCCAGGTGTTCGATCGCAATGAGTACGCCGTACAGCGGAACACCGCGCGCAAAGCTGACCGTACCGTCGATTGGATCCATCACCCAGCGGAAGCCGCTTGTGCCGGGCTGCGTGCCATGCTCCTCGCCCATGAGCCCGTCATGTGGAAAGTCAGCGGCGATCATCCGCCGGATGAGCGTTTCGCACGCGCGGTCCGCGGCGGTCACCGGGGTGTCGTCTGCTTTAACTTCCACGGACAACCCGGGGTGCTGGAAGTAGGTGAGGGTCAGGCGGCCGGCACGCTCGGCGATCGCTCGCATGGCGGTGACGCGGGCATCAAGGTCGGCATGTGAGTAGGGCGGCAACTGCGAGGGCATGCGGCGATCGTAGGAAATCCGCAGTCGGCGTAGAAATTGTGGGTCACCGGGAGGTTATTAGTAGAAGTTGCTTGCTTCCTCCGTGGGGCGGGTTAGTTTTCTGCATTCTCTGCGTCCCTTTCGCAGCGTTGATCCCTACGTTTCCCTTCGGAGCCATTTCCATGTCAGTTATGACCCGGCGTTCCCTCGCTGCAATCGTCGCCTCAGGCGTCTGTGTCGCTTCCGCTTCCGCTGACGTGGTCGTCGGCTGGACCATTCCCACCGCGTTCCCATCGGGTGCGGGCAACGTGCCCACCGGCACCTTCTACACCGTTGGCGCTGGTGACCAGGGCGCAGCGACCGCTGGCACCAGCCTGTCCAGCACCCATCAGTTGGCCTCTTCCGGTGCTAACGCCACCTCGTACACCTCGCCCGCCGGCAACGGCAGCACCTATGCCTTCTCCAGCAACGTCTGGAAGGCCGGCGACTACTACCAGGCGTCCTTCAGCGGCACCGGCTACTCCAACCTGTCGTTCGTTTGGGACTTCACCCGTAGCACCACCGGTCCGGCGACCTGGACGGTCATCATGAGCGTCGATGGTGGCTCGAACTGGTCGACCCTGCTGGCGACCTTCACTCCGATCGTCAATTCCGCGACTCCGACGGGTGCCGGCACGTGGAACACCACCACCTACAACGCGGCCTACACCTCCAGCATCGCGCTCGGCGCGGCCGCTGACAACGCCGCCTCCATCCTCGTGCGCGTGCAGGCGACGGTTGATTCGGTCAACAGCACCGGCGTCTACCAGGCCGGCGGCACCGCCCGTATCGACAACGTCTTCATCAACGGCACCGCGGTGCCAGCCCCAGGAGCTATCGCTCTGCTCGGCGTCGCTGGCCTCGCCGGCCTCCGCCGCCGTCGCTGACGGATCGGATCGCAGGTTGATCTCAGAGAAACTTCGCACCGCACGCTCTTCTGGGCGTGCGGTGCTGCTTTGTAGTCATGGTCGCCAAGCAGCGAGGAAGAGCCCAAGGTCAGCGCCGTCCACTGTGCCGTTTCCATCCAGGTCACCGCGACCTGCCTGGCCCCAGGCAGCGAGCAGAATGCCAAGGTCTTCGCCGTCCACGCGGCCATTGCCATTGAGGTCGGGGGTTTGGCGTGATTGCTGCACGATGCCCGCATCGGCTGGTGGTGTGCCCCACACAGCGTTCCACTGTGAGCCATCCCCCTTGAGATAGAGAAGCAGGAACTCAGTCATCTCACGGCGGACCGTGGCAAGTTGCTGCGCTCGTGTGATGGAGCCTGAGTCACAGAAGGGGATCGCCGAATCAATGAAGCCGCAGTGGGACCCACCAGTGATACTCACGAACTGCGCGGGTCCCTGCAGGTTTGCGTACATGGGAACATCCGTAGACGGCGGGACGATGGTGTCCTGACTCCCAACGATCAGGCGAGTGGCGCAGCGCACGGAGGCGGCGGCCGCAACCGATGACGGATTCGTGTCGGCGGCCGCCATGGGAACCAGTGCATGGATTCGTGGATCTTGCTGGGCAGCAAGCACAGCGCAACCGCCACCCATTGAATGTCCAGCTGCGCCGCGACGATCCGAAGACACGGCACTAGCCCACGGAGAGGCAGCATCGGCACCTTGTGCAGCAAGCCAGTCGAGCGAGCTGATCATGTCTGCGGCAAGCGCCGAATGACTTGGGATGAGCGAACCCTGCGTCTGCGGCAGGATGACGATGAATCCCCACGTTGCGAGGTGTGCTGCCGTGCTCTGATACAGCGTGACCGAGGAGAGGAATCCATGCCCGAAGGCAACGATCGGATATGGACCGTTGGACGAATCAACGGGCGAACCGATCGTGGTGCTCGTAGCGGGATAATGCACCGTTGCAAGGAAACCACTTCCACTCGCACGGACCACCGTGACATCGCGGCGCGAAGCCTGCAGCGAGCCGGGCCGGGAAAGGTCCTGAGCCGATGCCAGCGCGGTGATCATGACCGCCAACCCGAATGTCACGCCTTCATTGCGCATGCTGTCAGCCCCACGCCGCCAAGAGCAGCCCCAAGTCAGCGCCCGTGACATTGCCATCGCCATTGAGGTCGCCAGGACCAGGCGTGTTCCAGGCCGAAAGCAGCTGGCCGAGGTCAGCTCCGTCCACGTGTCCATCGCCAGTCAGGTCGCCTGCGATCACCGTAGCGATGGGCCCCTTGATGGCCACGGTGACACTCGTCGGTGCGCCCGCAGCGCCAGGCTTAAAGAGACCAATCGTTCCGTTCGTTGCGGTCGGGGCGCTGCTTGCATCGAACCAGAAGTTGTAGAGCGTTGCGAATCGAAGCGCATTGCCATTCACGCTGGTGGCATAGGTGCCGCCGGTCCACGTGATGGCGCCGCCTGACGTGGAAGCCGTCCAGTCAGTTGGGTCGTAGGCATCACCCGAGTGGTAGTTGATGTCCTTGAATCCAATATTGGTGGCCGTCACGCCAGCTGGCAGCGGCACTGAAAATGATCTGCCGGAGCGATCCGAGTTCAGGTTGTGAATGGCATACTCGTAGTGCCACGTGCCGTTTGCGTTGGCGGTGACCTTGCATCCAACAATGTAGCGACCATCACCAGCGACATCGGCATACGAAAGCAACACGGTGGAGTCAGCCGCGAGCCATGACTCGATCGCAGGCTTCTGCTGCAAAGTTGAGCCAGTGAGTGTCAGCGTGTACGCGCCGCTGGTGAGTGCACCAACAGTGAACGCGCGGTACGAGGCATTATTGTTGTCATTGTTTGCAACCGCATCTTGTTGTTGGATGTATTGACCTTCTGCAAAGTAGGTTGCCCCAGCGTTCATGGCGGGATTCAAATCATTTGCATTCACCTGCACGCGGCGACCAATGGTGGCCGGCGCACTTGGCATACCGCTGTTGATGGTGCCTGGGAAATACCCGGTGGATGCGTTGACTTCAGTGCGCGTTCCAAGCCCAGTTTGGCTGCCATTTAAGCCAGAAGAGTACGGATCTGAGCAGCCGATGCCCAAGTAAGTACCAGTGCTTGACGCGTTGCATGCTCCGCACAGCGTCCCCTGCAATGCAGTGAATCCATGCTTGCCCCAGCCCATGCCGATCTGCTCAAAGCGACCGTTCTTCAGGCGATACATATTCATGGGGATGAAGGGATGGCGGTTGTCCGGTGAGGCAAACCACTCCAACTGTGCGGTGCCAATGTTGCAACTGGTGGTACCGAACGCGTACGCCATGATGGTCACGCCGTTCTGAACGACACTGCCGTACTTTGACACATCGGGCATTGAACCAACGATGACATCCGGCGATCCGGTGCCGCCGCCACCACCACCGCCGCCGCCGCCCGTGCCGCCGAACGAGATGTTCATGCCACCCACGCCGCCATCATTCGCGCCGAAGCCGCCGATCGCAACGCGGTACGTGGTGCCGGCCACCAGTGTCGCGGTCGTGCTGCTCTGGTAGTTGCATGCGTCGTCATTGCAGGAGAGCACGGTGCCGGTTGGCGAACACGTGGACATCACTGCGAGGCGCGTGTCCCACGTTGCCATGCCACATGTTGTGAATGTGTAGAGACCATCGGTGGCCGGTGTGAACGTCCAGTACATCGCCTTGTAGATGGTGTGCGCTCCGCACGGCGCGTTGGACCCGAACACCAAGCTGGCGGTCGCGGAGGTGGTGTCATATGAGTTGTCACCAAGCGCAGCGCCCGGCGCGGTGGCGCAGTCTGCCGATGCAGCCGCGGCGCCCGTGGTGGAGTCTGCCGTGGAATTCATCTGCCCAACAAGCAGGGCGATACCACCAACGACAACCGTTCCGAGACTGGTATGAAGCTTCATGTAGGCAAGTTTAACGCCGAATATGAATATTCCTAGCGCCAATACCCCGGTTACCTGCCAGACTTTGCCTGTTCAATTGTTATCACGGGCAAGCGCCCCAAGCGCCCAAGACGAGCGCGAGGTCTTGGCCGTCAACAATCCCGTCATGATTGGTGTCTGCAATAGCAGTGCCATTGGTCACACCCCAGCTCGAAAGTACCAGTCCCAGGTCGCCGCCGTTCACCGTGCGATCGCCATTGAGGTCGTACGGGCAGTCGCAGGCAAGGGTGGAAGCGGTGCGAACGGCGAACACCGGGTACGTCGACGCCTGTATTTCGTAACTCACCAACCCTTGGAAGCCACGAGACGGTCCATTCGCCGCTGGAACGGACGTATTGATTCCAAACTCCACCAACCATGCTGATGTCAGCGATCCGCCCGCAAGCGCGGTGGACGACCAGTACGCGGTGGCAGTGGCAGCAGGGAACAGCGTTCGGTTCAGCGCGGCCTTGGCGGTGGCTGCCGATGTTGCGGTCGTCATGGTGATGTCCACCAGCGATTGCAACTCTTTGACGTTCGGAAGCCGCCAGTCCGTATAGGTGGCGGTTGTCAATCCTTCCGCGTAGGTAATCGCGGCGTTCCAATTTCTGGCGGAACCCGGTACCTGCGTCCACATCAGGCCGGTATCAATGTCGGTGATGGTTCCATCGCCGTTGTTGTAATAATTGTGGCCGACACTTGCGGCGGCACCGCGCACGTAGCGCGCGCAGAATCGACTGGTCCCGCCAGCGCTCACCGTTTGTGTCTTTGAATGCGGCCCAATACCACCGCCCGTATTGGTTGACCACACACGAGTGGTGTCAGTGCCGTAGGTGTCGTTCGTCCACCAGTACTGCGAAGTGCCGGCGGGGTTACTCTGGAAATACGTGGAGTCCAGCGCCGGGTTGCGGCCGTGATTCATGATGCTGAACGCCTCGGCGGGTGTTGGTAAGCGCCAACCATTGAATCCACCAAGACTCAGTGTTACCGCGCCAGCCACCGCGTTGTCCCAGGTCATTTCGCCCGCGTCAACCTTCTGCCACATCAGGCCAGTGATATTGTCGGTGACGGTGCCGTTGGAATTATCGGTGAAACTCGGCGCATTAATGACGTAGTCGGAGTCCTCTCCGAACGTGGCGGTAGCGCTGACGGTTTGCCCGGTGTCAGGCAACGCAGTCATACTCTTGGCGGTCATCGGATAGCGTGGGAATCGCGCAGTACTGCTGTAGGTGAGATCGGTGGTGCCGGTGGGGCTTTCGCGATGCACCGCCACCGCCTTGGTCACGCGATTCAGTTGGTAACTCACTACGTACGAAACGCCATTGACCGTGTAGGTCATTGAGAACGAGTCCGCAGTGGGGCGGCTACTCGCCGTGATGCGCGCACCGGCGAGCGGGTTGCCCGCTGGCATGAAACTCAACGCCGAAGGCTGCGGATCTACTTGGCCGCCGAAGTTCACTACCGTTCCATGGAACGCATTCATGAGGTACGGGCTCTGTGGTCCGGTGGCATCGCTGCCGATCGCGTGATAGTGGTATCCCCACGTGCCGTGGTCGTGTCCGCCATCGGCGTCAAGCACCAGGCGCGCGCTTCCATCGGGTTCGGTGTATCCGTAGATCGGGTACCCATCGAGCGCCCATGCCACTGGCTTTGACACGCCAAGCACACTCTGCAGATGGACCGGCGCAATGTGATAGTGGTAATCGTCCGCGCGACCGCAGTGGCCACCGTAGATATCAAGCTCGCCAATTGCGTACGAGAATTGACCAGTGTTGTTGCGTGGATTGAAGATCGGAATACCGTTGGACGCAAGTGCTACGGCGCCGCGCTGAAAGTTGCCGCCGGAGAGCGAGAGTGGCGCTGCGGCTGGCACCGGCAACATCGGGATGCGCCACACATTTGGTTGACCGTAGCCAAGTGATGCCGTGTTGGTCTCCGGATTGAGAACGCTTCCGAAGTATGCCGTTGGCACTGGAATTTGTTGCTGCCACGCGGTGATGCCAGTCATTATGTTGGGCATCAAGGTGCTACTGGGCATGGAGTCCGACTCTTCGTAGAAGTACGCAGCATCCCAGTAGAAACGCACGTTGGGTCGAAACGGTGCAAACGAAGCCGCCATCAGCGCGCCGTTTCCGGGAGGCGCGGCGCAGGCGAGCATCGAGAGCAGGGCCGGTGGCTCATCGAGATGTTGATGCTCGTCCGACGCTTCTGGTGGATGTGCAAACGCGCCTGCCGTGATCGTTGCGGCGAGCGCAATTGCGAAAGCTCTGGCGTGGTAGTTCATGTCTTCTCGGCGGTTCATACGTGGCCTCCTCGCGACCAGTTCACACACCACCTATTTCACCGACCGCGCGGCGCGGGACACTGAATGTGCGCACATCGCCAAAGTCTTCCCGGTTATCTCCCGCTTTGGCGATGCGCTTCAGCCCCCATCGACCTGGAACCGGCGCCGTGGGAGGTTCCACGACGCCTCCGTACAATGCTCTCTTCAGTTCGTCAGGGACTACTAAGCGACTTTCACCAGGATCAGCGCCATGACCACTCCCGCCACTTCTGCCGCCCCCGTCATCATTTACACGCACACCGACGAGGCCCCTGCGCTCGCCACGTACTCATTTCTGCCGATCATTCGCGCCTTTGCTGGGCCCGCAGGAATACCGGTTGAGTTGCGCGACATTTCCCTGGCGGGTCGCATCATCTCCAGCTTCCCCGAAAGTCTGAAGCCTGAACAACGCATCCCCGATGCGCTTGCTGAACTCGGTCGCCTGTGCTTGACTCCGGGTGCCAACATCATAAAGTTACCAAACGTCAGCGCATCGGTGCCGCAGCTGAAGGCGGCGATCGTGGAGCTGCAACAGCAGGGCTACGCCATCCCTGCTTACATGGATGAACCAACGACCGACATCGAACGCGACACCAAGTCCCGCTATGACCGCATCAAGGGCAGCGCGGTGAATCCGGTGATCCGCGAGGGTAACTCCGATCGCCGCGCGCCGAATGCTGTGAAGGATTACGCACGTGCAAATCCTCACAAGATGGGCGCATGGAGCCAAGACAGCAAGGCGCACGTTGCCTCCATGACCCATGGCGATTTCTTCGGTAATGAATGTTCCGTCACCGTGCCAGCAGCTACGACAGTGCGTATTGAACACGTCGGAACCAGCGGCACCGTCACAGTGCTCAAGGAGAGCATCAAGCTCAACGCAGGCGACATCGTTGATGGAACGTTCCTCAGTAAGCACGAGTTGTGCGCATTCTTTGAAGCGCAGATCGCAGACGCGCGCGCTTCTGGGCTGCTTTTCTCGCTGCATCTGAAAGCAACCATGATGAAGGTCTCCGACCCGATCATCTTTGGTCACGCGGTGCGCGCGTATTTCAAGCCAGTATTCACCAAACACGCTGCCACGCTCGAACGCATCGGCGTGGATGTCAAGAACGGTTTCGGCGACTTGGTTGCCAAGATCGCCACGCTTCCCGAAGCTGAACGCGCCGCCATTGAGGCGGACATTCAGGCGGTCTACGCGCATGGTCCCGCCATTGCCATGGTCGATAGCGACAAGGGCATCACCAATCTTCATGTTCCAAGCGACGTCATTGTGGACGCATCCATGCCAGCGATGTTGCGCGAAGGCGGCAAGATGTGGAATGCCGCGGGCAAGACGCAGGATGTCGTTGCCGTCATTCCGGACCGCAGTTACGCCGGCATCTATCAAGCCGTCATTGATTTCTGCCGAACGCACGGCGCGTTCGATCCGCGCACCATGGGCAGTGTGCCCAACGTTGGATTGATGGCTCAGGCTGCTGAGGAATACGGCAGTCATGACAAGACCTTTGAGATCAAGTCCGCTGGCACAGTGCGCATGGTTGACGCCGCCGGCGCAACGCTCATGCAACATGCGGTGCAGGCTGGTGACATTTGGCGCGCGTGTCGCGTGACCGACGCCGCCGTCCGCGACTGGGTGAAACTTGCCGTCACTCGTGCGCGTGCCACCGGAACGCCTGCGGTGTTCTGGCTTGATTCCAAGCGTGCCCACGACGCACAACTCTTGACCAAAGTCACCGCCTATTTGGCCGATCATGACACCAAGGGTCTTGATATCCGCGTGCTTGAACCATCCGCGGCCTGCCTCTTCAGCCTGGAGCGCATGAAGAAGAGTCTCGACACCATTTCCGTCACCGGCAATGTGTTGCGCGACTACCTGACGGATCTTTTCCCGATTCTTGAAGTGGGCACCAGCGCCAAGATGCTGTCGATCGTGCCGCTCATGAACGGCGGCGGGCTCTTTGAGACCGGCGCGGGTGGCTCAGCCCCCAAGCATGTTCAGCAGTTTGTTGCGGAGAACAGCCTGCGTTGGGATTCACTTGGTGAATTCATGGCGCTTGCTGCCAGCTTTGAGCACATGGCGCAGCGCACCGGGAACGCACGCGCAGCGGTCCTTGCAGAAACGCTTGATGCCGCTACCGGCGAGTACCTGCGCAACAACAAGGGACCAGCCCGCAAGGTTGGTGATCTTGACAATCGTGGCAGTCACTTCTACTTAGCGCTGTACTGGGCGCAGGCGGTTGCTCGGCAGACCAAGGATGCCGCGCTTGCCGCGCACTTTGCACCGATCGCTGCGGAACTCACGGCCAACGAGCAGAAGATTGTGGCGGAACTGAACGCAGTGCAGGGCAAGGCGATCGACATCGGGGGCTACTACCACCCAGACGCCAAGCGCGTGACTACTGCACTGCGACCAAGTGCCACGCTGAACGCCATCATCGATCACGGAGCTGCGGTGGCGGTGTGAGTTGGCAGGGCGGCGCAGTCGTTGTCGGATGGATGCCCGTCGGTGCTCGGTTGTAGCAACTTCGCCGGAACGGCTACTCCGTGCCCGGTTCCGTTACGCTCTGCCAGTCTGTGCCCTGACACACTCACCACTGGACCTCCTTCATGACGCTCTTCTTGGTGAGCCTTGCGCTTGCCTACATCATCACCCTGTACTTTCTGACCAACCCGCTCAAGCACACGCGGAAGTTCATGTGGCGGCGCTTTGTGAACTGGTTCCCGCTGGGGATGACCTATTCATTTCTGTACATGGGGCGTTACAACCTGACGGTGGCGGCGGTTGCCCTTGGTGCGCTGATGACCAAAGCAGAGTTCGGCTTCATTGCCAGTGCCGGTGCCACCACGTATGCGATCGGTCTGTTTTTCATTGGACCACTTGTTGACAAGATGGGTGGCAAGCGCGGCATGTTGATTGGAGCGCTGGGTTCTGCGCTGATGAACGCATGCATGGCGGGTGCGCTTTACCTCTTTATGTACGACAAGCTGCAAGTGAAACTCGGCGTGGCATTGGCGGTTCTTTACAGTCTCAACATGCTCTTCCAAAGCTTTGGTGCAGTCAGCACCATCAAGGTCAAGAGCTATTGGTTCCACGTCCGCGAGCGCGGCACCTTCGGCGCTATCTTCGGCACGCTGATCTCACTGGGTGTGTACTTCGCATTCGACTGGGGGCGAGCCATTGCTGACGCGGTAAAGTTAGAGCAGCCTGCCGTACCAACCACCACGCGCACGATCTTGAATTCACTCTTCATCTTGGATGGCCGGACGGTTCCGGCGCTGTGGCTGATCTTCTTGATTCCAGCAATGATCATGGTCGTGTGGGCACTGATTGACGTGGTGCTCCTGAGAGACCGGCCCGACCAAGCAGGCTTCGATCCGCTCGATACACATGACGCCTCTGATGATGACACCAAGGACAAAAAGTACGGCTACTTCCAGTTGATCTGGAAGATCCTCAGTAACCCCATCATCCTGATGATTGGCGTTGTTGAACTCACCTCCGGCGTGCTCCGCGACGGCATCCTGAACTGGTACCTGCTGTTCGCCAAGGAAACGCCGCTGGGCGTGCCGGTGGTCACGCAGAACTGGGGCTTCTGGGGCTGCGTCACTGGCATTGCGGGCGGGTTTACCGCGGGCTGGCTCAGCGACCGTTTGTTCCAGTCGCGCCGTGCACCGTCGGCGGCGCTGATGCAGTGCATCATGTTTGCCACCACCGGCACCATGATCCTCACGTTGGTGTGGCAACCGATCAACGCAACGGCAGAATCGGTCGGCGCAGTGTCGGGCTCGTTCACGGATCTGTTCTTGACGGCGCGTCCGTGGATCATCGGCGCATGCGCCATCGGCACCATGATGGGCGTGATCGGCGTGCACAGCATCATGTCCGGCACGGCCACCGCCGACTTCGGCGGCAAGAAGGCAGCAGCTACGGCCACCGGAATTGCGGACGCTTTCAGCAAACTCGGCAGCGCCATTCAAGCGTTTGCCGTGGGAATTCTTGCCACCAAGAGTTGGGCCTACTGGCCGATGTTCCTGTTCCCATTCACCATCGTTGGACTGATCTTTGCGATCCGCATGTGGACACTGTTGCCGGCGGCAACGCGCAAGTACTTAGCCGAGGTGGAAAGTAAAGCGGTAGCGAACAAGGTCAAAGGCATCTAAGACCCCGGCCCGCAGGTCAGCACCCCGGATCGGCGCGCACATAGACCATCTCAATGTCTTCGACCTTCTGCAGGCCGTGTTGCACCTGCCAGACATTCCATTGCACTTCGAGCGCTTTGCATTCTTCTTGAAGACCGATGGCGCGTGCCTTCAAGTCCTTCAACATGAATTCCGACTCTTTGGTGTTACGCGGCGTGTATGCGGCAACTGACTTCGCCTGCACTTGCGCGTGATGCGCAAGAATGGCAGCCTGCGTCAACAATGTCGCCTTGTCTGGCGAGGGAACGAACTCCTTATTGATATAGCTCTGCACCAACTTCGCAAAGTCGGACGCGTAGTTTGCTGACCACTTCAGGTTCTCTTGTTCCATCTGCGGAGTAGCGCTTGGAGTGGCGCAGCCAACAACCGAGGCGAGGAGCGCCGCTGGCGCGAACAGTCGAAGAATGGAATTCATATCGCAGGGCTCCTGTGAGTGATGGCGGATCAATATCCAGTGGGCTGCTTTGTACGGTACCGTCCCCGGCGCGTACAAGGCCGTTCGGTGGAACTCTTGGTTCTATGGTTGCGTCAGACATACCCACAGTCTGTGTGACCCATGTGCGCGGGGCGGAGTGTTCACCTACAACCCGCAGCGCGTATCAAGTCTCTCACAGTGATTCCAGGAACGCCATTAGCGCCTGACGATCCGCGGCAGGCATGGCCATGAATCGATCCCGCGAGCGCTGTGCCTCGCCCCCATGCCAAAGGACAGCTTCCTCGAGGCTGCGTGCGCGCCCGTCGTGCAGGAAACGTGTGTGACCGTTCACCGTTTGCACGAGACCGATGCCCCACAAGGGCGGGGTGCGCCACTCGCGCCCGGTTGCGTCGCCGTCGCGACGATCGTCGGCGAGACCTTCGCCCATGTCGTGGAGCAGGAGGTCGGTGTACGGATGGAAGGTCGCGTTGCGCAGGAGCGTCACCGGCGATGCATCACACGTGGACATCGTTGGCGTGTGACATGTCACGCACCCCGTGTCGGTGAAGAGTCGCCGCCCACGCTCCACTGTGGGCGTGCCCGCATCGCGCTGCATCGGGACCGCCAGCACGCGGCAGTAATGCGCCAGTCGCGCGACTTTGTGCGCGTCTGCCTCGGGGCTGCCACCACTCGGCGCCGTGATTGCTGCTCGTTGACCCGCAGTGAGTGATTCCACCGAATGCGCGTCGTTGGTGATGCCGATGTCCTCGTGCAGCGCGGCCATCACTTGACCTTCAAGTGTCGGCTGCGATGCCTTCCAGCCAAACTTGCCCACGCGCCGCGCGCCATCCGCGCCCGTCACCATGTGCGGACGACCGGACACGCCGTCGCCGTCGCGGTCCTCCGGATCGGCGCACGCCGCGATCACTGCGTCAGGTACCGCTTCAAGTAATCCACCGCCGATCACCTGTGGACCAATGCGAAGCGACGTCCGCACCTCGCCGAGCGGGCCGTATGCCGGGCGCTCGAAAGTTGCTTCCCAGCGATTGAGTTCGTATTTGGTGCCGTCCGGATACGCGCCGGGCACGGGCACCGCGCGCAGCACGATCTCCGTTTCCGGCACGACGCCAGAGATGCTTTGATCCTGAAGCTGCTTGCCGTACAGCGGATGCGGCGCTCCGTCCGCATCGCGTGGACTGACGAACACCACGAGCCCCAGCCCAACTTCGCCGCGCGCAAGCGGCGGTCTACCGCGTCCGTCATCGGCGTGACACGCGCTGCATGAGTTGGCGTTGAACAGCGGGCCGAGGCCGTCGCGCCCCTCGGTGCTTGCCGGTGCGGTCACCCAGTTGTCGCGAAAAAACGAGTTGCCAACACTGAACGCGCGGCGCTCCTCGCTGCTTATGCCAGGTGCGGAGAGGCCGAACGCGTCCGGTGTATCGATCTCCACCGTCGCTGGTCCACCGAGACGCGCAAGTTCCGCTTGTGTTTCGCCGCGCGGCGCAAGCGCGCACGTGACGCCCGCTATGAGCACCATCGTGACGGCGAGCATCGTTCGCGGGTATGCGTTCCGATCGGAGGCTGGCGCGCGCATACTCAACCGTGCGGCTCCGACGGAAGCGAGTAACCCATTGACTTTGCCGCAGCGGAGATTTCCTCGCCAAGTTTCTCAAGCGCAGCGATCGCCGCCGTGATCTGCGCGTGCTCTGGGCTGCCCTTCGCGGTGCGGATCGCGCGGTCGAACGGCGCGGGCATCGCATCAACCGCCGCCACCGCCGCTGCGAGCGCCGTGGTCATCGCGTCGGCTCGCGCTTGGTCAACGGTGGCTACCACCGCGATCACTCCAGGCGCGCCATCGCCACGCAGCACCTCAGCGATCCCACGCATGTTCGCCCGGAAATCCAGGTGCGTGGTATCGCTGAAGCAACTCTGCTCTTCTTCCTGGTCGTGCGTTTCTTCAGCTACCGCCATCCGCTCGCCGGACATCTCGAACCCGGCAAGCAGCGCAACGCCGGTCATGATCGCCTGCAGCGAAGCCGGTGGATCCGCCTCGAATCGCGATCGATAGTTTTCCCCGCCCGCGTCCCACTGCGCGTCAACCTTCGCAAGGTCCTCGCACAACATGTCGGTGATCTCCAACAGGTACTCACGCCGGCGGTTCGCAAACGGAGCCTTCCCGTCAACAAAGTCCGTCACGGGACGTGCACCGGGTCCAGAGTCGGAGCGGTCCTGCCCCCAGAGCAGGAACTCGATCGCATGCCATCCGGTGCAGATGTTGGTCTCGCCGCCGCGGCGGTTGTGGAGTCGAAGAATGGCGCGGCCGAGCGCCGGATACTTCGCAGGGTTGCCGATGATCCCGCCGCCCACGGAACCTTCGACTGCATCGATGTACGCCTCGTCCACTGGCCACGAATTAACAAACGTCTCCACGCCGCCGCGCTTGGCATCGATCGGGCCGTTCCCGAAGCGGAACGCCTCGGTGCGCCCATAGACCTCGCGAGCCGCGGTCCATGACTCGCGCGCTCGCGTAAGGGCGGCGTCACTCGGTTCAGCGCAGAAAGACTGCACCGCCGCGCGCATCGCCTGCGCTGCAGTGAGGGTGGCGTCGTAGGTGCGCTCCGCGTGCCGAACGTAACCGCGTACTGCGTCGGCAGTCATCGTGGCCCGGTCCGCTGGGGGTGCGGCGCGCAGCAGGGCGCATGCCATCAGTGCTGGAATCAGGAAGATCACGCGCGAAGACTAGGCGCGATGGATTGCCGGATTGCAGCGTGACGAGCGTTCCCAAATGCAATCTTCACCATTCGCTAGCGGGTAACACTTTCTTCATCAATAAACTTTCGCACATGATCACGCTCGCCGCTTGCCTATTCCTTGCATCGCACGCGCAGGTTGCCCAGGCCACCGCGCCGCAGACGGTTCCCTTGCTATCCGCTGGCGACCAAGCGCGGCGTGCGCTTCAGGTATCCGTCGTTCCTTCAATCGTGACAGTGACCAGCTACCAGCGCGTTCCCGAGGGCGTTCCCCACGAAGGGCGCTGGGCGGTTGCGGACGAATCTCCGTACATGGGACTGGCGCGTGCTACGGTTTCGACCGGCATCTTTGTCGGCACGGATGGCATGGTGATCTGCTGCCGTTCGCCGCTTCTTCTTGACAACGGCGGATTTGCCGAGCGAGTTGACGTAGAGACATCCACCGGCGTGCGCGTCGACGCAGAGCTCCTTGGGAGCGAGCCGACCATCAACCTCGCGGTGCTTCGGTTGAAGCCCGCGGAGGGTGAGACGGTGGGCGGACTGACGCCTGCACGCATCGGGAAGGGCGATTCGCTGGAGATCGGCGACAGCGTCTTCGCGGTGGCGGATCCCTTTGGCGCGGCGCGCACCTTTGCACCCGGCGTAGTGATGGCATTGCCCGTGGCTTCGTGCTATCAGGCGGACCTCACCGGCAGCTTCATTCACTCGAGCATGGCAATTTCCCCTGAATCCGTGGGTGGTTCGCTCGTGAACTCCGCGGGCGAGGTGCTGGGCATGTTGGTTCCGCCGCCCTCAATGCAGCCTTCCGAACCCCTGCAGCCGCACGCTTACGTGACCTACGCCATGCAGATCGACACCGCGCTCGGAGTCGCCGAGGCGCTCACCAAGAAGCGCTCCAATCACTCGCCGTGGACAGGATTCTCCGTGCTTTCCCAGGAGGAACTCAAGACGCGGATGAAGGATGATGCCGCGTTTGCCGCGCTCAAGAAGCCTGAGTTCGGTCTGCTTGTCGATGATCTCTACGACCCAAGTCCCGCCACCACGGCGGGCGTGCGCCGCGGCGATTTCGTCACTGAGATCAACGGCACCAAGATCATCAGCGTTGTCGACTTCCAGCAGTCGCTCTACTACTTCAGCGGCTCTCAGGTGCCCGCCAAGTTTTTTCGTGATGGCAAAGACGTGACGGTGATGCTGAAGATCGAAGAGCGACCCGCAGCAGCAAACAGAAACTGATCGCTTCCTTCACACGAGGCGAAGCCGCGAACGTCGTCGCTGCAAATTCTTGCTGCACAGCGCGTTGCGGAATCGACTGAAGTGCGCTAACGCGACGCACATCGTTTGTTCAATAACTCCACATCGTTGGCAAGCGCAGGCTTCACAGCATGCCGCCATTATTCCGCACGTCTCGGAAGGTCCGGGGCGCAATGTCTTGAAACCCGATCTGGAGTATCAAAGAAATGACCCGTATTACCTTCGCAATCGGCGCATCCGCTGTTCTCGCGGTTGCCGCCTCGGCCACCGCGCAGAGCTCTGTGCGCACCGGCCCGAATTCCTCGGCCACCCCGTTCGTCCGTCCGAACACCGGCAGCCCAGTCCGTGACGTCGTCTCCATCATCACCGTCGGCGACACCATCGGCGGCTACCAGATGCTCGGCATCCCGGACGGCATGGGCGCGTTCAACAACAGCGATGGCTCATTCACGCTCACCGTGGCCCACGAGATCGCCGCCACTGTCGGCGGCCAGGCCCGCGCGCACCAGCCAGCAGGCACCGTCGGCGGCGCATTCGTCAGCAAGTGGAACATCACTCCTGGAACCTTCGCCATCACTAGCGCTGCCGACGCGATGACTTCACTGGACGTCACCACCGGCGGCACTGGCTCGCTCTACCAGTTCCAGCGATTCTGCTCGGCTGACTTGGCTGCCGCCAGCGCCTTCTACAACCCAGCCACCGGTAACGGCACCTTGAACCACATCTTCCTCGCTGGTGAAGAAGGTGGCGTTCCCGGTCGCATGATGGCAATGGACATCGAAACCGGCGTCGGCACGCAACTCCAAGCGTTTGACTCGCTCCGGGGTAGCTGGGAGAACGGCGTTGCCCGTCCGTTCGCCAGTGAAAGCACCGTGGTAGTCGCCACCTCTGACGGCGGCACCAACCGCGTGTTCATGTACGTCGGCACCAAGCAGTCCACCGGCACCTCGGTCGAGAAGGCCGGCCTCAAGAATGGCACTGGCTACGGCATGCAGGTGAAGGTCAACGGCAGCAACGTCGCTGCCGAGACTAGCGCTTTCGGCCTCGCTACTAGCGGCACCCCCGTCTACAGCGGCACCTTTACGTTCGGCGCTGGTTCCACTGATTCTGGTACCACGTTCCTTCGTCCTGAGGACGGTGCGTGGGATCCCGCCAACCCAGCGGATTTCTACTTCGTCACCACTGCCTCGATGACCACCAACTCGCGCCTGTGGCGCCTGCGTTTCTCCGACGTTAGCAACCCGCTCGCGGGCGGCACCATCGATGCTCTCCTCATCGGTAACGAAGGTCAGAAGATGATGGACAACATGTGTGTCTACAACACTCCGGCTGGCGCCACCATGATGATCTTGCAGGAAGATCCGGGTAACAATCTGCAAAACGCCAAGCACCACCTCTACAACGTGGCCACCGATACGCTCACCACGATCCTCGAGTGCGATCCGGCTCGCTTCGGTAACGGGACCACCGCTGCCACTGCTCCGTTCAACCAAGACGAGGAGGTCTCGGGCGTGATCGACGCACGCGATCAGCTCGGTCTCGGCTGGTTCCTTAGCAACATTCAGTGTCATTACTCACTCGCCGCTCCGCTCATGGAGAATGGCCAGCTGTACGCCTTCTACTGCCCGGAATGCGTTGGGATTTGCGACACTGACCTCGCTACGCCTTACAACGTCATCGGCGGCGAAGACTTGGCGAAGATCCTTGGCAACTGGGGCGAGGCATACGGCGCCGCGGACGTGAACCGCGACGGTAACTGCGACGGCGTTGACCTGGGCATGGTTCTGAATGGTTGGGGCAACTGCGCTCCCTGATAGTGAAGCACATTGATCGGCCGAAGGCCGAAATGAAGCACCCGCCGCCCGAAGAGGCGGCGGGTGTTTTTTTGTCTCGCAGTTTCCCCCGTGATCAGTTCCCAGAAGGTCCCCAGCCAGTAGTGCAGGCTGAGAAGCCAGGGGCCTTCTGGCTGTTGGTCGGATCGAGGCAGGGTCCCTTGCCGTTGCAGTTCGAACAGGTTCCGCCGCAGTTGGCCGGTTCGATGAACACCGTGCCGGTTCCGCAGGTGCACAGGCAACCCTGTTGGTAGCCGACGACCGAGGGGCCAGCGAGCAGTGATTCGCCCGGCGCGATCCACACGAGGACGCCGTCATCGAGGCGTAGGCATAGGAGATTCCCAGGTCCGGCATTGACAAGCGAGCCGTCGATCAAGCTGTCCAGCGAAATCACTTCGGATTTCTGGTTCAGCCACGTGGTATTGACCAGTGACGCGCTGGTGGTGGTTACGTGCTCGCACGCAACCACGAGTACGCCTCCGGCAGCAACATGGTGAACGGCGGCCGGGAGCCTGCGTCCGTACGGAACGCCGTCATCCGTGGCGGTGGCTTTCAGGCCAATGCAGGCAAGGGTGCCCAGTGCGATGGCAAGCATGACCGTGGCCGAATGGTGCGCGATGCGATATTGATTCTTCATAGATTTCCTTGGTATCGCTCGCATGTTGCGAGGTTCCGGAGCGATTTCGGATTGATTAAATCTTCAGCATGGCGCGACTACGCATCGTGTCAGTATGCCTAGTCTAACTAGGTATGCATAGATGTCAAGAGGTAGTTCAGAAATTCTGCGCCGCATGCTTGCTTTACCCTCCATACATCGTTACGCTATGTATATGGCCACAGCCCCATCCAGTCGTCCGTCATTTCCTTCTGGCAGCCTTGACCTTGTCCTCCTTTCCTTGATTGCAAGGCAGGCCACCCATGGTTATCGCCTGGCCCGTCTCGTTGAGGAGGTGAGCGATGGTCGTCTCGCGGTGGAGGAAGGGTCGCTCTATCCGTCGCTGCAGCGACTGAAGAAGCGCAAGCTGGTGGAGGCGGAATGGCAGAAGCAAGAGAACGGGCGGGAAGTGCGGATCTACTCGATCACGCCGGCGGGGAAGGTGGCGCTGCGCGAGGGCGTCCAGGAGTGGACATCCGTCACCGGCGCGATCGCCAAGTTCCTGAACACCAAGTTGGCAGACAAGATTGAAGGGAGCAACCGTGTCCGATTCGCATGACCCACAGGACGAGGCGTCTGAATTACGACGGGAAATTGAAAGTCATCTTGAGATGCTTGAGGAGGATGTCATGAAGAACGACCCAAACTCGGTCAGCGCCACCCGCGGCGCGACGCGTCAAGCGGAAGAGCGATTCGGAAACGCAGTGGATCACTTCCGGCAGGGACTGGCCGAACTCGAGCGTGGGCAGCGTGCGCTTCGGCGGATTGCGGTGGCCGTGGTGCTTGTCACACTTCTCGCCGCCGCCGGTGGTGTGATCTTCAACGCGTGGATCATGGTTTCCATCAGGAGCCTGATGAACGACTGGTCGGCACGCGCGACACCCGTTGAGCCGGACTGGGGCATGTTTCGATTCGAAGCAGTGCTCCTTGATTTCCAAGCTCGAACGCCGCAGGGCGTGGTGAGAACCAACGGGCGAATTTCGTTGCACGACTGGAACGCGCTCAACGCAACCTTGCGTGCGCGGCCATCCGTCCCTGGCTCCGGGCGTTCACGTGGCTCCCAGCCGTGGAGCGATTCGGAGTGGCCGGTCATCGAACTGACTGCGTTCCCTCCCGAAGTGTCGAGCCCCGTGGAACTCGTGGCGGGAAGCATGGTCACGTGCACCCCGATCCGCCAATTCGAAGCAACAACACCATTTGCCGACGGGGTGTCGAGCAAGGTCATGGCGAATGTCCTGTCGCAAGGAGTCGTGGTTGATTGCGTGCCGGTGCCGCGGTGAACGCCGGCGATCGCATGTTCAGCTTCCCCAGGCCCCGAGCAGCAGGCCGAGGTCGGGTCCGTTCACCACGCCGTCGCGGTTGATGTCTGCGGAACCTGCCGTGCCCCACTGACCAAGCAGGATGCCAAGGTCCGCGCCGCCGACGATGCCGTCGCAGTTCAGGTCCGCGGCAACGCAGCCCACCTCGACGCTGATGACACTATTGGCGACGGCGCCGTTCTCGTCGACGAAGCGCACCGCGAGTTGCGACGCGGAAGTGTTGGCTGGGATCGTGTAGGAGAGCCGCGCCACGCCGTTGGCGTCGGTGATCGCACGACCGGCAAAGGCGCCGTTCACTTGCACGGACACACTAAACCACGCGTTGGTGCGGTTCGCACGCATGCTGGTGGCAGCGAGTTGCACCTGCTGGCTGCGCGCGCCACCGGTGTTGCCCGAGGTGAGCGATGCGGTTCCGATGTCGAGTGCCCAGAAGCCCGGCACGCTGACGCCGCTGATGCCGTCCGTGACGGAGCCGAACACGAGACCATTGTTGCCAACGCCGGACGGGAACGCGTACTTCATCCCCTGGGGCAGTTCAAGCGGCGTGAACTGGTCGTTCGGCCATGCGACGGCCTTGATGGCGACGCTGCCACTGAAGTCGTAGTAGTAGCCCGCCACGATGCCGGTCCGGCTCATGGTGAGCGACGGCGCGCCGCCGAAGAGACCCGTGGGGAAGGGCAGCACCGTAAGAGAACCATCGGTGCCGGCGCGTGCCGGGCCGCGGGAACTCCCGTCATTGAAGTACCCATTGATCAGGATGCCGCCGTTGTTGTCGATGGAGATGCCCTTGGTCTCGATCCCCTGGTCGGTGATGGCCGAGACTCCGGCGTCGGTCCAGCGAAGCGCGAGCGACGGCGTGCCGAGCTGACCCTGGATGGTGCCGCAGATAACGCCCGCGGAGTTGATGCTCTGCGCGAAGCTCCAGACCTGCTGCGACGGATCGGCCGGAACGCTGAACTCGGGCAGGGGAAGCAGTTCCAGCTGTCGATTCACCCAGCGGCACGCCTGGTATTCGCCCGCCATGGTCACCACCGAGCCGACGATGACTCCGGCTTCGTTGATGTCGTACGCATAGCCGCCGTTGCCGACATCCGGGAGGATGAAGGCTTGGCCGTTCTCCCAGAGCACCGGCTTGGCGCCGGCGCCGACCGGGAAGTTCTCCAAACCGACGATTTGCCCGTTCGAGTTGATCGCGGACGCCGAACCGCCGTTGACGGTGGGTAGGGCGACGGGGGTGGCGGTCGGGGAATCCCAGACGACCGGCACCGAGCCGCTGTCATCGGCAGCCCGGACTCCGCCCACGATCGTGCCCTGCGCGTTCACGTCGTTCGGCAAGCCACCGCGACCGAAGTCGGCGAGTTGCTGGAACGGAACATCGGCAAAGGATGTCGAGGCGATCATGGCGGTGGTGACCGCGGCGAGTGTGGAACGAGAAAGTCGCATGGAGTTGCTCCGTGGAGGTCGGCTGCGTGAGTGCGTCGCGCGTTTCCGCGTCCGAAATTTCCGGATTTGTTCGCAAAGCAGGGTATCGCAGATTCATTCAACGAATACCTTTTCAAATGCTCAATTGAGTTTCGAAAATCAGATTTTATTAGCCTAAGTGGTGGGTCAATGACATTTCGCCCCCGAGGCCATCGAGTACGGCGAGGTTGATCCGGGCAACCGGAGCCGGGTCGGGAACTACCGCGTGATCTACGAGGTGCTCGACAAACTCCTGGTGGTCGACGTCATCCGGATTGGACACCGTCGCGACGTCTACCGATAGTTGACTCCGATCCGGCTGCCGCGCGCAAGGTCATGGCGAATGTCCTGTCGCAAGGAGTCGTGGTTGATTGCGTGCCGGTGCCGCCGTCACTGACAAGCACCCCACGCGCCGAGCATCGCTCCCAAGTCCGTCCCGCTCACTAACCCATCGCCATTGATGTCGGCGGGGCAGTCGTTACACGGTCCCCAGGCCCCGAGCAGACGGCCGAGATCGGCGCCACCCACGACCCCGTTTCCGTCAAGGTCCGCTGGGCAGACCGGGGCCGGTGGACAGTCGTCACAGTTGTTCGAGATGCACGCGCCGCCGAGGTCCGTGATGATGGCGCCAGTGCTCATGCCAATTTGCGGTCCATTCGGTGCAGTATTGCCGCAGATGCGCGTCGACTGGAGGTTCACTCGGCCCGGGTTGCTTCCTCCAGTCACATAGAGGGCGCCGCCGTAGTAGTTGCTTGAATTTCCGGTGAACGAGCAACGGGTGAGGGTCAGCGTACTGTTGCCGACGTAGATGGCACCGCCACCGGCTTGTGGTACTCCCTGTGGATTCGAAGCCACATTGTCGGTGAACTCGCAGTCGATGAGCAATGGATTTGAATTGTTGAGGTAGATCGCGCCTCCGACGCCATTCGCTCGATTGCTGCGGAATGCGCAGTTACGGAAGACCACATTGGCGCCGTAGGTGAAAACCGCGCCGCCGGAATCCCCACGTCCGTTGGTGATGACCAAGTTCTCGAACGAAGTGGTGGCGTCAAGGCCGACCAACTCAAACACCTTTTTCGTCCCGCCGGCGTTTAAGACGGTCGTCGGCTTCCCTGATGCGTCGACGGCGCCGCGGATCACCAACGGCTTACCCGCGATACCACCCACGATGGGGATGTAGCTACTGAGCATGTAGGTACCTGCCTGGATCTCAATGATGTCGCCCGGGGCTGCTGCGGCGATCGCGGCGACGGGATCCGTGAAGTTGCACGAACCATTGGGGCACACGGTGATAGTGCCTGCGTACGCCTGCGCTGCGACCGCGCTCAGTGTCATGAAGCTCAGTGCAATCGTCTGGCTAGGTGAGGTCTTGAAGAACTTTTTCATTGCTGACTCCCGGTGAATGGTGTACGGCGATTGCCTGTCTCAACCAAGGGTACAAGGGGATTCACATGCCGCTAGCAAATAAGTGGCATTAATCGTCCAATACAGCGGCGACTGCCTGTCGCGCGCGAGATTCGGTCCTCCGTCATCCTCGCGGAGTACGGGACGGCTGATATTCCGCGTGAACCGACTCGCGCGTCGGTGGTGACTTTCTGATTTGCCATACTCCGCGCGGAGTACATCGGTCGCTGCGCTCACCCCGCGTGGATTTCGTGCATCGTCGCTCTGTCATCTCTGCGATCATCCAGCGATGCCGAACACCACTCCACTGCAGCTCTACAAGACCTCGGTCGCGGGAAGCGCTTGTAGTCCACAACGACCAGTTGGAGGACTTACGAGTCGCCTACTTCGACAGTGTCCGCTCGATCGCCGATCGGTCCTCGCAGCCTCCCCCCCAGAGGCGCACAGTGCCATCGTGATCCAGCAACAAGCGGCGCACTGAAAGAGCGTCGCAACCAGCGACTCCCCAGCCAAACATCATGACGAGCGCGAGCATCGCATCCAGCGCTTCTTTATCCGTGCCGCGAATCCGAAACTCCCAAGCGTCCTGCGCATCTGAGAACCTGTCGGCGTGGGTCTGAGTGAAGCTCCACCAGAGCTCATAGAGTTCCGATGACTCCCATACATGCAGGTCGTAAACGACCAAGTGCGCTCTTGACTCGGGATTGGGAAGCAGCCACCCCGCAAGAATCCTCGCCGTGTGTGCCAGTGCCTGCGCCTGAATGGCCTCGATGGAGACCGTCGAGTCTCCGCTCGGCGGGGCTGGTACCCCAAGAATCCGCCATGCGTCGGCTTCGCCGCGCGGTCTGGTAGGCGCGCGCAGTTCAGTTCTGGCAGGTGGCTTTGCTTTGGGCGCATCCATCGCAGCTACATTCCAGGTCCCGGAATGATTGAGCACGAGAGCGCGAGCGGGTGCCCGCAATATCCGCAGATCTTTCCGGCATCGACTTCACGTTGCTTTGGAAAGTGCACCAGACATGCACGTAGCCAGACGATTCCAAAGCTGGTGAGGAAGATCGTCACGCCGAGTGACAGCGCTATCGGGAGGCTGCCTCCAAGTCCACGTACACCGGCGCATGACGCCGCTGCTAGGAAGAAGCCGCCGGGCAGCAGAACCCACACATCTCGCATGAAGCTTGCCTTCACGGCTCGGTGGGCGAACCTGCGTTCTTGGTTGCTGATGGATCGAGCAACTTCAGTCAGGCTGTCTTGGTCGGGCACGTTCAAGGAAGCAATTTCGTTCTTCTGACTTTCACCGGGGCCGGACGCAGGATGGACCATCAGCATAACGAATGGGTCAGTGGCCAAGCATGGAAGTTTGCGAGCTGCTGGAACGGAACGTCTGCGAAGGCGGTCGATGCGAGTGCGGCGATGGTGGCGGCGAGGGTGAGTCCGGTGATTCGCATGGGTGTGGTGTTTCGGATCGCTGCGGGGTGGATGGATCGAACGGGCGGAATGCCGTGCGCTGACTCCCGAGAATTCGCGGCAGTCGTCAGGCAGATTCTTTCAGCCTCACGCTGTTTTCAGAATGGTTCAGATTTCCGAATGTGATATTATTGGCTGCGTAGACAGTTCGCGGTATCAGGTTTGGCAGCCCCTCTTGATCTCCAGCGTGCCGCAGAGCTCGAGATGGCGAACGCCTGCGAGCGCGTGGCCCGCGCGGACGGCCGACTGCGCATCGTCGAGTGCATCGACACCGGGCGGGGCGGTCCGGGCGCGCGGTGACCGACGGGACTCAACCGCGCGTACGCGGGGCGACGATCTCGATCGCGCCCTCGTCATTCTTGACCCCCCACTCGGGATAGCCGGAGGCTGGCCCGATGAACCAAATCGAAACATCCCGACGCAGGACTTCGCGGTTTTCGGTCTCGACCTTGTAGTGGTCGCGAAGAACCTCGAGATCCTCCGGTGGCGCCGCGCGCCACGGTCCGGGGTGTTTGCCGAAGCAACCGCCCATGGCGAGGAGGAGGCAGGGCGATGCGACTGCCGTGAGGATCGATGTGCGGCGCATGGGGATTTCTCGGTGAAGGCTGCGGATGAAGGGCCTCGCCTCGGAAATCTACGTTCATGACTCGATCTATGAAGGCTTCGTCGCCGAGAAGCACCGTGACCGCTCACGCCCGGGCGTGGTGCGCGCGGGATCGACGTGGTCGGGAGACTCGAGAGTCGCGGTCGTTGCTGCGGCCGTCCGCGCACTGCCTTAGCCTGCATCCTCAAAGCGATGCCTATCACCATCTCCCTCGACCCCGCCCTCCACGACCTCGACCCCATCCACCGGATGCTCGCTGGCACCTACTGGTCCCCGGGCATCCGCCGCGACGTGGTGGCCGAGGCGCTCCGCAACAGCATCACCGCCGTGGCCATCGACGACGCGACCGGTGCCACCGTGGGCCTCGCCCGCGTCGTCACCGACCGTGCGACGTTCGCGTGGCTGTGCGACGTGTTCGTCGACGAGCGATTCCGCGGCCAGGGCATCGCGAAGCGCATGCTCGAGGAACTCGAGCGGCACCCGTCGCTCGCAGGCGTGCGACGCTGGTGCTTGGCCACGCGCGACGCGCACGGCCTGTACGCGAAGTACGGCTACCAGCCCGTTCCCGAGGGCCGTTGGATGGAACGGCAGGGCCCGAAGGATGCGTGGCAGGACCCGGTGGCCCGAGCCTAATCTGGAGGCCTTCATGGACATCCTCTTCCTGCTCACCCCTGGCTTCGAAGACAGCGCCCGCGACGGCGATGGCAAGCGCTACTACTGCCCCGACTGCGCGTTCCTCGAGGGCGTGCTCGCCTGCTGCCCGGAGCTGCGTAACCGCCTCGACATCCGGTACGTCGACTACCCGAGGCCCCGGCGGCCGATCGTCGACCTCGTCGGCGAGGCACACCAGGGATGCCCGAACCTCGTGCTCGACCCCGGCAATCACCAGTTCGTCGATGCCGG
>CAMDUB010000018.1 GCA_945878575.1 Phycisphaera mikurensis NBRC 102666 | reverse complement strand
TCAACCTTGCCCTTGGTGCCGGTCTTCTCAAGCACGGCGAGCACGGCCTTGCGGTCGCGGTCTTCGGTCAGGTAATCGTCAAGTTCCTTCTCGTTCAACTTGATGGCGCCGGTGCCTGGTCGAACGCGGACGCGCGCGATAGCAGTCTTGCGGCGGCCGGTGCCCCAGAACCAACCCTTGGAATCGGGGCCCTTGGTAGCGGCGCCCTGGCCTTGGGTGACGGGGGTGGAGGTGTTCATTACAGTGGTCATCAGGTGTGTCTCTCTGTTCGGCGCTGCGATCAGCGGCGGGCGTTCGGGAAGTCAAGCGTCGCTGGCTGTTGCGCACTGTGGTCGTGCGTGTTGCCCTTGAGGACGCGGAGGTTGCGACGGATGCGGCGACCGAGGCGACCGCGGGGAAGCATGCGGATGACCGCTTCTTCAACCACGAGCTCGGGCTTCGAGGCCATGATGGACTCGTAGGTGCGGACGCGCAGGCCGCCCGGATAGCCACTCCAACGACGAAGGGTCTTGGCTGCCAGCTTGTTGCCGGTGACCTTGATCTTCTCCGCATTCGTGATGATGACGCAATCGCCGCTCATCACGTTGGGCGTGTACTGGGGGCGATGCTTGCCCATGAGGACGAGCGCGACTTCGGTGGCGAGGCGACCGAGGATCATTCCCTCGGCGTTGACGACGTGCCAATTTGGCTTAACGTCGGCTTCCTTCATGTGAGTGGTCTGGCGTGGCATATCTGTTCCTTCGTGGCGCCGCCCGGGATGGGCAGAGAATCGATAAAGATAGGGCTTTTCGCCAAGATGTCAAGGGGAGGGTGTGTTTGACCCCCGGTAGGCTGTGCCAGTGATGACATACGCTTCCCGACTTCGGCGCGCAAATATCCTCGCATGGTTGGCAATCGCGGTGGCCGCGGCCCTGTTTATTGTGGAGAGTCGGGGGGGGATTGGGGCGCCTAGTTCCGAGAAACTCGCGGCCCACGCGTCGGTGTCGGCACAACAGGCCATCATGGGCTCATTGGTGAACGGCGCCACGGCACCAGCTTTTGAGACGGCCTTTGCTCAACAGTTATCGACAATGCGGGGCCAGGTAGAGGCGCTGACCTCGATTGATGAGCCTGGCTCGGAATTGGCGACCGCCGCGCTGCTGGCCCGATTGGGAGCTCGTGATCGTGCGCTCGAGTTGCTGGCTGGACTGCAGAATCGGATCGATGCCGGTGATGTGACTGCGGATGAAGCGTTTCTCGAGACGCTCGATGCAGTCACGGAACTGGTGGACGCCACCGCTCAACCCGGTGTGCGCGGGATCTCTGACGAGGCATGCGCCGATGTGATCACGGCGCTTGGGACCACTGGCAAGACGTTGGTGGCGCAGGCGAATGGCGATCAAGAAGCACTCGATAGTCTTGCAGCGGCGGGTGCAGTGTTGTTGATGGTATTGGTGTTGGCGGCGTTCGTCGGATTCGTGTTAGCGCTTGGGGGCATTGCCGCACTCATTGTGTTTGTAGTGCTGGCTGCACTTGGTAAGACCAAGGGCATTGGCGCAACCGACGAACTGTGGTCGCATGTCTATGCAGAGATGTTTGCGGTGTGGATGTTTGCTTATCTGGGGCTTGCAAGCGCGCCGCGAATGCTCTTTGACATCTGGGAGGACTATGGCCACGAAGGTCCTGGAATGGATGTTCGCTTGGCGCTCTCTATCGCAGCGGCCATTGCAGCAGTCGCGGTGGCACTGTGGTGGGGAACGCGGCGCGGTTTGTCGCTGCGCACGATCATGGCAGCGATTGGCTTACGTCGATTTGTTGCCATGGACATCGTGTGGGGCGTGGTGTGCTGGTCGATGGGCATCGCGCTGTTGATCGTTGGAGTGATGTTGGCCGTCGTGCTTTCGAACATCTTTAGTGATGGACAGATGCGCGCCAGTCATCCAGTTCAACAGATGGTGGAGGAATCCGGGGCAACCGGATTGTTCTTGACGTACATGATTGCTTGCGTTTGCGCGCCCATTGGCGAAGAAATCGTCTTTCGGGGCGCGCTGTACCGGAATCTGCGGCAGTCATTCGGTCGCTGGGGCGCGGTGGGAAGCGTGGTAATTGCGATAGCGGTGAGTAGCGTGTTGTTTGCAGCGATTCATCCGCAGGGATTGATCTTTATCCCGGTGCTTGCATCGCTTGCTGTTGCGTTCTGCATCATGCGCGAATGGCGCGGGACGATCAATGCGTCAATCGTGGCGCATGCAATCAACAACACGGTGGTGTTGACGCTGAATGTATTGATGTTGCGCGGGTGAATGAACCGGTACAGGCACAGTCGGTGCAGCCGGCGCAGCGAGCGAGGCGGTTGCTTCGAGTGGCGGCGCGGTTGCTGCGGTCAGTCCTGCAGTTCGACGGTCCAGTACGCCTCGTCCAGGAATGCTTTCCAGCTTTGGTACTTGGGGCTACCAAGTCGGAGTGTGATGGCTGGATTGCGGCGCGGCTTGATGGGCTCGCGGATCAGTTTCATGCGCGCCTGTGTTGGCGTGCGGCCGCCCTTGCGCGCGTTGCACCGGACGCAGGCGCACACCAAGTTGATCCATGAGTTCTCGCCACCCTGCACGCGCGGGACGACGTGATCGAGCGTGAGTTCTTTGGTGGAGAAATTCTTGCCGCAGTATTGGCACTGACTGTGATCGCGCGCATAGATGTTGCGACGATTGAGTTTGACTGGTTCGCGCGGCAGGCGGTCGTAGCCGAGCAAGCGAATGATCTTTGGGACGGCCAAGACCAAGCGCGGGGTGGTCACCCAGTCATGTTGTTCGTGTTCAAAGGACCGTTGGAATTCTGCAACTTCAGACCATGAGTGCAGCGAGTAGCTGACATACGCCCCAGCTTCAACGCTGATGATTTCTGCGGAGCCCTTGCACAACATGGTGAATGCGCGTCGCGCATCGACAACGCGAACAGCGTTGTACAACTTGTTGATTACTAAGACGCGAGCATCAAGAACACTGGCACCAGCGGCGATCATCCGTGCCTCCTTGCGCGCCGGATCCTCCAGCGGGCAGTGAAGTGTAGCGCGCCGGGCGCAGAAGTTCCAAGGATTTATGCGCGCGCGCCCGCGGCGTGTCAGGCGCTGCGGCCAAGCCACTCCAGCGAGCCGTTCAGCGCGGCGCCTTGCACCATGATGGGAGTGGATTCCGGGACATGCAGCGCAAGGAGTTCACGTATGTAAGCGCGTGGGAGGCGTCCGGAACCAAGGGGACATGGGGTCATCTGTTCAGGATCGGTTTCGCTGATGGTTGTGTCGCGGAGGATCACCACATCGGCGCGCGGACCGAAGGACGCAAAGAGCGACTGCATGTGGTCTTCAATATCCGCGAGCATGGATGGCTCAAGAAATGCGGCGGGGTCGAAGGCCAGCCCAAAGGGGCGATCGGTATCCGGCGAGTGGCGGACGATGTTGGGATCTTGCCCGGGAATCACCTGATCGCACCACCAAGTCAGCGCGCTGCGCGCATCGCTTAAGACGTGGCGCGCATGCGGGATCAGGACGAGGCGCTTGTGGTGGCGTTGCAGTTGCGGCGCCAGTTCCGCGCACAGGGCATTGAGTGCGGTGGGGCCGCGCATCCAGTTGACGGGGTCGGAGGCGAACAGAGAATCGCCCAGTGTGCCGCTCCATGCAAAGACCCATGGTCCGGGGAGTTCGGCGTCCAAGAGCCAGGATTCATCGAGTGGATTACCGCCGACGAACGCGCCGCGGGGGGAGCCCGGCGCGTTGAGGGGCATGGCGATCCAATCGCACGCGGGCGCGCTGGCGCCGAAGAGTGTGGCGAGTGCGCGGGCTTCGTGCATGGCGAGGATGGGATGTGCGGTGTGCATGGCGGGAGGGGAATCGTAGGGGCGTGGCGGCGGCGGAGAGGAGAGAAGCGGAGAGAGCGGAGAGGAGCAGGGGGGAGCAGCGCGCGGTGAGGGCAGGATCGGATCGCTAGGATTGGGCGCATGCGCATCTGCACACTCAGCTCGGTCATCGTTCTGGCGTCGCTCGCTTCTCTGGTTGGATGCGCGAGTCCGCCGCCACCCGCCACCGCCGCACGCGTTGCCGGTATTGCGCCGCGCGGGGAACAGTGTGGTCCGGATTGCTATCGAATCTTCAATGGCAAGGATCTTTCTGGATGGGTGAGCGTGAATTGCTTCAGTGACACGTTTGTTGCGCGCGACGGCATGTTGTTCTGCACTGGAAATCCAACGGGATTCATTCGCACGGATCGCATGTATGAAAATTACGTACTGGACTTTGACTGGAAGCATGAAGCGAAGGAGGGTAATGCTGGTCTCTTTGTATGGAGTGATCCGGTGCCGAGTTCCGCGCAGAACATGTTCCCGCGTGCGATTGAAGTGCAGATCATGTTGACGCCCGATGTGAAAGACAAAGAGGGTCGGTTGCTGTACACCGGGCAGGGTGATGTATTCAGCATTTGGGGTTCCAAGATGACGCCGTTGCGGCCGCACCCGGCGGGATGGGAGCGAACGCTTCCGAGTGAGCGCGTGACCAAGGGTGCGGGCGAGTGGAATCATTACAAGGTCACTTGCAATCAGGGCAACATCACGGTTGAAATCAATGGACATGAGGTGAGTGGCGCAAAGGATGTTTCACCGCGCACGGGCTATATCTGTCTGGAGAGTGAAGGCAGCCCTATTTGGTTTAAGGATCTCTGCGTCAAGGAACTGCCTGCCGCGGTTCCAGCGCTTGCCGCGAAAGATGTGGTGATGGAAGGCACCGGTATGCGTCGACTTTTTGACGGCAAGACGCTCGCTGGATGGCGCGAGGAGTCTGGCGAGCAAGGGCACTGGACGTTTGATGACGGCGCGGCCAAGTTTGATGGCAAGGGTGACTCTTTGTGGACGGCCGAGGAGTTTGCCGACTTTGAGTTGGTTGCCGATTGGCGCTGGACCAAGGCGCATCAGGGGAAGATGAAGCGGCCGATGTTTGCTGCCGACGGCACCGAGCAGCGCGATGCGGCAGGGAATGTGAAAGAGGTGGAGGTTGAGGAGCGCGACAGTGGCATCTACTTGCGTGGTAACAGCAAGAGCCAAGTGAATATCTGGGGATGGCCGTGTGGCTCGGGCGAGGTATTTGGTTACCGCACGGATCCATCGATGCCGGCGGCGGTGCGCGCGGCATGCACGCCGAAGGTGCGCGCTGACAAGCCGATTGGCGAGTGGAATCGCATGGTGATCCGCATGGTTGGCGATCGACTCACGGTTGACTTGAATGGCCAGCGAGTCATTGACAACGCGCAGTTGCCCGGCGTACCTGCCAAGGGTGCGATTGCGTTACAGAGTCACGGCTGCCCGATCGAGTTCGAGAACGTCTTCATACGACCGTTGAAATAAAATAGTCCCGGTCCTCCCGGACCATTTTGTTGCGTTAGCCGACGGACGAAGGGCAACCTCGGCTCGCCCTAACTGCCCCGCTACTGACACGGACCCCAGTTGCTCAACAGCAGGCCAAGGTCGGCGCCCGATACGATTCCGTCTCGATCGATATCAACCTTCGGCAGCGTTGACGCGCTGGTGCCCCAAAAGCCCAGCATAATGCCGAGGTCCTGTCCTCCCGTAACGCCATCGGCGTTGAAGTCAGCAGGGCATTGACACGTATCCGGCGTTCCATCGCGGTTCAAATCTACGGCACCCAGTGCGATTTCGACTGCGTCGATCTGGCCATCGGTGTCGCAATCACTGATGATGTTCACTGCAGCAGCGCAGCCGGTGTATGCGCCGCCTGAGGAGTCGAGTGGTGCGCCAAGGATGAGGTCGCTGCTAGACACTGCGACATCAGTACCTGCAAAGGTTCCGCCTGCAGACGGTGATGCTGCGCGAAGTAGCGGTGTCACCACCGAACCGTTGTCAATGAATACATAGGCGACGCCTGCACGAGTACCACCGGTGACCACCGCGCTCGGTGCACCGACCGCGATCCGCGGTCCCGAGATAGCGACGGCGAACCCAAAGTCGGCGTCCTGCACCGATGTTTCAGGGAAGAGCTTCTGTGCGTAGTTCCAAGCCGTACCTGTACTCCGGAACACGTACGCACTTCCGCTGTCGACCGTGCTTGCATCGTCGCGATAGGCGCCAATGACCATCGTGTTACTCTCGAGCGCAACGCTCGTTCCAAAGAGCGCGCCTGCTGCGCCGTCGGGTGCTCGCAAGGTCTGAGAGAGGCCCCATGTGTTGCCGCTCAGGCGATAGACGACGACGGCCCCTGCTTCCGAACCATTGACGGCATCGCCAGGCGCACCGACACAAATCGTGTTACCCCGGAGCGCGATGCTCGCTCCAAACTCCAATCCTGCTGATGGGGCCAGCGGATCGATCGAGGAATGGTGCGTCCATGTCGTGCCAATTCGTACGAATAGGTCGATGGCACCGTGTCCAGTCCGGCCGGGCGCGCCGATAGCGATCCAGTCACCATCAACCGCGGCCACCTCGCCGAATCGATCGCCCGGCGAAGTGTTCGGCGAGGTCAACGATGCTGAAGCGCCGAAAGCACTGCCCACATGGGTGTAGACGGCAGCTCGTCCGGAGGCGTTACTAGTGAATGCAGTGACCACGGCGTGCTGCGATGACAGTGCTATGGCTCGGCCGAACTGCGCATTCGCCACTGGTACAGATTCGGTCAGTGATGCTGCCTGTGACCAGCCTGAAGAATTACGCTGAAACACACAGACTTTGCCGGCGTTTCCAGCGCCGGGATCAGCGCCTCTTGATGAGATGAGTGCCACGGTTCCCGATGCTGCGACCGAGTATCCGGCGGCGTCATTGGGTTGCGCAAGCGAGTCTGCAAGACGCTGCACGGGCTGGTATCGCGGCACTTGAGCCATCGCTAGCCGCGCATCTATGACGGCTAGCGTGATCGCAATGATGGAGGTGCAAGGTTTCAACATATCAACATTGCCCGGTTCATTGGCACTCGCCGTAGCCACCTAATACGAGCGCTAGGTCTTGCGCATTGACGATGTCGTCGCCATTGAGATCAGCCGGCGATGTACCGAAATCGCCCCATGCGATGATCACGGCGACGATGTCGTCAACGTTCACTCGTCCGTCGCCGTTCACATCGCCCACGCACTCGCATTCATCGGGAATGCCGGTATTGTCAAGATCCTGACTGGTACCAGCGAAGATGTCGCAGCGGTCGGGAACGCCATTGCTATTGCAGTCCGCGAGGAAGTCAGCGAACTCGCAGGAATCCGGGACGCCGTTATCGTTGCAATCGGAGATTCCTCCGAAAGCAACATCAAATGCGTCTTGGATACCGTTTTGATTGCAGTCGACCAGTACCGGTGCGGGTGCAACCTGCGCATAGGCGTTCCAGTCACTGCTATCGGAGTTCCGTCCAACGAGGTTAACGCGGAACACCGGTACCACTCCGGTGCGGGTCGTCAGCTGGGCGAGCAGGATGCGCTTTGTTGGTCCTGCGTAGGACTGTGGGGAGCCGGGGGTCAAGAAAGCGATGCAGTCATCGTCTGTGAACCCGTTCGCGGTCACGAAACCACCCCAATTGAAGCCCACTACTTGCAGCACGTTGGCATCCATGCAGGCGCGCCCGATCGTCAGCCAACTGTCGTAGGCGAACGATGCGGACGGCACCTCCGGCGTGCACAGCAGGTCGTTGGTGGTGTTTGCCCCGCCGATCGCCTGGAAGAAACCGCCGCCAGAAATGCTGATTGTCAGTGGGTTGGCAGCATTACCGTAGACCCCGAGCAGATCTGCCCCGCTATCACTGAATTCGGCATAGACGCGCATGCACACTGCGGTTGACGGGATGTATGGGTCGGCCGCGGTGCCGGCAATTGGTACGAATTCGCTGCGCAGACCAAGGTAATCCAGCCTCTGGCAGGAGTCCGGTACGCCGTCCTTGTTGCGGTCGGTCAGTGTGCCAGCGAGAAGGTCACAGGCATCAGGGACGCCGTTACCGTTGCAATCGGGCGCGCCCGCAGCAATTTCGCAGGGGTTTGGGATGCCGTCCCCATCGCAGTCCGCTTGGCACGAGTCCGGTACGCCGTTCGAGTCGCAGTCGGCTGCCTTGCTCGATGCGATGTCGCACGCGTCCGGTCGACCGTTGCCGTTGCAGTCGGCCGCAGTGCCGGTAACGATGTCGCAGGAATCCGGTCGACCGTTGCCGTTGCAGTCGGGGGTAGTTCCCGCAGCGATGTCGCAGGAATCTGGGCGGCCGTTGTTGTTACAGTCAACCGCGGCACCCGCCGCGATATCGCAGGAGTCCGGCACTTGGTTCCCGTTGCAGTCGGGTACGGCGCCGCTGGCGATCTCGCCGTTGTCATAAATGCCGTTGTTGTTGCAGTCGGTGCTGCACTGCGCGGCGAACTGGTTCGTGTTGAAGGGCGGTGCATCGATCCACGTACCGTTCACCCAGTTGGTGCTGGTGCCGGAGTTACCGCAGAAGAAGTTGCCACGGAGGCTGGGGTAGCGGTTGGTGTCGCCGATCGAGCGGATCGCGCTGCCGGCCGGGCTGGTGTTCAGGTCAAACGCGGTGTTTCGGATGCTGACCGGGGCGTACTGGGTGTAGATGCCGCCGCCTTGGCCGGCGGTGGCGGTGCATCCGGTGAAGCGGCAGGAGTCGAATGTCGACTGGACGTTGTCGCGGATGTTGACGGCGCCGCCAGTGTTCGCGGTGCAGTTGGCGAACTTGACGCGAAGAAAGAACGCCGACGGATCATTTGTACCGGGCGAAGAAATCCAGCAGGCGCCGCCTTCGCCGGAACTGCAGTCACTGAATTGGGTGTCGTAAATCACGGGCGATGCGCCGGGATCCAGAGTGATGGCGCCGCCGCGCGCCGCGGACTGAGCGTTCGTGAAGGTGCAGTTGCGTATGGAGCCGGAGCATCCGGTTTCGTAGTGGATGGCACCGCTGTATGAGCTGCCGGAACTCGATACTGCGCGAGTCCCAGTGAACGAGCATGCGTCGATGATGGGATCCGCTCCGTTGCCGAAGTACAACGAGCCGCCGAGGGCGTCGTTTCCAACGTATTGCCCGCTCGATATGCTGTCGGATGAGGAGTTTGTGAACGTGCAGCGCAAGAAAGTTGAAGCCGAAGTGAATTCATACACGTCGCCACCGCGCGATCGAGAGGTTCCGTAACCAGCTCCATTGCAGGAAGTGCGGCTTGTGCGTGCAACGTTTCCTGTAAATGTGCAGTCTGTGAAGCTCGATGCAGCATTGTCGACGCAAATCGCAGCGCCTCGAGCCCACGGATCGCCGGCGTTGTACGGGTTTTGACAGGTGTTGTATTCTGTTCGCACCGCGTTTGTAGTGAAGACAGTCCTTGCAGCGGAAATACGTCCGCCTTGCGCGTAGATGCCGCCACCGCGGAGATCTGAGGGTCCTCCCACGGCCTCGTTCGACTGGAAATAGCAATCGTCGAACGTCGTCAATCCGCTTAGTAGCGACGCGCCGCCGCCGCTGTAGCCGGTCGTGCGATTCCCGCTGATGACGCATCCAAGGAACTTCGGACTCGGATTCACGCCAGCGACCTGAATTCCAGCCCCGTTCGCGGTGCTCAGCTGGCAGCTTTGTACGGTGCACGCATTGAAGATCGGGCTTGTGCCAGTAATCACCACGCCCGGAGCTCCACTCGCGTTAGCGAACGTAAATCCTTCGATGAGCGTTGCTGCGGTTTCCCCCGTCTTGCACTGGATGATCGACAAGCCGGCGGACGGCGGCATCACGTAGGTGTTTTGCATTCCGGTACGGCCGCGGAGTGTGATGAGCTTCCCCTTGGTGTCCAGCGACTCGAGGTACGTTCCGGGCTCCACAATGACCTCGTCGCCATTGACGGACGCATTGATGGCCGCCTGGATCGTGGCGTATGTTTGCCCCGTACCAACTCGCAGGGTCGCTGCCGTGGCAAAGCTCGGAATTGCGAGGGCGATCATTGCGACGGCAAGGCGATTGATGCGAGAATCGCAAGTAACAAAGTCTGAACGGGTCATGCTGATGTCTCCGGAGATGTTCCTGATTTTTGCAAGGGCGCTTGAGAGATCCCAGAAATCACAGCGCGTGCGAATGAATAGTAGACCACACTAAGTAGAAACGACAAGTCGGGGCGTCGTCATCCGGATTCGTTTCGCCGCGTCGGGCGCTCGGATTTCTCAGAAGAAGTAAAAATGAATGACAGCAGTGCGGGTTGAAACAAAATAGTCCCGGTCCTCCCGGACCATTTTGTTGCGTTAGCCGACGTACTCGCAGCGGCTGGTGCACGTCTCGTGCACCACTACTTGTGCGAGCATGGGTAGCTGCGGCTTGAGCCGATCCCAGATCCACTTGGCGATCATCTCGCTGGTTGGGTTTTCTAGGCCCTTGATTTCATTGAGGCAGTAGTGATCGAGTTGTGATTCGATCGGGCTGGTCACTGCCTTGATGTCGCCGTAATCAACCAGGTAGCCCTTGGCTGGGTCGAGCTCGCCTGCCACCACAATGTCCACCTTGAAACTATGGCCGTGCATGCGTCGGCACTTGTGCCCCTCCGGGAAGGTGGGGAGCCAGTGGGCGGCCTCGAACGTGAAACTCTTGATCAGGCGGACGTGCATGAGGGTTTCGAGTGTATGGGTAAATGAAAGGCCCGCGGCGTGGGCCGCGGGCCAATGTATGTCTGAAACTGCGAGTCAGGAACGAATTTACTCGCCGGCAGCGGCTGTGCCGGTGGTGTGCTTCAGGCCGCGGCGCTGGTCGCGGAGACGACGGGCCTTGCCGAAGCGCTCGCGCAGGAAGTAGAGCTTCGCGCGACGGGCATCGCCACGACGAACGATCTCAAGCTTTGCCAAACGCGGCGAATGCAACGGGAACATGCGCTCCACGCCCTCGTTGGCAACGATGCGTCGCACGGTGATCATGGTGTGGATGCCGCGGCCGGTCTCGGCGAGCAACACGCCCTGGAAGACCTGGATGCGCTCCTTGTCTCCTTCGATGATCCGGTAGTGCACATCAACGGTGTCGCCGATGCGGTAGTTCGGGATTTCCTTCGGGTTCTTCAGCTGGTCAGCAACGACGCTCTCGATGATCTTGGTGCGGTCCATGTGTCTGTCGACCTTGGTAGGTCGTTCCTTTCTTTCCGGACTTCCGTCCGGTGTTCCGTCTTCAGCCCTGCGCTTCATCAGGCAGGCCACCGTCGACAGGCTTCGACATGGGACGGGGAATTCCGCCCAGGGGTCGTTCCAGAAGATCGGGCCGACGCTCGCGCGTCCGCTCCACCATCTGGCTGTGCCTCCAGCGCTCAATCGCGGCGTGATCGCCGTTCAGGAGCACCTCGGGCACACTGCGGCCGCGCCAATCGCGCGGTCGCGTGTAGTGCGGGCAGTCGAGGAGGGAACGTCCCGCCTCGTCAAGACGACTGAAGGAATCTTCAGCCGCAGACTGCTCGTGGCCAAGCGCTCCGGGGAGCAGCCTGACCACCGCGTCGATCAGCATCATGGCGGGGATCTCTCCACCGCTCAAGACAAAGTCGCCGACGCTCACTTCAAGCGGAGCCATTTCCAATACGGCCCGCTCGTCAATACCTTCGTAATGCCCCGCGATTAACAACAATCGCGGCTGCTTTGCAAACCATTCGACACGGGGCTGCGTCAAACGCTCACCCTGTGGCGTGAGCAGCACGCGGCATGCTGCTCGTTCATCCATCTTCTCGACCGCCTCGACCGCGTCGACGAGGGGTTGGCACATCATGACCATGCCGGGTCCGCCCCCGAAGGGACGATCATCAACCTTGCGGTGCTTGTCGGTGCTCCAGGCGCGAACATCGTGCGCGTGGAACTCAACAAGACCGGCAGTTGCTGCTCGCCCAGGAATGCTTGCGCCGAGAACCGGCGCGAACATTTCGGGAAACAGGGTGAGGACATCGATTCGCACGAGACCTCATCCTTCGAGCAGCAGACTGCTCATTACTTCTTCGCCGGCTCTGGCTTCGGTCCACGAACCATCGGCAGGCCCTTCTTGGCGCGGATGGCGTCGGCCTTTGCACGACCCTTGGCGTGAACGACTGAGAGCACCTTATCGCTCACAGAGCCGCCCGCCTTGCGGATCAAGCTGACTGCGGTGTCGGATGGCTGTGCGCCAACTGACAACCAGTGTTGAATTCGGTCCATCTTCAGGTGGATCTGCTTGCCATCTTTACCTTGGGGCTCGTACCAGCCGAGCTCCTCGATCACCATGCCGTCGCGCGGGGCGCGCTTATCCATGGCGGAGAGGCGGAAGAACGGATGATGGGCGCGGCCCATCTTCTTGAGACGAAGGACGACCATTGTCGTGACCTTTCGGGAAGCGTCCGCGTCGGTCGTGTGCGCAGCACTGTGCTGCGTACGCGCCGGGTGCATCGTTGGGCAGGCCGTCTCGGCCCGATGTGCGATGCGCCTTCGGCAGGCGGTTTGCGAGAATCGAGGAGGGTAGCGGAAATCCCGCGCAAACTCAATTGCCGGGTGGCATGGTCTCGGTAGCGGAGTTATCCGGCTCTTCGGCGTCTTCAGGGAAGCCCTCGGACGCCGATCCAGCGTCCGGGCCGATCAGTCGATCCGTTACCCAGATCACGTAGGTCGAAGCGGCGGTTTGCACAGTGCGTTGCAGCGGAACCTCGATGACCCCGAAGAAGAAGAACAGCACCACCAACATTCCGTACATGCGCACGGCAGGCGTGTTGTAGAAGCGGTCGAGCGCGGGATGCGCGCCGGCGAGGATTGCGCTGCCATCCAAGGGCGGAATCGGAATGAGATTGAACGCGCCGAGTAAGAGGTTGATGAATCCACCCCAGAAGAGGAACTGCGCGATATTGTCCGCGGTGTGTTCGGCAATCGTGATTCGACCGCTGGCACGCGCCCACACCCACGCACCGGCAGCAGTGAGCGTGATGAATGCAAGTAGCAAATTCATGGCTGGTCCGGCCGCTGCAACTAATACGCGGCCGCGACGTTCGTGGCGGAATCGACGTGGATTGATCGGCATCAGTCCCCATGCAATGCCGAGAATCACAAAGAAGACGAGCGACATGCGACCCATGTGCACGATGGGGTTCATGGTCATATGACCCATCTCGCGCGGCGTGTTGTCACCGTTGGCGATCGCTGCCCAGCCGTGTGCAAGTTCATGCAGCACGATGGAGAAGATCACCCAGAACGCCCAGCTAAAGAGCAAGACGATGCCGCCGCTTTCATATGCAGAGTGGACCCACCAATTCATGGGCGACAGGGTACACGCGTGGGGTGGGTGCGCATGTTTCTCATATTGCGCGACGAATGGCAGCTTTCGCGGAGGCGGTTGCGCCGTCCGCAGACTTGATCGCTATGGCGCGATACTTCCGTACACCGGAGTGCCCGCCGCGATGGTTGCCATGATTCGCGGCAACGTGTCTGCCCACTGACACCTGAATGGATCGTCAGTAAATACGCAGAAATCGGCGTGGCAGCCCGGAGCAATGCGGCCAAGTGCGGGCGCGCGGAGTGCATCGGCCGCACCGGAGGTATAGGCGCGCAGGGACTCTTCCACCGTGAGATTCTGGTCGGTGCGGCACGGCGTGCCGTCAAGGGCAAGGCCAGTCACTGCAGCGCGGATTCCAAGACGTGGATCGCAACTGACGATCGGCCAGTCGCTGCCGAAGGCGAGGCGCGCGCCGGCCGTGAGCAGATCGCGGAATCGGAAGAAGGTGTGCATGCGATCATCGCCAAGGCGTGCCGGTGCGACGCGGGCATCATCCGCTTTGTGGAGCGGCTGCATGCTGGCAATGCGGCCATGCATACGTGCGAGTTCCGCGTCGTCCATGGTTTGGCAATGTTCGAAGCGCGCGATACGTGCGTGATCTTCTGGAGCGATAGCGTCAAGCGCGACACGCAACGCTTCATCACCGATGGCGTGGACGCTGGGCGAGAATCCATGGGCGATGACGGTGCGCGCCCACGTCCGTAGGCGATCGGGATCCTCCGCTGCAAATTCAACAAGCATGCCACGATTGGAGGCATCATCTGCATACGGCGCAATCATGCGCGCGGTGCGACTGCCGAGGGTGCCATCAATGAAACTCTTCCAGCCAGCGATGGCGAGGAGTTCGTCGTTTGCGAAGGCGCGGCCCCACGCGAAATCAACAGGCCACTCGCGATCAAGAATGGTGGCGATGACGCGCACAGTGCATGCTGCGCGTACGTGGGTTCGTAGATACTCGTGTGCATCGCGTAGATCGGATTCGTATTCCATGCTGCCAGCGGCGGTGATTCCGAAGGAGTTGCAGTGTTGGAACGTGGCGAGCAGTGCGGCGCGTCGGTCTTCAACAGTCGGAATCGGAACGCGCGGATTGACCAAGCGCCACGCGGCTTGTTCAAGAAGCAGACCGGTGGCAGCGCCCGTGGAATCGCGGACGATTTCGCCACCGGCAGGACATGGCTCGGCGCCGATGAGCGCGAGTACCGCATCGTTGACAACGCATGCGTGTTGATCCATGCGGTAGGCGATGCACGGCGTGTTGCCGGCGCCGCGCAGCCATACGCTCGTTGGTCGTTCGCCGCCCCAGTGTGCTTCGTTCCAGCCGAAGGCGCGGAGCCAGCGACCGGGGGCGAGCATGCGGGCAGCGTGTTCGATGCGCGACTCAAACTCCGTGCGTGAATGCACGGCACTGAGATCAATTTGGTTGAGTGTTTGCCCGCCCAGCGAAAGATGAATGTGCGCGTCGATGAGTCCGGGCGTGACCACGGCGGTCGCGGGCAGGGTGATGGTGGGGAGATCGGGGCGCGGCGGCGCGTCGACGGCAGTGATGCGGCCATCAGCGATGTCCACGCTGGCAGCCCATGGATTCATGGGATCTGCGGTCCAAAAGCGTGCACCGGTGAGGCGAACACGAGCGGGCAGCGTGGGGCTTGCGTGGAGCATGAGGCGCGCGCCTATCCTATAAACCATGAAGCAAAGTTGCAGCAACAGTTCGTGCGGATGCGGGTCAAGTATGCCGGTCACTACCTTCGCGAAAGTTGTTGGCGGAGCGTTGGTGGTGGTGGCAGTGGCCGCGGTGGTGTTCGCGGTGATGTCTGGGTGTGAGAAGGCGCCCGCATCGAAGGGTCCGACGCCAGTGACGGTGAAGTCAGGGAGCGGCGCGGCGAGCTCGGTGGTTGCACCGACGGCTGCAGCTGGTCCGGCAAACGCAACGGCTGCACCCGCACAAGTTGCGGCAGCGGCTCCTGCGACAGGTGTAGGGGCAGCAGCAGCTGCGGCGACGCAAGCGGGTGGATATGCAGTGAGTGGTCCCGATGGCGATCAAACCAAGATCGAAGTTGGCGGCCTGACCATGCCGAAGCCGGTGACATGGGTGTGGACAGCACCATCAATGCAGTTCCGCGCGTTGCAATATGCGGTACCGGCCCTCGGCGTGAACGCGCCCGCTGCGGAGTTGGTGTTCAGCGTGTTCCTCGCCGGTGATGGTGGTCCGGTCGATGCAAACCTTGATCGTTGGGCGAATCAGTTCCGTGCGGGCAATGCAGCGGCGGAGTCGAAGCGTTCACAGTCCACAGTGAATGGAATGCAAGTCTCGCGCGTGGAGAGTTTGGGCGATTACATGGGCATGGGTGCAGCGGCACCGCGTCCGGGCTACATGCAACTCGGCGCGATCGTGCAGGCGCCAGGGCGCACGGTGTTCATGAAAGTGGTGGGACCGCAAGCCACGGTGGAATCAAACCGCGCAGCGTTCGAGGCGATGATTGCTGGGATGCACTAGCGCAGTTGCTGTTGGCCACGCAGGCGATAGAGTAACCCGAGGCGTCCCTGTTCCATGCGCGCCGCCTTCGCGATTCTGTTGCAGCCGTGTGTAGGTATCGGACACGGAACCGATCCTAGAATCGGTGATTTTGGGGTGATCCTAGAAAGTACAAAGCGCATAAATCTTCGGTAAATACGCCACTTTCGGCGTACCTGCCGGGATTCTCCTAGAATTATTGAAATGCATGACTATCCCACTTCTTGCCGGTACTACGCGGCGGCGATGCAGACCTCTTTGCCGGCCTTGAAGAAGCGCGAAGACGTGCCGGCGCGGGTGGACCAACTGGTGAAGATGGCGGAGGGGACGCTCGCTGGGTACGCGCCGTTTCATGATGTTCGGCTCTTCGTGTTCCCGGAGTTTGCGCATTGCGCGCCGATGTACACGACTGTGAAAGAATTGCTGGAACACACAGCGCTTCGGCCGGATGATGTGATCGCTCCGTACCTTCGCTTCTGCAAACAGAACGGTGTGTATGTGCAGACCGGTAGTTTCATTGAGCAAGATCCGAAGTATCCGGGAGCGGTGTTCAATGCGACGCTGCTCATTGGGCCGGATGGTGTGCTGAGCAAGTATCGCAAAGTGAACCCGTGGATTCCGTGGGAGGTGCATGCGAGCCCGCATGACATTCCTGGATATTCGGAGCCGCTCTTCCCGGTGGTGGACACGGAGATCGGCAAACTCGGCTGCGCGATTTGCTACGACTGGCTGTTTCCCGAGGCAATTCGGCAGTTAACTGCGAACGGCGCCGAAGTGTTGATTCGCGTGAGTGCGTACATGGATCCATGGGGCGCGCAGGCGCCGATGGATTGGTGGACGCTCTTTAATCGCGCGCGTGCGGTGGAGAACACGGCGTATGTGGTGGCAGCGAATCAAGCTGCGAATGTGCCGGACTATCCGCCGTTCAGTTGGCCGGGTGGCAGCATGGTGGTTGATTTCGACGGTCGTATTCTGGCACAGGCAGAGCCGGGGCCGTTCACGAAGGTGGTGGTGGCGCCGATCGATATCGGTGCACTGCGCGCTGAGCGAATGCGTCGACGCGGTCATGACATGATGGGTCATTTGCGCACCGAGGCATACACGTACTTGCAGAAGCCGGGCTTCCCGCGCGCGGGCAGTGGCGATATCAGTATCGAGTCGATTGACGCGCGGATTGCGAAGGAGAAGGCGAAGAAGGGGTGATGGGGGTGAGCGCCGGATCTCGACGAGTGCGTGCGCGGCTCGATTGAATTCGGTCAGTGATTTCAGTGTTCAACAAGCTGCGTTCGTCAAATCAGTCAAGCAATGCAAACGCCCCGGGCAGATGACCGGGGCGTTTGTGTTGTTATGCAATGTGCGATCAGCCCTTGCTGATTTCGTTCCAGTTGACGATGTCCCAGAAGGCCTTCAAGTATTCAGCGCGTCGGTTCTGGTAGTTCAGGTAGTACGCGTGCTCCCAGACATCAATGCCGAAGAGCGGCGTGCCGGTGACATCGGCAATGCCTTCCATCAGCGGGTTGTCTTGGTTCGGCGTACTGCTGATCACCAATGAGCCGTCCGCCTTGCGAACAAGCCACGCCCAGCCACTACCGAAGCGCTTCATGCCCGCGTCAGCAAACTGCATCTTGAAGTTGTCCATGCTGACGAAACTCTTGTCGATCTCCGCGGCGAGCGCTGCACTCGGCGCGCCGCCCTGACCCTTCGGGGCCATCCACTTCCAGTACATCGAGTGGTTCCAATGACCGCCGCCGTTGTTGCGGACGGCAGCCTTCACCGCGTCCGGTGCATCCTTGACCTTGCGGCAGATTTCGTCAATCGACATGGCTGCCCACGGCGTTCCATCGATGGCCTTGTTGAGATTGTCAACATAGGCCTGGTGATGCTTGGTGCGATGGATGTTCATCGTCTTGGCATCAATGGTTGGTTCGAGGGCGTTCTCAGCGTACGGAAGTTCTGGCAATGTGAATGGCATCTTCTTCTCCTTGGATGCGTTGGGGGTTGACTGAAAGACGGTGGCGGCGCTGGTGGATCCCGCAGTAACGGCTGCCGCGGCAATTCCGATCGACGCAGCAATGAAATTGCGGCGGTCAGAATTGTTTGGCGCGGAGCCGGTGGGCTGATCAGCGGTTTCCATGGGAGGTGAAGGATAGCCACGCTGCTACGCTTTGGGGATGAAATCGGTCGCGCGTGCCATGGATGCCAACGCCAATCGTGCGCGCGAGGCGCTGCGAGTGCTCGAAGACGCCGCACGGTTTGTGCTGGACGACACCACTCTTTGCACACAATTCAAAGAAATCCGCCACGGTTTGCAGGGCGCGCTAGCGGTGCTGCCGACCGGCTGGCTGGAGGCGAACCGTGACGCCGCGCACGATGTTGGAACGGTCATCGCCGGCGAGCATGAATCTGCGCGTGCAAGTCACCACCATGTGACGGCCGCCGCGGGCAAGCGTCTCGGCGAAGCGCTTCGGTCTCTTGAAGAATGCATGAAGACGATCGACCCGGTCGCAGCGGGCGCGCTGGAGCAATTGCGCTACCGCGGATACGACGCCGAACGTGACCTACTCATGCGCATGGGAAGCGCCGCGCGTCGGCAGTGGCGCGTGTGCGTCTTGCTCACCGAATCGCTGTGTGCTCATCCGTGGCAGCAGGTACTCGCCGCAGCGATCGCCGGCGGTGCTGATTGCATTCAAGTGCGCGAGAAGGACATGCCAGGACATGAACTTGCGGAACGCGTGCGCATGGTGATTGCGGCTGCGCGACCTGCGGGTGTGAGTGTGGTGGTCAATGATCGTGCGGATATCGCGCTTGCGTGCGGCGCGGATGGCGTCCATGTTGGTCAAGGCGATATGTCCATCGCTGATGTGCGACGTATGGCGGGAACATCGCTTCTTGTTGGCGTCAGTACGCATTCCATCCTGGAAGCTCGCGCTGCCCGTGATGCTGGCGCCGACGTCTGTGGCGTGGGCGCCATGTTTGCCACCAGCGTGAAGCCAGCGATCGCTCCGAGCGGGACGAACTATTTGCGCGCTTACCTAGCGGAGTGCGCGCGTATTCCACACTTGGCGATCGGCGGCATTACCCCCGCCAACATCGGGGAATTACAAGCGGCCGGTTGCCAAGGCGTGGCGGTCAGTTCGGTGGTGTGCGGCGCGCAGGATCCTGCACGGGTCGTACGGTCACTGCGCGACGTGCTCGTTGGAGCGGATGCGTCATGATCGATGCTGGCACAGAGGGCGGTGCAGGCGCAAGTATTCCAGCTCATTCCAGAGCAGCTGCAGCAGCGCAGGCTCAAGTCACCGATCTCCGATTCACGCTGCTGGGCACGGGCACCAGTTCCGGCATCCCGGTGATCGCCTGCGATTGTGCCACATGCAGCAGCACTGATCCGCGCGACCGCCGATCGCGTGTCGGCGCGATGCTTGAATTCACCGATCCCACGGGCGCGCCGCGCGTCATCCTGATCGACTGTCCACCGGATCATCGTGAGCACGCACTGCGACACCGCATCCGACGTGTTGATGCAATCCTTTTTACGCACTCGCATGTTGATCACGTCTTTGGACTTGATGATGCGCGTCTCTACAACGTCACCATGAAAGCGCCGATCAACCTGTATGCGGAACGCACGGTGATTGACGAACTGACGCGTATTTATGATCACATCTTTCGCCCGCACCGCAATGTCAACAAGAGCTTTGTTGCCGATGTGGTAACAGCGGTGGTGGAGCCTGGTCGCGCGGTGCATCTTTTTGGAATAGATGCAACGCCAGTGCGCCTCTTGCATGGCGCGCTGCCGATTCTTGGCTGGCGTTTCGATGCAGCAGCAGGGACTCCGAGTGTCGTGCCGGCAGCCGGCACGCATGCGACGCTACCGATCGCCTACTGCACCGATGTCAATGCCATTCCGCCGGAATCATGGTCGGTGCTCGCTGGGCTCGATCTGTTGGTGCTGGACATGCTTCGGGAGCGCAAGCATCCCACGCACTTCAGCCTGAGTGAGTCACTTGACGTTGCCGCGCAACTGGCCGCGCGGCGTACGGTGTTCACCCACATGACCCACGATGTCCGTCACGCCGAACTGTCCGCCCGGCTTCCCGCCGGGGTGGAACTTGGGTTTGACGGCATGCAGGGCTGAGCGAGCCGTCCAAAATTCCGTGAATTCTTGGCTTCGGCAGCGAGCGCTCCTGATCCGCTATCATCTTCCCCCCTATGGCACAGCTACGCGAAATCAAGAAGCGCATGGGCGCCGTGAAGACGATTCAGCGCATCACCAAGACGATGCAGATGATCGCTACCGCTAAGTTTACGGCGGCGCTCGCGCGTGCCAAGAACAGCCGGCCATACACCGACACCATTCGTGGTCTGGTGACCAAAGTGTCCGCGCAAGCTGGTGACGCAAGCCATCCGATGCTGGAACAGTCGAACCGCGCTTCCAAGAAGGACCTGGTGTTGGTGATCGCTTCGGACCGCGGTCTGTGTGGCGCCTACAACTCCACGGTGCTCCGCACGGTGACCAAGCTCCTCAACGAAATTCGTGCCAACGGTCGTGAGGTAGTGGTTGATGTTTCTGGCCGCAAGGCGCTTGCCTTCTTCAAGTATCAGAAGCAGGAAGTCAGCACTCGACATGCCATCGGCGACAAGCCGCAGTACGAGGCGGTGGAGAAAATCGGACAGGATTACATTGATCGCTTTGTTGCTGGCGAATTCGCCTCCGTCAAGGTCATCTACATGCGCTTCATCTCCACTTCGCGTCAGCGTCCGGAAGTGATGCAGCTCCTGCCGCTCACGCTTCCCAAGGCTGATGAAGTGGCTGGCGATAAGGTCTCGAACGCGAACTTTGATTTCAGCCCATCTGCTCCGGAGCTGCTGAACGACTTGCTGCCGCGCTCGCTCAAGGTCTCGCTTTACCAAGCATTTCTTGATGCAGTGGTGAGTGAGAACGTCATGCGCATGGTGGCCATGAAGGCCGCGACCGACAACGCAGGCGGCCTTGGTCGCACGCTCAAGCGTAATTTCAACCGTGCTCGTCAGGCGCGTATCACCACCGAGCTCACGGAAATCGTGGCTGGTGTTGAAGCCTTGAAGTGATTTGAGCGCGCCGGCGCTTTAACGCACGCCCTTTAACGCACTCCCTGTTCGGGAACTTCCACGCCACCGCGTTCTGCGGGCTTGATTCCTGCTGCATCTTTCTTTGGTGGGGTACCGCCGCCGGGCTCAGTCCCGGTGACAAGCGTGTAGCCATCTTTCTGCCACGCGCGGATGCCGCCCTCCAAGACGTAGACGTTCTTGAAGCCGAGTTCCAAGAGTCGCTTGGCGCCCGCCTTGGCGAGCGCATCTTGAAACGCGTCGCCGTAGACCACAAAGAGATTGTGACCAGCGAGTCGCGCTGCTGCAGTCTCGGTCATTTCAGCAAGCGGTGCACTGATGGCGCCATTGATGTGCCCCTTGGCGTAGTCGTCCGCGGAGCGCGGATCAACCCAACATGAAACGATGGCCTTCTCGAACATGCCGGTACGCGGGTGCATCTTTTCGACCGCGGACGGTGGGTCCAGAAACACCAAGTCGCGGTCGCTGGTCTTAATATCGCATCCAAGGAGCGCGACGAGGGGTGCGGCTGCAATCGCTGCAAGTAGTACGGATCGCGTGCCAAGCACTCGGAGTGGGGTGGTCATGCGGGAAGTGTCCGCGTTATCACTGAATTTCGCAAGGTGCTGCCCGGGAACGTGCCAATATGGGCATACTGTTGGCATGCTGATGACTCTCGCTCTTCCTGTTGTCCTGTTGATTTCCTGCGTCTTGATGGCTCCACAGTCGGCTCCAAACGCTGACTCGCCATCGAGCTCACGGACGCCTGATCAGTCTCCGCCCGAAGGTATTGAGCGCAGTTCATTCCGTTGGGCGCAGGCGAGTGATCAGTCATGGATCCTGGTGGCCACGATCAGTCCCACGCCCGGTTGGCATCTCTATTGGGAGAATCCCGGCGACAACGGAAATGCGCCTGCCTTTGAGTTGACCCTCCCCGCCGGTTGGCAGGCCGGGCCCACCGTGTATCCGCGCCCCGAGGTGAGTTCAATTGATGGCGGCGTCTTCTACGGCTACTCGCGAACAGCAGATTATTTAGTACCAGTGCGCCGATCGGGTGCGCTCCGGGAAGACCCGTGGAAGAGCGACAGCGATAGTGCGCAGCAAGGCGTGTGGTCGGTACGCGCCAAGGTCATGGTCTGCAAGGAGCGATGCGTCGTTGCCAAACTATCCGGCGGTGGTAACTGGCCGCCAGTAGTTGAGGCGGGTTCCGGTGTTCAGTTGAACGGCGGCTCGTTTGGAGGTCGATCGCTGCCCGCGACCGCTGCATCAGCGCGGTTGTTCGCGAGCCTGGAGAACGGCAAGGTGTCCATCAGGGGTTCCACGCAAGGGAATGGCTCGGTGCGATTCATTCCGGCGGGAGTTGCCGGGATGCAGTTGGCCATGTCCGAGGGCGCAGTGGCGATCGAAGGCACTGTCTCTGGGGAACAATTTAAACTTGAATTTATGGTCACCAGCATGGGCGAGGGTCCGGGTCAGCCTGCAGTGGCAGGATTGATACTTTTTGGCAATAGCGCCTCCGATCCATGCGTTTGGCTCACCATTCCTCACCCATTGGCCGGTCCCGGCACTTCGCTTGGCGCCAATGGGGTGGGTGCATCGGATCAGGCTCCTCCGTCGAAGTGAGTCAACAGAGTGCGCGCGCGTGCGTGCACTCACCATTAGCTAGGCGCCGTGCGCCTCACAGGAGATTTGATGAACCCGCTCAAGATGATCGCCACCCTCGGAGTTGCTGCCGCAGTTGTCACTGGTGTTGCTTATGCCAGCCCATCGCAGTACGCCTCGCAGGACAACAAGAAGGAATCGAAGAAGGCAGAGAAGGCTGATGCCGCCAAGGTCGGCTCGCCAGCGCCAGCCTTCACGCTGAAGGATTCGGCAGGCAAAGATGTCAGCCTGTCTGACTTCAAGGGCAAGGTGGTGGTGATGGAGTGGATGAATCCGGGCTGCCCAGTCTGCAAGGGCAAGATGGAAGATGGCTCAGTTGCCAAGATGATGAGTGATTCGAAGGCGATCAATTCCGACGTGGTGTTCTTGTTCGTCAATTCCACCGCATCGACGGCCAGCAAGCCCACGGAGAGTGGCGAGTACTTGACGAAGAACAAGATTTCCGGACCAGCATTGATTGATGGCGATGGTGCCGTTGGTCACGCGTACGGCGCGAAGACCACGCCGCACTGCTTCGTCATTGATGCATCAGGAGTGCTTGCATATGCGGGCGCGATCGATGACCAAGGCGACAAGAATTATGTTGTCAGTGCTGTGCAGGCGCTCAAGGACGGCAAGCCCGTTTCGCCCGCCACCACCAAGGCGTACGGCTGCGGTGTGAAGTACGCGCGGTAATGTGTTGAATTGATTTGCGGCCATGGCATGTACGTGCATGGTTGCAGTGCTGAAAGAACAGGAGCCTTGACCTGCAGTGGTCGAGGCTCCTGTTTCGTTGGTAGATGATTGCAGGCGCGCCGGATGAACCGCGGTGCGACTTGGTTACACCACGTTCACGGGCATCACCACGTAGGTGAACTCTTGACCCACCTTGAACACACCGGGCTTCTGCGGGCTGCGCATTTCGATCATCACTTGCTGACCGTCGATCACTTTCAGGGCATCGACAATAAACGCTGGCTGGAAGCCGATTTCGATGGCATCGCCCACGTAACCGGACATCGGCACGCGGATTTCCGCTTCGCCCATTTCAGGAGCGCGGCTGGAAACCACCAGCATGTCGCCCTTGAAGGTGAAGCGAACGCCCTTGGATTCCTCGTTGGTGAGGAGCGCGGCGCGGCGGATGGCGGTGGCGAGATCAGCGGCATCGAAGGTGACGCGCTTGTCTTGATCCTTCGGAATGACGTCTTCGAAGGGAGGGAATGTGCCTTCTACGAGGCTGGTCACCAAGTGGCCAACGCCCTCCACTTGGAACACGGCTTGCCCGTCGGCTTTGCCAATGGTGACCGTTGCATCCGGCTCGCTGAGCATCTTCATGAGAATGTTCAGGCTCTTGGACGGAACGATGAGCGTCATGTCGCCTTCGCCAGTGCAGGCGCCGGCGGCCACTGCGAGGCGCTTGCCGTCAGTGCCTACCAATCGAATGCGCTTGCCTTTGCGTTCCATCAGTACGCCGTTGATCGCAAAGCGTGCGTTCTCAACAGCGGTGGCAAACAGCGTGCGCGCGATGAGGCGGCGCAGTGTCTCGGCGGTTGCTTCAAAGGCACCGGTGGCTTGCGGCTCGCGGGCGACGGGGTAATCCTTGGGGTCGTAACCGAAGATCTTGAACGTGCTGCCTTCGCTGCGGACGGTGACGACGTTCTTATCCATTGCCAAGGTGACGGTTGAATCTTCGCAGGTGCGGACGATCTGACCGAGCTTGTCCGCTGGGATCAGGGCTTCGCCTTCGGAGATCACTTCCACGTTCGGCACGGTCAGTGCGAGGGAGATCTGCCCATCGGTGGCGCGCAGGACCAGGACACCGTCCTTCGCCGTCAGCTTGAGGCAACTGAGAACCGGCGTGGTGGTGCGAGTAGGCACCACGGCCGAGGCCAAGGAAAGTGCTTCAACAATTGCTGATCGGTCACAGTTGACCTTGAGGTGCGCTGACATGTGCTTTGCTCCCGTGTGCTGTTTTTGCGAAAATTCAGTGTAGCCGGATCCGGGCGAGCGCCGCGACCGCGTACGCTTTGGGCATGCTTCAGCGGTTCTTTGCCGCCCTTCGCGCCCACTACGGAATGACCGTGTTTGTTCTGTACCTGTGCGCGTTTGGGATTGCCTTCGTTGGCACGTTCACGCTTCCGCTCATTTCGATTTTTATGGTCTTGCTGTCGATCTTTCTGCTCGTTCCGGCGGTTTTGCTGGGCGACGCCATTGGTGCGTTGTCGCGGCGAACCACGCGGCCGTACCTGCGTCGCGGGGTGTGCCCGCGGTGTCGTGAGCAGCAGGGACCGGCGTGGGAGCCCCCGGTGTATCGATGCGCGTTCTGCCAGGCGGCGTTCGATCCGACCGGGGATCCGCATGAGCCGGATGATGTGGCGGCCCGCCCGCAAGGGCAGGCGAATCTGGCGGCGAACGACGCCGGATGAAATGAGTGGCTTTGGTCCGTACCATGCCGCGCGTGCAGACCGTCCTCTTTGTATGTACTGGAAACACGTGCCGGTCCCCCATGGCCGAAGCGATCGCGCGCATGGTTCTTGAGTCAGGCAAGGTGCCGGGGCGTGGGCGCGAGGTGTTCGTTGCGTCTGCTGGTCTGGCTGCCTGGGACGGAAGCCCCGTGAGTGGCGAGACGCTGGAGTCATTGAAGAAATTGGGGATTTCGTTTGACGGTCATTCCAAGCGATTGACTCCGGAGATGATTCGCAAGGCATCGGTGGTATTGACGATGACACGAGCGCACATGGTGAGTGCGCGGTCCTTGGTCGGTGGCGAGCCAGACCAAGACAAGGTGCAGATGCTTGATCCGGCGGGCGACCTTGATGATCCGATCGGTATGGGGCAGGCCGCGTACGACGCGTTGGCGGGGCGGCTCTCGCGCGTGTTGCCGGGGCGGCTCAAGGAATTGCTCTAGAACCGCGCGTGACGCCACGCGCGAGCGTGCTTCGCGCGGGGCGGCGTGCTTGGGGTACAGTTGTGGCACCATGCGAGTTGCCGTTGGCTCCGATCATCGTGGTTTCCAAACCGTTTCTGCCTTGGTTCAACACCTCAAGGCTGATGGCCATGACGTGGAACTATTGGGCGATTGTGCGGGCAGCATGTGTGACTACCCGGATGTTGCTTACCTGGTGTCGCGCGCCGTTGCTGATGGCCAGGCGGACCGCGGCATTTTGATGTGCGGTACCGGCATCGGAATGTGCATAGCCGCGAACAAGGTGAAGGGTGTATTGGCTGCGCTGGCGCAGGATGAGTTGAGTGCGCAGTTAAGTCGCACTCACAACAATGCCAATGTGTTATGCCTGAGCGCGGACCTCACGGGTACCACGCTTGCCAAGCGCATCGTTGACACCTTCATGAAGACGAACTTCGAAGGCGGCCGTCACGAGCGCCGCATCCGCAAGATCATCGAGATCGAAGAAGGCCGCGCCCCCAGCAAATAAATTGGTCCGGGAGGAACGGGACCAATTTGGTTGCTTGATCGTCGAGATCTAAGAAGCCCGCCCGCCACCAGACAAAATGGTCCGGGAGGAACGGCACTATTTTGATTGTTGTTCGACGAGGTCGGTGAGGAGGCGGACGCCCCAGCCGGTGGGGCCGGCGGCGCATACGTCGTTGGCGCTATCGATGTTGCCCACGCCCGCGATGTCAATGTGCGCCCATGGCGTCTTCTCGTCCACGAAGTAACTCAGGAACGCTGCTCCCTGGATTGGGTGCGCGCTGCGCTGTGGATTGGAGTTGATCAGATCTGCATGTTGGCCACGCATGAAGTCCTTGTGCTCCTTCCATAGCGGGAGTTTCCAAAGCTTCTCGCCGCTTTCGGCACTGGCAGCTTCCACTGCCTTCGATAGGCCTTCGTCGTTGCAGAACCAACCCGCGCAGAAGTGACCAAGCGCGACCACTACGCCGCCCGTCAGCGTGGCAACGTCAATGATTGCCGTGGCTTCCAAGTCCTCCTCCGCGTAGGTGAGCGCGTCGGCAAGCACCAGGCGCCCTTCGGCATCGGTGTTGGTGATTTCAACGGTGACGCCGTTGTACATGGTGATGATGTCATCCGGCCGCATGCTGTCGCCGGAGACCATGTTCTCAGCAACCGCGAGCAGGGCGTGGACTTCAATCGGCAACTTCAGTTCCGCAATCGCCTTCATGGCGCCAAGCACAGCGCAGCCGCCCAACTTGTCGTATTTCATGCCCTTCATGCCGTTGTTCACCTTCAGGCTGTAGCCGCCGGTGTCATAGGTGAGGGTCTTGCCAACCAAGACCAATCGCTTGCCCTTGGCCGCGCGCGAACGCTTGCGCGGGATGTGCGAAATGTGAATCAGGCAGCCCTTGGCGACGCTGCTGTGACTCACCGTGGTCAAGCCACCCATGCCCAGCTTCTTGGCTTGCGCATGATCAATGACCTTGCACTTGAGGCCGGTGTCGCTTGCCAATTTCTTGGCTTGCGCGGCAACCCAGGCGGGGTTGCAGATATTGGGAGGCGTTGCGCCGATGGTGCGGGCGTAATTCACTGCGCCGCCGAGAAGGAGCCCGCGGCGAATGCCATCAGCGAAGTCCGCATCGGGGGAGTCGATCACCAACGCGCCGCCACGCTCTGGTTTGCGCGATGCAGCGCCGTCAAAGTGATCAACGCGCCAGTTGGCCATGGCAAGACCTTCGGCGAACGCGCGGCCGAGCACTTCCACATCGGTGCGGTTCTTTGGGAACCCCGCGGAGAGATCCACGCTGATGGCTTTGTCCTTGCGCCGGTCGAGGACACGGATCAGCTTCGCTGCAGCAACGCGGACGGTGGCGGCGGTGAGCAGGGCGGGGTCGCCGAGTCCCAACAGCACATGCTTGGCTCCTGCTGCAAGCACTTCACCATTGTCAGCAGTGAAGCCCGGGGTCTCAAGCGCGTCGGTAACAGCCTGCACCTTTGCATGGGTGGCCGGCACCGTTTTCCCGTCAGAGGTGACCCCTACGATAACGACGGGCGAGCGGGATGATCCGAGCGTGATGGAACTGAACATTGGGCGGTCAGTGTAGGTGGTTACGTGCCCTCTTCGCGCCCATGCCGATTATGAAAGACTAAAAAGAGCAAGACCCCGCCAATTTGGCGAGGTCTTGAGTTGCGTTATACGGTGATGAGCGTATTACGGGTTAGCAGGAACATCGATCGCTGCGAGCATGTCAGCGTTCTTGTCAGCCAACTTGTCGCGCGTGGCCTGCATACCAACGGTTGCTCCACCAGCAACAACGAGGGTTACGACGGCGAACTCGGTGACTTCAGCGCCGCGCTCGTCCTTGATGAAGTTCATGATCTTGTTTGCAATAGTCATAGTGATGTCTCCTGTTATGAAACTAAGTGGGGCACAATCCGACCCCTCACAACTTGTGAGAGTATCGAACGAGGAAATCTAGCGTTCTAAGTGTTGATGGGCAACCATCAAATGGGAGTCTTCATGCAAACTGCACACAATTGCGTAACGGTGTAGTCCATTAACGCTATTTATGCAGATTTCAATTTATTTCTGAACGATCGAGCGCGCAGAATCCCGACTGCCCCCGAAGGATTTTGACTGACCGCTTACGGGCGCACCCGCAGCTGGTTTCGCAACACTTTCCCGGCGTGTTACTGGCTGGCTGCCTTGAATTTGGCGCGCGCCGACCGACTCAATTTGATGTTCGACTCCACATCCGAGGGTGGCACGACCCGGGTCCAGAGTTGCGCCGCGCCGGTCTCATCCCCAGCAAGTGCCTTGGCCAACGCCAAGTTTGAGACGTAGTCGGCGTCCGCTGGGTCGGCGGCATAGGCCGTCTCAAAGTCGCGGGTCGCGGCAGGGATGTCGGCAGCAAGGAGGTGGCACATCCCGCGGTTATTCAGGAGGATCGATTGATTGGGGTACTTCGCGAGGCCCCGGTCGAGCCACTTGATCGCCTCGGCCACTCGTCCTTCGATGAGAAGTATCTCGGCACCTTCCGTGTACGTACCCAGATGGTCTGGGAACTCGGTGATCATGCGGTTCAAGAGGAACCCGGCCTGTTCGGTGCGACCTTTGGTTGCCAGGACGCGCGCGGTCATTTGCAAGGTGTCCGCCGTGGCTGGCTGCATCGGTCCACCCTCAAACCAATCCTTGGGCTTTTCCTCGGTGGCCTGGCAACCAACAGCCAAGAGCAGCAAAGACGCAACCACTGGAGTGGTCAGAAACATGATTGGTCTGTTATTCATAGTTACTGGTTCCCCTGCATAACGCTCGAGCCGCCCTGCGGATTCAGTTTCTGACCGCTCGGGTTCGGCAACGGTGTGCTGCGGATATCTTTGCGAATCACAAGTGCCTCGGCAGTTGCCTCTCCGGTACCGCCCGCGGGGCGATCGACAATCACGATCCGGTCCAGCTGAATGCCAGCGGCAACCAGCCGCGCGCGAACTTCGGCGACCCGTGCGTCATACAGTTCTTGACTGACATAACCCTTTCGAACGGAGATGCTGCCGCCGTCTTCGCGAACCGCTTGGGCAAGGATGGTGACATCTTTGCGACCAAGGGGAGACAGCGTTGCGGAATCAATTTGAAAGTCAGCCTCAACGAGCGTTCGCTGCCGAACCATGCCAAGCCGTGCTTGCTCATCAAAGGGATCTTTCACAAATTGCTGGTCGGCTGCGTACTGCACATCATCATCGATGACGCGCCGATCGGGCGCCATCTTTGGGGCGGTACTGCAACCGATGAGCAAGAGTGAGACGGCACTCAGCGTGACGGCGACAGGTAGACGAAAGAGGTAATTTCTCAATGACATTGATGGAGGTTCCAGGTGCCAGGGTGGGCTTAGTTGGCAGTAGTCCCTTCGAGGGTCTCAAGGAGCATGCTGATGAGTGGAGTAACGATGAGCAGCAGTGTTGCAGGAAGAAGCAGTACTCCGAGTGGCACGAGCATGAACACCGAGGCTCGATGTGCTCGTTCCTCAAGCGATTCGACCTCCGCGTGTCGCAGCGAGTCTGACAACACTTGGATCATCGTCGACATTTCGGTGCCGAATCGCTCAGTCTGTTGAAGAAGTGACCCAAGTGCCTGGAACTCCGGTACGCCGGTCCGTTCCGATGCAGCGAACAGGGAGGATTTCCAGCTTGTCCCCAAGTTGATTTCTAGGTCAATTCTTCGCATCTCTAAAGCCAACGGGTCGCCAGCGCCAGCCAGCGTGGAAGCCACCACATCCCAAGCGGCTGGAAGTCCCATGCCACCTTGAAGCGAGATTTGCAGAAGATCAAGCATGATTGGAAAGTCGGTTGCAATATCGACGCGTCGCTGCATCTCCTTTGATGCAAGCCACGACTTCGGAATCCACCAACCTGCCAACCCGCCAAGCATGGCAGCGGGAAACCATGTTGTGACTGACGGATTCTTATCGACTACTACCCAGACAGCAGCGAGCGCGCCCACGCCGATGGCTAAGGCGTGCATCGCAAGGAATGCCGACTGCACATTGGCGTCACTAATTCCAGCCCCAATGAGCCTGCGGTGGTAGGCCGGTGCGATCGTTTCGGTCGGAAGAAGTCGCTGCAAGGTCACCACCATGGTGTCCTTTACAGCCACATCCACTGCGGGGGAATCGACGGACGACGACGTGGCACTGTTCATGATGCCCTCGCACTTTGAGCCAATTCAATTCGACAGATGCGCTGCACGGAGACGAGTCCGAGAGCAAGCATCAGTGCGGACACGCCAAGAATGGCATTGCCAGCAGGGCGATTCAAGATGAATTCTGAGTAGCCATCCACATTCATGGACATGAGCGTCACGGCAATCACAGGAGTCATGGCGAGAATGTTTGCAGCAGTCTGTCCGTAGGCCACAATGGTCTTTGCGCGACGACGGACTCGCCCTCGATCAATGAGGGAACGAGCCAGTCGATCGGTGATATCTGCGATGTTTCCCCCCGCTTCCATTTGCACAAGGAGCGCAAGTCCAAATGCACGCAATGCAGGAATCGGCGAAGTCAGCAGGACACCACGCACGCTCGCGGGTAGTTCCTCGCCAAGATTGTCGCGTTGCACGATTTCCTGAAATGCCTTCCCGGCCTCGCCCTCACCTTCAGTTGCAAGAATCTGCAGCATTCCAGTGATTGGGATACCCGCGCGCAATGCTCGGCTTGCAGTGCTGATGGCATGAAGTGCACATCGCTCTTGTTCAACGGCAAGCCGATTGCGCGACCGTATTCGCAAGATTGTGCGCGTGGCATACCAGACGGCAAGAACTGCCATGGCTGGTCCGCCGCGACCTCCAACGATCCAGATGATTCCGGCCGTGAGCAATCCAAGGTACGGCCGAACGCGCGGGTGGTTTACAAACAGAACCATGCGTGATTGAGTCGCACGCGCGGCAGCCTTGAGTTGCGGCCTTAGTTGCGCCCCCAGTTGCGCCCCCAGTTGCGACCCGAGCGTTCGTTCTGGCCGAACTACCAAGAAATACCATGCCGCACCCACGCTAACTGCAGCGAGTAGTGGAGCCCAAAACACGGGGCTCAAGCCGCTCACGCCGATCCCTCTGAACGAAGGGCGCCCGCAATGAACATCTTGGGGTCCAGTGTGATGCCGCGCGAAGCAAGTCCATCAAGAAAGTTGGGTGTTGCCCCGGTGGATTCGAAGACACCCTCTACTTCTTCGCCATGTACGCGGGTGATTCGGAATTTGTGCAGCATGCGAACGTTCACGCCTTCTTCATTCGCGTCACCAACTTCGCACACTTCGCTGACAACACGACGCCCGTCCGGTAGCCGTGTGACATGCACTACTAGGTTGATGGCAGATGCCACATAGTCTCGGAGTACACGCAATGGCATGTCCATGCCACCCATGGCCAACATGGACTCCAGCCGATGCAGCGCATCGCGCGCGCCGTTGGCGTGGAGCGTGGTCATGGAGCCTTCGTGACCAGTGTTCATCGCCTGCATCATGTCGAACGCTTCAGCGCCGCGGCACTCGCCAACGATGATGCGATCTGGGCGCATTCGTAGTGCATTACGCAAGAGATCGCTAGCGGCGACTGCGCCCACACCTTCTACATTGGCAGCGCGCGTTTCGAGTCGAACCACATGCACGCCTTCAAGTCGCAACTCTGCCGCATCTTCAATGGTGATCACGCGCTCGCGCGGACCAAGTGATGCCGATGCCGCATTGAGGAGCGTTGTCTTGCCGACGCCTGCACCGCCAGAGATGATGATGTTTAGGCGTCCGGCAACCGCGGCGCGGAGTAGAGCAGCGGTCTCGGCGTGCAGGGTTCCTTGCTGCACAAGCCAATCGAGACCCAGCGCGCGGGTAGGGAAGCGTCGGATGCTCAGTTGCGCACCGTCTACCGCTAGTGGCGGGATGATGGCGTTGACGCGCGAGCCGTCAGGTAGGCGAGCGTCAACCATCGGGGAACGTTCGTCGATCCTTCGTCCTGCATTGCGAACGATGCGCTGGATGACATGCATGAGGTGTGCGTTGTCACGGAATTTGGCAGTACTTTCGTGCAACTTGCCCTTACGCTCAATGAATATGCGGTCGGCACCTACCACCAGAATGTCGGTGATTTCCTGATCCGCAAACAGCGGCTCAAGTGGTCCGAGGCCAAAGATGTCATCAAGTACGCCCTGCACCAATTGTGCGCGGAGATCGTCGGAAACTACTTGCCCAGATCGCTCAATGAGTTCCTGAATCCGAGCACTGCACTGCGTAATGAGTTGTTCACGACTGAGCTTGGCTGCAGCAGTGAAGTCAAATGTCGCCAGTAGTCGCTCATGCAATTCGCGCCGCAACGCGGTCGATTTCATGTGGGCGGGAGTCGATGCTTCGCCAGTGCTCACGGGGTGAGAGTCTCGCTCTTGGCGGCACTTGCAACTGGAATGGCTGTAGCGGTGGGCGTTTCGACTACGGCGGACGCTGGCGTAGCGGCAGGCGCGGAATGCTTGGCGCTGCCAGCAGTCGGCAACGGATCGGCAGCGAGGGCTCGAGAGTCATCGGGGCGGCGCCAAGCGCCCGGACCGCGAATACCTTCCAAGCCCAAGGTCTTCAGTCGAGCCATGGGACTGCCGATGGCAACAGCACCAGCAGTCTGCCCATTCATGAAGAGTTCCCAATCATTCGGAGCCTCATGCAAGTCGCCGGGCATGGGGCGATCCATGCCGTCGTAGAGTGGCTCGACCAGATTGGCAGTGACCATGATCACCAGTTCGGTCTGCGCTTGTTCATAGCGAACGCTGCGAAAGAGTGCCCCAAATACAGGCATGTCTCCAAGCACCGGAATTCGCGCAACGGTGGCTTGCTCCAAACTACGCAACAGACCAGCAGTGGCAAATGATTGACCGCTACTGAGTTCCACGGTGGTGCTTGAACGGCGTGTGACCAAACTTGGAATGGTGAACCCGTTCTGGTTCAGCGCGCCGATTTGACTGAGTTCACTGACTTCTGGTGCTACTTCGAGGCGAATTTTGCCATCGCCGAGGACTTCTGGTCGGAAGTTGAGACGGATGCCAAACTCTTTGTATTCGATGGTGATGGTGCTACCACCGCCAACAACCGAGCCTTGCACGATTGGAATGGGGAACTCACCGCCAACGAGGAACGTGGCACTTTCGCCGCTCACTGCAACGAGGTTTGGCTCTGCCAGCAATCGGATGTAACGATTTTCGCTAAGTGCCTGTAGGTACACCTCAAGGTCTGCGCCAGTGACGCCAGCAAAGAGCGTGGTGGCGCTCGTCACTGGGTTGTTGCCGTACATGAATTGCGGATCGCCGACAGGCGCACCAGGCCTTGGCTGAATGTTTACGGGTTGGAAGGGCGTGCCGCCCGGCGACTGCACTCCACCGAACACACTGTTGCCGCCGATCAGTGCACCCGCAGCAAGTTCACGCAGGGCAGTGCGGCTTGCCTCTGCGATACGAACTTTGAGTTGCACCTGTTGAACGCCCGCGATCCGCGTGACATCCACCCAGCGAAGTCCGGTGGATGTCATAAAGTTTCGTACCTGTACTGCGGTGGCCACATTGGGCATTGAGCCGCGCAATGCAATTGTTCCACCGATGTCTTCGACTTTGAGATCGACACCAAAGAACTGTGACAGTCGAAACTCAAGTCCGGCAGTATCAACACCGGATGCAGAGTTTGACGCACCTTGCGTGCTGCGCGAGGATGATGATTCGCCTTGTGATGACGCGGTGCCATCAGTTGGCTGGATCTGACGTCCCATGACGGTGTTTGCAGAAGCGGGCACGGATCCTGCTTTGCCAGCAGCACTTTCGTCAGACGAACGCAGAGTGATTCCGATCACGCCGCGTGTACTAGCAAGTTCTACTTGTGCAGCTTGGTCGGGTGTGACTGCAAGCGTGACGCTTAAGCGACGTTGATCCTGCTTGCGATCGCTGGTAACGCGCGTACCAACTGCTTCATTATTGACGGCAAGCACACGGCTTCCTTCAAGCACGGTGCGCGTGATAGTTTCTTTTTGGCTTGTGCCACGAATGGGCACTTCGAGTGTTGCTAAGACATCAACCATGGCGCCTGGGTAGAGAGCAACTCCCGGACCAGTGTCGCGCAGGGTGACAGTGATGGCTCGGTAGCCAGGCTCAAGTTGACTAGCAATTGCTTCACCTGAACCACGTGCAGCCAGATCATCCTCGCGGATGAGTTGACCCTTTTGGACCGCAGTCACGAGTGTTCGTCCTTCGGCTGCGCCGCCTGCAGAGTAGACGCGCTCTCCTGCGGAATCTTTAACACCACGGTCTGATTGCAAGTCTGCTGCTACCACGAGATGCCCAGCTGGCAATTCTCGAGTGGCATATCCCATTGGCTGCGATGTGCGGGGAACGGTGGGGGTACCGCCGTCACTGAACTTGGAGGCAACGGCATAGACCAAGATCGCTGCCATGACTGACAACGCGACGCCGATGATGAGCAGCCTGTTTCTTGACATCTAGGGCATATCCAGTCGCATGAGCGCGTCATCGGCTCAGGCAGGGTTTATCGGCGTTTTGGGAGGAATGCCGCAAAAGTCGGGCGGGGAACAGAGGGTTTGGTGCCATGGAAATGCACCACCGGAGCAGCTTTGGTGACCGATAACCAACTGAAAGATTGGAACGCCGTTGCTTAGGAGTCGGGTTCGCGCACCATCGATGCCCGACCTCGGAGGGTCTGCGGCAGGGGCATGAAACTACTCAATCCGAGGAGTTGGACATTGGAATAGTCAACTTGGACTTCCACAGTGATCGATGTTCCCGCATCGGCGGACGAGGGATCTGCAGGAGTAAAGCTGATGGTGGCACCTGGAATTCCAACCCCATTCAGCGAAGCACGGATTGAATCTTCAATGCTCTCGGCGGTGGCACCAGAGAGCGCGGATTGGCGCGCGCCGAGCCTTGCGGCATGGTCTATCTGGATGCTGCGGAGGATCACCCATCCGTACTCGAATCCAGCGAAGATCACGAGGAGCAGAATGGGCAAAGCGACCATTAGTTCGACGGTTTCGGCGCCGCGACGAAATGCGCGATGGCGGCGGGTCAACGAAGTGCTCCGTAGTGTTCCCAATACCACCAAGCCGCGATAGTTCCTGTGAGGATGGACGGGGCGTAGGGGATCCATCCCTTGGGGCGTGGCCGACGTATTGTATTTTCGCTAGTTTCTTCGGATTCCGCTGGCCCGATGAACTTGCCTCTTAGAGCCTGCTTCGTAACGAAATGAACCATGCCAAAGCTGTGAAGGATCGTGAGGGGAACATCTTTCAGACCACCGCGGCTAATGACGGCTGCCATGGCTTGGATAAATCCGGTAACGGTCACGGCTAGTGTCAGGATGATTGAGGCATCGAATCCGAGCCATGCCCCGAGGGCCATCATGAGCTTCGCGTCACCCGCTCCGCCACCGAACATGATGTACCCGATGATCATTGCAAATCCAGCGATACCCGCTCCCGCGGCGGCCTGACCGAGCCCGGCAAGTCCACCATGAAGCACGGCATACAGCAGACCACCCCCGAGGAGCGGCAGGGTGAGCCAGTTTGGAATCCGGGTGTGACGCAGGTCTGTCACCGATGCCACCACTCCGGCGGCAATCAGCAAAAGCCATGTCCACGCCGGGATACCTTCAGCCGCGATGGGGCTTGCGATTGCAAGGATGGTGGTGGTCATGCCAGATGTTTAGAAACGAATGGGTTGGAGCAGGCGGAAGTTGAACTTAGAATAACATTCAATATCGCTTCCCCACAGTACATCCTCCAAGTTATGCCTAGTTGGCACCGATATCTTTGTTCCTCGCGCCAACAGCGCCGAGGCGTGTCCACCATTCATGTTGTTGTGGTGTTGCCGGTGGTGCTCATGCTTGCTTGGCTCGGGCTTGAAATTGGCATCGTGGTCCGATCTGCCAACGGAGCCAAGAACGCTGCTGACGCTATCGCCTTGGCTGCGGCCGCTCGGCATGCTGACGGTCCTGATGTTGTCCGCGCAGATGCGATGGCTGCAGCGGCGACCAATCGTGGTCCGAATGGTCCCGTTATTGTGCAGATTGCTGACGGACCCGCAGGAGGTGGAGATGTTGAGTTTGGCGATTGGGACGAAGATTCCCGTGCATTTTCAAGCAACGTAAACGGTGGGCCGGCAGCACGAGTGACGGTTCGGTTTGCTGCTGGTCATCCAAACGGTGCGCCATCGCTCATTTTCTCGGGATTATTCAAGGCGTCGCCAGTGTCCGTGGAGCGGACCAGCATTGCCATGTACAACCCACCCCGTCATATCACGTCATTACTGACCATGGCTGATTCTGGGTCAGGGATTGACATGGAAGGTTCCGCTCGGCTCTCTGCGCGTGGTGGAGTGACGGTGAGCTCAAGTAGTCAGTTGGCAGTACGGCTTGCTGGTGGAGCTCGCATGGAGGTTCCAATTGTCCGAGTTCCTGGGACGCTGGACGAAACAAGCGCAACACGGATTGATGGTGCTATCAAGAATCAGACGGATATACCTGAGGATCCCTTTGCTTCTTCAACCATGCCCATCATCACTGCGGGCATAGCGGAACCGATTGATCACGATGGAATGGGATTCACTCATGTTGCGCCGGGCGTGCATTTAGGATTGGTGGCGTCGAGTGGAACCATCATTCTTGATGAAGGGTTGCATCAGTTTGTGATGGGTATCTCGCTATCTGGTTCGGCAGTTCTTCAGTTAGATGCAGCAACCATTCAGCTTGGAGATGGTGCGGCGCTCAATCTTTCCGAAGGTAGTTCACTGCAAGGAACCGCAGGGAATGCCCTGCAGAACTGGCCTGGTCACAACATCGTCCAGCGCGGAGCACCGGCAGACTGGACCATTGCGGACACGGCTGTGATATCGATTGGGGGTCATTGCTATGCGCCACAGAGCAGAGTCATTATCAGTGATGGCGCGATAGTGTCCATGCGAACTGCCATTGTGGATTCGGTGACCGCAAGCAGCGTGTCAAAGTTGCACCTTGGTGGTGAGATCGATGCTCTGCGAGAGCCGGTTGTGCCGGGGCGCGCGCGCTTAGTTCGTTAACTGGGATGAATGAAGTTAGTGCCGAGCGCGTATGCAGGGCATGCGCAGTCACCTATCCTTCCGGGATGGAGCGCTTCGGCGTCATTGTCATTGGTGGCGGTCATGCAGGCGTTGAAGCCGCATGGGCTGCCGCGTCGGCGCTCGGAGCGGGCGGACGTGTGGCGTTAGTGACGATGGATCCAGGCAAGATTGGCGCGATGAGTTGCAACCCGGCGATCGGCGGACTTGCCAAGGGACAGATGGTTCGTGAGATTGACGCGCTTGGCGGAGTGATGGCGCGCGCCACGGATCATGCGGGCATTCTGTTCAAGGTGCTGAACATGTCGAAGGGTGCTGCGGTGCGCGGGCCGCGCGCGCAGTGTGACAAGTATCACTATGCGGCTGAAGTGCAGCGGTTGCTTGCTTCGCGTGCGCAAGTGCAGGTGATCGCGGGAACAGTGGACGATCTATTGGTGGAAGATGGCGTGTGCAGCGGTGTGCGTTTGCCGGCCGGTTGGCGGCACGTGCGCGTGGACCACGCGGCGGTAGCGCGCAATGTGCAGGGAACGCAGATGGCCGAGCCAGTGTTTGTGCCTGAAGGTGCGCCACAAGAAGTGTGCGAACTGCGCGCAGGTGCCGTGGTGCTCACCACCGGCACGTTCATGCGCGCGCTCATGCACACGGGCGAGGATCGCACGGAAGGCGGTCGCGTGGGCGAAGGAAGTGCAGTGGGTATCTCCGGCATGTTGCGCGGGCTTGGATTTGAACTAGGGCGTCTAAAGACCGGCACTCCGCCTCGGTTGCGGCGCGCGAGCATTGCATGGGATTCGCTGGTACCGCAATGCGGTGATGAGCCACCAGTGCCGTTCAGTGATCTGCCGACAGTATCGCTTGCGCGCGCCGCATTCCCTGGGCTGGCGCAGGTTGATTGTCGGATCACTGAAACCACAGCGGCCATCCATGAATTGATCCGCGCCAATCTGCATCGCGCGCCGATGTACAGCGGGCAAATTGAAGCTTCGAGCGGACCGCGGTACTGCCCAAGTCTTGAGGACAAGGTGGTGCGCTTTGCGGATCGCGATAGCCACCACGTCTTTCTTGAGCCGGAGAGTTTGTATACCGATGAGGTGTACTGCAACGGTATCAGTACAAGTTTGCCTGCAGAAGTGCAGGAAGGAATTGTGCGCGGGATGCGTGGGTGTGAGCGCGCAGAAATTCTGCGTTGGGGCTACGCGGTTGAATACGACATGGTGTGGCCACACCAAATTGATGCAACGTGTGAGACCAAGCGAGTGCCGGGGCTCTATCTCGCCGGGCAAATCAACGGCACCAGTGGCTATGAAGAGGCTGCCGCACAGGGCTTAGTGGCAGGTCTCAACGCGGCGCGACGCGTGCGCGGCGAGGGCGAGGTTCGCATCGGTCGCGAGCAGGCGTATATCGGCGTAATGATGGACGATTTGGTGACGCGTACGCCGCGCGAGCCGTACCGCATGTTTACCAGTCGCGCGGAGCATCGATTGCTGTTGCGTGCTGACAACGCTGATGAGCGACTGACGCCGCTGGGGCGTGAGCTTGGTTTAGTAGATGATCAACGGATGGATGCGTTCGAGGCGCGTGTACTGGGTATGGATGCGATCCGCGCGGGGCTCTTGGCGGTGCGCGTCGATGCAAGTACGGGCGAACGTTGGCGCGACCGCGCGCGGCGGCCCGACGTACCGGTATCCGCGGTGGCCGACGCATTGCACGCAGCGGGCGTGGCGGCACCGATGCCGCTCGTTGATCGCGTGGTGACGGACCTGCGATACGAGGGCTACGTGGTGCGTCAACGTGCTGAAGTGAAGCGTCATGCGGAGAGCGAGCGGTCGCCGATTCCTGCCGATCTTGACCCTGAAGCCATCCCTGGCCTGGGCGCCGAGGCGCGGGAATCGCTGCGGAAGTTTCGGCCGGTGACGTTTGGTCAGGCGGGGCGCTTGGCGGGCATTTCGCCCGCGGATATGGGGCTTATTGCGATTGCGGTGCGACGGCGCGGTCGCGGGGGGTGAGAAGCTGTGGAGTAATTGCCGCCAATTTCTTGCCCTGAACGGAAGGTAAGACATGGTGGTGCAGTATTTGTCATCCCCCACTCGTAGGAAAGTTGATCATCATGAACCGCTTTGTATCTCACCGCTCTGCATCGGTTGTCGCGCTGTTTCTTGGATGTGTTGCCATGGCCGTGTCCGCAGGTGACACCGCGTGCCCGGAAGATATTGACGGCAATGGTGTGGTCGACGGCGCCGATCTCGGTCGCCTCTTGTTCAAGTGGGGCACGTGCGGTAATGGGAATGGTGGTACGAACACGGCAGCACTGAACTGGGCGATCTCTTCGCGCTCCGACGCGCAGCCTTCGAATGGCAGTTCCGTGCAGGACAGCACCGGCGCCACAGTCAAGATCTACGACAAGAACAACAACTCGCAGTACTGGCAAGACTTTGCCGTCAACAACCTGTACCTACTGAAGGGTCCATCGACTTCGACCGACAAGCTCCGAGTCACAGTGACCGTGGACTTCTCCACCATCATTGGGAAGGACGGTCCGGTGAACGCCAACCTGTATCTGAATGGATACGGCGTGGATGGTTCGGATACGCCGGCGCTGATCAATTCGTCTTACGGGCACTGGTACTACGGTGACTCGAACGCCGGTCCGGGCTCAGCGTGCACGACGGATTCCACGATTCCAGAGTTGGATCTCTTTGAGACTGGTCCGTCTGCCGAAGTGGCGGGCGGTCTACCGTCGGTGATTCAGATCACTTCGCACGCCGGCACGAACGGCGGCGGTCAGGCTGGCGCCTTCATCGGTATCGGTAACAACTCCACGTACTCGACGCAGAGCCAGGGCATCACCTCGAGCGAGCCCACACTCACGGTGCAGGGCACGGGGAACACTTACCTTGGTATGAACATCACATTGCCATTCACACTGACGTACGTGATTTCGAGCACGCAGATTCAGTTGACTGCAACGCAGGGGTCAGTGACATCGGTGGTGAATTACACGCCCGCCACTGGCGGTGTGAAGGACTGGACCAAGTACAAGTATTTCAGCGCGGTCATTGGCGTCAATGATGGCTATATCGCCGGTTCGTACAACGGAATGGCAGTCAGCACCGTGCGCGCCAGTACCTTCCAGTTCTGGAAGGCGTCCGGCCTGCTGTTTGAACTGAGTACGGACGGCGGCACCACCTATTCGCAGTGCCAACAGTTGACTACGTATACGTCCGGCTACCACTTTTCGGCGACCGATTGCCCGATTGAGTCGCGGCCGCTCACGGTGGCGACACCCTGAGCCCCCTTTGATGATGGGTGCAGCGGGGGTCTCGCCGCTGCTAGACTCATGCGACCGCCTCCGTAGCTCAATTGGTAGAGCACGTGATTTGTAATCTCGAGGTTACCGGTTCAAGTCCGGTCGGCGGCTTTCGGATCGATCATGAAAGTCACTATTGAAATCGTCGATCAATCTCACGCAACGCTCGCGATTCTGGATGGGCACTTGGATTCCATCCATTACGAACGCGTTGAGCGTGAGGTAGTGGCAGCCATCGAGTCAACGACGCATCGTTCGTTGGTTCTTGACTTCGGCGATGTTTCGTTTGTGAGTAGCGCGGGGTTGCGCACGCTGATTAATCTCATCAAGCGCACTCGTACGCGCGGCGGAACGGTGTGGCTTGCGGCCGTCCGTCCACCGGTTCAGCAGGTGTTTGAATTGAGCGGACTGACTTCGCTGTTCCGCTCTGCGTCGGCACGCGCTGAGGCGTTGCGCGAAACTGCCGCTGCTGGACCGGGCACAGCAGCCTCGGGCGCGAGCGTCACGAAATAACGGCGACTGGCGGGCTCGCTGGGCAGATCAACACTTGTGTGCTGGCGACGCGCTCTTCAAGATCAGCGCGGATTGCTTCGATCCGTGATTGCACTTCGCGCATGCGGAGTTCCGGCTCGAATTCCAAGAAGATTTCTACGTAAACATGCGGCCCGGAGCGGCGCGATCGCACCTTGAGAATCCGCTCGTATGCGTCGATGTGTTGCACGAGACCGCGCATGATTTGGATCTGCACGGTCTCTTCAACGGCGGCGTCCAAGAGGTCTGGTACTGATGACGATGTCATGCCCCATGCGGCATGTAGCAGGAAGCACACGCCAACGAGCGATGCGATCGGATCGATGTACCACGCCCATTCATCGGCGCGGAAGAGGAGCGCAAAGAGCAGGCCGCCACCCATGAGCGTGTCGAAACTTCCTTTGGCGAACCAGAGTTTCGCTTGCGACTGCATGATGGCAGACGGTTGCGCGCGCGCGGCGGCGCGAGTGCGCATCCAGATGACGAAACTAATGACTGCGTAGATTCCGAAGAGGATCACGCCGGGCAGGGTGCCTTCGGGCTGCAACGGTTTCTGCAGGTGTTGCGCGGCGTGCGCGGTGATGTACAGCGCGGCCAAGACCATCATGCCGCCGATGGCGATGGAGACCAGGTTCTCGAGCTTGCCGATGCCGTACGCGAAGCGGTGATTGGGCGAGCGGCGCACGGCGCGGACGGTGAGGAACGCGGCGAGCACGGCGAGTGTGTCCGTGGCTTCCTTCAG